>NZ_JBWKCJ010000008.1:7997-80168 GCF_056436545.1 Streptomyces sp. NPDC043738 | reverse complement strand
GGCTTGGCCTTGTTCCCTCCCCCCCCCCCCCCCCCCCCCCAAACACCCCCCCCCCCCCCCCCCCCCCCCCCCCCCCCCCCCCCCCCCCCCCCCCCCCGCGTCCCACGCGGACGGGGGGAACGCCCCCTGGTCCGCCCCTGGTCGAGGTCGGTCCGCGCCTAGTCGACGTCCACGTCGCTGACGGACCAGGTGGCGAGCGCCGTGCTGAAGATCTTGTCGGTCTCCGGCTCGTACAGCGCCTCCAGGCACTCGTAGTAGATGCTGTACTCGGTGCCGTCGGCGGCGAGATAGGCCTGGTCGACGGCGTGGACGGTGTTCCCCGTGTCGTTGACGTAGGTGAACTCCCAGCGGGCGCCCGGGCTGCCTTGGAAGGTGTTCCGCTTCAGCTCCATGCGCTGGTAGTTCGTCCGCTTCTCGGCGCCCTTCTCCATGGTCAGGAAGTTGTCGTAGGAGGACTGCGGGGCGTTGGCGATCACGCCGATGCGCAGGTACTGCTTGCCGACCGGAGCCTTGTAGTCGGTCTGGGTGCCCTTGGGCTCCCGCTTCCAGTCGTGCCGCACGGCGACCGAGAAGCCGTTGGGGTCGTACTTCTGGACGAAGCCGGAGGGCAGGCCCGCGGTGGCCCGGTCCGTGGGGGTGCCGGTCGGCTCTCCGCTCGCGGTGGCGCCGGGCGAGGGGGTCGGGGTCGCGGACGGGCCCTGCGCGGGCGGTGCGCTCGTTGCCGGGGCCGGCTTGTCGGCCTTCTTGTCCTCGCCGTGGTCGGCGCTCTGGTTGTCGCCGCCGCGGTGCTTGGTGACGTACAGCGCACCGGCCGTCGCCCCGCCGCCGACCAGGAACGCGGCCAGCGCCAGCGCCAGCCACTTCAGTGCACGGCGACGGGGTCTGGGCGGCTCCGGCGCCGGGTCCGGCCCGGACTGCACGAGCGGCAGATCGGGCGCGGTGGGGGTGGGCGGGGCGGGAGCGGGCGCCGAGGGCGCGGGCGCGGCAGGCGCAGGGGGGTGGGGGGTGGCCGGGGCGGCCTGTGCGGGAGCGGCGGGAGTGGCGCCCGGGGCGGCCTCCGCCGGAACGGACGGAGCGGCCGCCATGGGCGCGGTCGGGGCGGCACCCGGGGCACCGTACGGGGCTGCCGGGGCGACGCCGTACGCGCCGGGCGCCGGTGCGGCCGGCCCGCCACCGCGCCCCACCATCCGCAGCAGGTACGGCACGACCAGCACCGCGCCGAACGTCCACAGCAGCGCGAACAGCAGCGTCTCGGCCCCGCCCGCGGCGAGTTCGCCGTGCGCACCGGCGAGGCGGCCGCCGTACCCGCTCCCGTAACCACCGCCGTAGCCGTCCCCGTAGCCGTATCCGTCACCGCTCCCGGCACGGAACGTCGCGCTCACGCTCGCGCCCGCGACCAGCACCAGCAGCACCAGCGAGACGACGAAGAAGCCCGCGGACAGCAGCGCCTCGCGGCGGTCGGCGCTGCGCCGTACGACCAGGAAGCCGACCAGCAGCGCACCGACCAGACCGCCGGCCAGCACACCGAACAGCACCCAGCCGCCGCCCAGATGGCTCAGCTCGCCGTAGCCGACCGACTGCCGGCCGGAATCCAGGAACGGGATGGCGGGGAGGTTCCACTCGGCGTTGACCGGCGCGCCCCAGGCCATCGCGAGCGCCAGCGCACCGATGTTGGGCAGCAGCACCAGCGCCGCGACGACCCCGCCGCCGTCGAGGTCCTTGGCGTTGGTCAGCAGCACCACGACGGCGACCACGCCTGCCAGGACGACGACGGCCAGCAGCGCGAGCAGCGCGGTGCGCAGCGCCCCGAGGGCGATCCGCCAGGCGGGCCGGGCGGCGAGCCAGGCCCCCGCCTCGCCGCGCCCCACCGCGGCGCCGCACACCGCGGCCGCCAGCAGGAAGGACCACAGCAGCGCGAGGAACGGCGCGGACGACAACTCCACGCCGCTGTAGGAGGGCTGGGCCAGCAGGCCCAGGGCGAAGGTGCCGGCGCCGCAGAGCGCGGCCACCCGCAGTACGGTCTCCAGCACGGCGGTCCGGGCGCCGGCCGCCGGCCCCGCCATGGGTGCCCCGGCGGCGGTGGCGAACCGGCGGGCGGCCGCCGCCAGCAGGCCCGCCCAGGCCATGGTGACCACGAGCGGCACCAGCGACAGCGTGGCCTCACCCGAGAGCCCCTCGCCGAACGGCCCCAGGGACGCACCGGCGTCTCCGGCGAGGGTGACCGAGCCGCCGACGCTCTGCAGCAGCAGCGCCAGCGCGATCCGCATCCGTACGCCCCAGCCGAGCCCGCCCGAGTGCGCGTCGTCCGAGAAGAACATCGCCAGCACCGAGGCCAGTACCAGCAGCAGCAGCGTCGGCCCGGCGGCGATCTTGGCCGCCGCTTTCCAGTCGCCCCGCACCGTGCGGGCGAGCAGGGCGCCCGCGGCCGAGGGCTGCGCGGGCGCGGCGTACGCGGGAGGGCCGGGCGGCGCGGCGGGGGCCGGCGGCTGCCCCGGGACCGGTGGCCGCGGTGGAGGCGGCGGTCCGTCCGGGGCAGGAGGCGCGGCGGCCTGCCGCTCCCGGCCGCAGCCCATGCAAAAGCGTGCCTCGGGTGGCGAGGCAGAACCACAGTCCGGGCAGAACGACGACAAAGCGGACTCCGGGAAGATCAAGGGGCAGCGCGAACAGCTACCGCGGGCGAACGTAGGGACATCACTGCCCCACGCATGGTTCCCGTCGGTGCGCGCCCGGTGATGCGGAGTTACCCAAGCGAGTCCGAACCGGTCCGAGCGACGCCGAATCCCGCCGGCCCCGGGCGCCGCGGCCCCCGGCCCCGCCTCAGCCCGTCGGCTTCGTCCCCCGGTGCAGCGCCACGATCCCGCCCGTCAGATTGCGCCAGGCGACCTTGGTCCAGCCCACGCCCTGCAGCCTGGCGGCGAGTTCGGGCTGGTTGGGCCAGGTGCGGATGGACTCGGCCAGGTAGACGTAGGCGTCCGGGTTGCTGCTGACCGCGCGGGCGACCGGCGGCAGCGCACGCATCAGGTACTCGGTGTAGACCGTCCGGAACGGCGCCCAGGTCGGCTCGCTGAACTCGCAGATCACGACCCGGCCGCCGGGCTTGGTGACCCGGTACAGCTCCGCCAGCGCGGCATCGGTGTCCTGGATGTTGCGCAGCCCGAAGGAGATGGTCACGGCGTCGAACACATCGTCCGCGAACGGCAGCCGGGTCCCGTCACCGGCGGTGAACGGCAGCCACGGATGCCGCTTCTTGCCCTCCCTCAGCATGCCGACGGAGAAGTCGCACGGCACGACGTGCGCACCGGTGCGGGCGAACGGCAGCGAGGAGGTGCCGGTGCCGGCCGCGAGGTCGAGCACCCGCTCGGCGGGCCGGGCGGCCACCGCGCGGTCCACCTCCTTGCGCCACAGCCGCGCCTGCCCCAGGGAGAGCACGTCGTTGGTGAGGTCGTACCGTGCCGCCACGTCGTCGAACATCGCGGCGACTTCGTGCGGCTGCTTGTCCAGGGATGCTCGGGTCACCCGGCCATTGTCCACCGTGCGCCCGCGGCGACCCGCACCGGGCACGGCCCGGCGGGCCCGAGGGCGCCGGAGGTCTGGTCGGGGACGGCCGGCTGCCCCCCTCAGAACATCCGGGCGCTCCAGCGGTGCGCAGGGCATCGCGAGCGGCCGGCGCCGGCCGTCCCCGCGACAACGATCATGCCGTCGGGAATATCTCGTTCCGCTTGTGTTGACGCCGCCCTGACGTGCGACGGGGGCGCGTTGACGGTGCCTTGACGGGCCCGGCCGCGGCGGGACCGCGATCAGCGGCGGCGGTGGACCAGGCGGCCGGCGAGGACCGTGGCCAGCGCGCTGCCGTCCGCCGCGAAGACGGCGAAGTCGGCCGGGCCGCCGACGGTCAGCGCGCGGGTACGGGGGCCCGGCAGCTCCGCGAGCCCGGACCGCTTGACGGCCGTGCGGACCACGGGCCGGCTGAACGGACCGGTCAGCGCGGTCGTTCCGGCGGCCAGCAGGCGCTGCAGCCCGCGGCGGGCGCTGGCGCCCCAGCGGGCGTCGGTCATGTCGAGGGCCGCGAGCGCCTCGCCCGTGATCGGCTCGCCGCCCAACTCGTCGGCCTCGCGCGGGTCGGGGTGGTAGGCGGCCTCCAGCAGCGCGGCGCCGTCCGGTTCGTAGCGCCCGGGGGTCAGTACGCCGTCCCACTCGCGGATGCGCACCCCGCCCCCGGCCGCCGGCTCCGCCTGCGCAGCGGGCGCGTAGGCCGCCAGCAGCTCCTCGTACGGGCCGATGGCGGCGAGGCGGGCGCCGTCCACGACGACCGCGTGCCCTTCGGCCAACTCTCCGTCGTGCACGAGCCGGACCCCCCGCACACGGTGAAGTGTCAGCACCGGCGGCTCAGTTCGCCTCGACGAGCTTCAGTTCCGGGTGGGCCGTGCCGCCCTCGATGGCCGTCGAGGACAGATGCGAGACGACCTTGTCGTCGACGGGGTCGTTGGCCGGGTCGTCGTGGACGACCAGGTGCTCATAGGTCGTGGCGCGCTGCGCCGGGACCCGGCCCGCCTTGCGGATCAGGTCGATGATCTCCATGCGGTTGGAGCGGTGCTTGGCACCGGCCGAGGAGACCACGTTCTCCTCCAGCATGATCGAGCCGAGGTCGTCCGCGCCGTAGTGCAGCGACAGCTGGCCGATCTCCTTGCCGGTGGTCAGCCACGAGCCCTGGATGTGCGCGATGTTGTCGAAGAAGATCCGGGCGATGGCGATCATGCGCAGGTACTCGAAGAGGGTGGCCTGCGTCCGGCCCTTGAGGTGGTTGTTCTCCGGCTGGTAGGTGTACGGGATGAAGGCGCGGAAGCCGCCCGTACGGTCCTGGACGTCGCGGATCATCCGCAGATGCTCGATCCGCTCGGCGTTGGTCTCGCCGGTGCCCATCAGCATCGTGGACGTCGACTCCACACCCAGCCCGTGGGCCGTCTCCATGATCTCCAGCCAGCGCTCGCCGGACTCCTTCAGCGGCGCGATGGCCTTGCGGGGGCGGGCCGGGAGGAGTTCGGCGCCGGCGCCCGCGAAGGAGTCCAGCCCCGCGGCGTGGATGCGCTCGATGGCCTCCTCGACCGACACCTCGGAGATCCGGGCCATGTGCTCGACCTCGGACGCACCGAGGGAGTGGATGACCAGCTGCGGGAAGGCCTTCTTGATGGCGGAGAAGTGCTTCTCGTAGTACTCGACGCCGTAGTCCGGGTGGTGGCCGCCCTGGAACATGATCTGGGTGCCGCCCAGTTCGACGGTCTCCGCGCAGCGGCGCAGGATGTCGTCGAGGTCGCGGGTCCAGCCCTTGGCGGTGTCCTTGGGCGGGGCGTAGAAGGCGCAGAACTTGCAGGCCGTCACGCACACGTTGGTGTAGTTGATGTTGCGTTCGATGATGTACGTCGCGATGTGCTCGGTGCCGGCGTAGCGGCGGCGGCGGATCGCGTCGGCGGCGCGGCCCAGCGCGTGCAGCGGCGCGGAGCGGTACAGGTCGAGCGCTTCCTCCGGCGTGATGCGGCCGCCCTGGGCGGCGCGGTCGAGTACGGACTGGAGGTCGGCGTTCTCGGTCACCGGGGCGTCCCTTTCGCAGGCGGGCATCACGACTGAACCAGCGTACGTCAGGGGTCCGACAGCCTCGCTGGCGGCCGGGCCACGCGGCCTCGTCGCCCGGCCCGGCACTCGGCCGGCGTTGGTCGGCGTTCGTCCGGCATTCGTCCGGCGCCTGTCCGGCCCGCGGTCAGCGCTTGGTCAGCGCTCGGTCAGCGCTTGGTCAGCGCTTGGTCAGCGTCGCCTTCGGCGTGCCGCCCGCGTCGTCGTCCGAGGTGAACGCGATCGTGGCGCCCCCCTTGCCGAGGGTGTACGTCACCCGGGACTGGTTGCCCGTACAGCCCGGCCCCTGCTTGCCGTCCGGGCGCTCGACGAGCACCAGCCGGCCGGCGGTGGCCGACTCCAGCTTCGCCTTGGCCTCGCAGCGCACCAGTACCGCGTCGTAGACCGTGTGGATGACGTAGTCGCCCTTGCCGCCGGGCTCGATGGTGCTGGTCATCGTGCCGTTGGGGATCCCGTGCGCCGTGGTGATGCTGCCGGTCCAGGTGCCCAGGAACGGCTTGGCGACGGTGGGTTCGCCTCCGGGGTCCGCGGGATCGGTCGGACCGGCCGTGGGCGAGCCGTCGGCCGGCGGCTTGGCGCCGGTCTGCGGTCCGGCGTCGGCGTCCGAGCCCGTCCCCGGCAGCAGGCGGAAGACGAACGCCGCCGTCGTCGCGGCGGCCAGCGCCCCGGCCACCGACAGCACCAGCGTGCAACTCACCCGCCGCGGCCGGTCCCTGCCCGCCACCGCACCGGTCAGCGCGATCCGCCGCTCCTTGGGCGCGGCGGGTGACGCAGCCCCGGTTGGCAGGTCGGCGATACCGGGGGCGGTCGGGGGGGTGGACGGGCCCCGGTGGCGCCGCCTGACCGGCGGCGGCCGGCCAGGACGCGGGCCGCGGCGGGGGGCCGGGCGGCTGGGCGGGCACCTGGACGGAGATCCCCGAGGCGCCCTCGGCCTGGGCCTGCGCGTCGAAGGGCACCAGCCCCGACGCCGTCCCACCGGACGCCGCCCCGCCCGATCCGTCGGACGTGACGCCGCCGGACGCGACCCCGCCGGCCGCCCCGTACGAGGGATCCGGCGGCCCGAACGCCCCACCGGGCACCACACCCGGCACGCCCGCCCCGGCCACCGCCCCCGTCCTCGGGTCCGCGCCCGCCCCCTCCCCCGCATCGAGGTTCAGCAGCTCCACCGCCTGCCGGCTGACCCGCTCCACCAGCGGGCCGGGCAGCCAGCCGGCCCGCACCAGTCCCGCCGCGCCGCCACTGCCCTCCCCCGCGAGACGGGCCGCCAGCGCTTCGGGGGCGGGGCGGTCCGCGGGGTTCTTCGCGAGACAGGAGGCCACCAGCTCCCGCAGCTCACCGGTGAGCCCCGGGCCGAGCTCCGGCTCCTCGTGGACGACCTTGTAGAGCAGCGCGGCGGAGGAGTCACCCGGGAACGGGCTGGCACCGGTCGCCGCGAAGGCCAGCACCGCGCCGAGCGAGAAGACGTCGGCGGCGCCCCCGGCCTTCTTGCCGAGGATCTGTTCGGGCGCCATGTAGCCGGGCGACCCCACCGAGACCCCCGTAGAGGTGAGCGAGGCCGTGCCCTCCGTGGCCCGCGCGATACCGAAGTCGATCAGCAGCGGCCCGTCCAGCGTCAGCAGCACATTGGACGGCTTGACGTCCCGGTGCACCAGCCCGAGCGCATGCACCGCGGCCAGCGCCTCGGCCAGCCCGGCGCCCAAAACCCGTACGGAGTGCTCGGCCAGCGGCCCGACATCGGCGACGGCCTGCGCGAGCGAGGGGCCGGCGACATAGCCGGTGGCGATCCAGGGAACCTCGGCGTCCGGGTCGGCGTCCAGCACCGGCGCGGTCCAGGCGCCGCCCACCCTCCGCGCCGACTCGATCTCCCGCCGGAAGCGGGCCCGGAACTCGTCGTCGACCGCGAAATGCGCATGGACGACCTTGACGGCGACCGTCCGCCCGCCCGCGCTGCGCCCGAGGTAGACCCGGCCCATCCCGCCCGCGCCGAGCCGGCCCAGCAGCCGGTATCCGCCCAGGACCCGTGGGTCGTTCCCCGCCAGCGGCTCCATAGCGCCTCCCCCTCGATACGGCGCACCCAGCTTATGACCCATGTCATGCCCGGCCCCGTGAACCCGCTCCCCCACTTTCCCCGTCAAACAGGGAGTAACTCGCCCTTCCTGCCTCCAGCGGCAGGCCTGCCCAGCGGCAGCGTGACCGTCCGGAGAGAACGAGCCCGTGCACATCCGCAGGACAAGGAAACGGGCGCTCCTCTTCACAAGGAAACGGGCGCTCCTCATCGGCGCGATCATCACGGCCCTGGGGCTCGGCGCCTTCCCCGTCGTCAAATACGGGAACGTCTTCCCCGACACCGGCCGGCCGATGTCCTTCGGCCGCCCGCTGGCCGGCCCGCAGCCGCCGTTCCGTACGGCCGACACCCTCGCCGACGGCACCAGGATCGGCGTGACGACGCTCCACGGGAAGAAGTCCGGCTTCACCGGGAAGGTGTGGGCCTGGGCGCCCAAGGAGTACTACGAGGAGCGCTACCGCCACAGCGCGTTCCCGGTCCTGATCGCGCTGCCCGGCGGCCGCGGCTACCCGACGAACTACTGGATGCGCACCGACCTCGACCTGCAGCGCACCCTCACCGACCTGACCGCGCTGGGCCGCAGCAAGCCCTTCATCGTCGTCATGCCGGTCCTCAACCCCGACCGCCGCCACTACTACGACGGCAGTGACATACCGGGGCAGCCGAAGATGGGCAGTTGGCTCTCCGACGATGTCCCCGACCTGGTCAGGGCCACCTTCCGGACCTTCCCCAGCCGCGACGGCTGGGCGTTCATGGGCTCCTCGTCCGGCGGTTTCGCCGGCCTCAAGCAGGTACTGCAGCACCCGGACCGCTTCCGGGCGGTGATCGCCAGCGGCCCGGACACCCGCCCGGACTCCCCCCTGTGGCGCGGCCACGAGAAGGAGAAGCGGGCGAACGACCCCGAGCGGCTCGCCGCCCGCCTCGTCCGCCGCCCCGACGCCCCGCCCGTCCACCTCCAGTTCCAGATAGGCACCGAGGAAGGCGGCCGGGCCAACCTGGAGCGCTTCATCCGCCGGTACGCCAAGGGCCCGATCACCGCCGACCTGCACGTCATCCAGGACGGCGGCCACAACGCCAAGGGCTACATCCGGGGCATGCGGGACGCGAGCCTGGAGGCCGTCAGCAGGCTCCTGCTCGGCCCCACACCGACGGACTGACCGGGCGGGCTACGGGGTGCCGACTACCGGGCGTCCCCCCAGCAGCTCCACCTTCACATCCGCCGGGAACCCGGTCGTCGGCCCGACCCGGCGGGCGAACTCCGCCACGCCCCGCAGCTGATCGGCCCCGAAGCGGAAGTCCAGCGTGGTGAAGTAGCGCTCCAGCACCGGCTCGTCGAAGGTCTCCCACCGGGCCGCCTGCTCGGCGACCTTGGCGACCTCCTCCAGCGACAGGTCCCGGGAGGCGAGAAACGCCTCGTGCACCTGCTGCACCATGGTCGGCTCACGCTCCAGATAGTCGCGCCGGGCCGCCCACACGGCGAAGACGAACGGCAGGCCCGTCCAGTCCTTCCACATCTGCCCGAGGTCGTGCACCTCGAGGCCGAGCCGCGGCCCGTCGTGCAGATTGGCCCGCAGCGCGGCGTCCCCGATCAGCACCGCCGCGTCCGCCTCCTGCATCATCAGGCCGAGGTCGGGCGGGCAGGTGTAGTAGTCGGGCCGCACCCCCACCTTCTCGGCCAGCAGCAGTTGCGCCAGCCGTACGGAGGTCCGCGAGGTCGAGCCGAGGGCGACCCGGGCGCCGTCCAGCTCCTCCAGGGGCTTCTGCGAAACGATCACGCAGGACATCACCGGGCCGTCGCAGCCGACCGCGAGGTCCGGGAAGGCGACGAGATCGTCGGCGGCCCGCAGGAATTCCACGAGCGTGACCGGCGCGATGTCCAGCTCCCCGCGGATCAGCTGCTCGCTGAGCTTCTCCGGCGTGTCCTTGCTCAGGTCCAGATCGAGCAGGGTGCCCGTACGGGCAAGGCCCCAGTAAAGGGGCAGGCAGTTCAGGAACTGGATGTGGCCCACCCGCGGCCGGCTGCGACGGTGGTCGCCATCGGCTCCTGCGGGCGTGTCTCCGAAGGTTGAATTGTCCACATGCGGAGGCTAGACCCGCCGCTCAAGGGCCGACGAGGTGGGGCCGCCTATGGACATGAGTGCTGAGTGTTAAACGTGATCTTTGGCTCTTCCGCCTCGCGAGGCCACCATGCTACGCTCAGCGCAAGTTGCAGTTTGGTTTCCCTTGCAGTACAGAGCCTGCGGAGCATGTGACCCGCAGGCTTTTGTAGTTTTCAGACTTGTTTGCAGGTTCTGGAGCAGGGCAACCCTTTGGCCCAAGGAGGGCTTATGGCTACCGGAACCGTCAAGTGGTTCAACGCTGAAAAGGGCTTCGGCTTCATCGCCCAGGACGGCGGCGGCCCGGATGTCTTCGTCCACTACTCCGCGATCAACGCCTCTGGCTTCCGCTCCCTCGAGGAGAACCAGCAGGTGACTTTCGACGTCACGCAGGGCCCGAAGGGTCCGCAGGCGGAGAACGTGACCGCGAGCTAAGTTGCCCGGCCCGGAATTCTTCCAGGTCGCTCCAAAGTAGTACCTAAGGAGCCCCGCTCCGCCACTCCGGTGGCGAGCGGGGCTCCTGCCTTTTGTCCGCCGCCCCCGTTCACCGCGGCCTTTGCCGCTCCCGGCACCGCACCGGAGCGCGCAAATGGCAGCTACATGACATTTTCCCGCCCACCCCATTGCGCACCGGGAAACACAAAACGCCAAACAACCGGAACGCACCACAATTACCGCCGACGCCCCGGGACTCCGACATCCGGCACTGCGGCATCCGGCATCCGGCATCCGGCATCCGGCATCCGGCATCCGACTCTCCAGCGCTCCTGCACACCGGTACACCACCACTCCGGTGACGAGCCCGCCCCGTCCCGAGCTCCCAACGCCCCGCGGAGCGCCCGCCCCCTCCCTCCCCGACTCGGCGCCCGCACCCGCCCGCGTATCGAACCGATCACGGAAAGTGGTCACATCGGTACATGGGGCGGCCTACCGTGGGCAGAATGAGCGAGCACTTGCCCCCGCAGAAGCCCTGCCCCGATTGCGGCGGCAGAGGCACCGTGGTCTGGGAGACACCGACCGGCGACGAAGTCATCACGCAGTGCTCCGGATGCGGCGGCACCGGAACCGTACTGGCGTAAGAGGAGGCGGAGGCGACGTGGCAGCCTTCAGCAGGAACGGCAAGCCGGTCGGCCTGGACGCGCAGTACGTCGGCAAGCTCCCGTGCTCCACCTGCGGCATACGCTCGATGAAGCTGCCCGGCCGCCAGGGCGGAGTCTGCATCCCCTGTTACGCCGACGAATGCGCGGCCGCCGGTCGCCGGGCGGCGACGGCCGGCGCCTGGGTCGCCGCGAGCTTCGTGGGCGACCCGTGCCTGGCGTGCGGATCGCGCTCCGTCGACGCCAACGGCTGGGCGTTTTGGTGCAACACCTGCGAGATGCAGACGGCGGTGGCGTTACCGCCGCGGTAAAGCGCCCCCGCGATCGGGCGGGACGGTTTGGTTGCCCTCTCTACAGTTGCCGTGTCTACAACAGCCTTCCTGAGTAACGTAGATGGTGCGGGACGCACCTCGCCCGCACGGCTCCGGTGCGCTTGGGTGCCGCACCACCGGACGATCCGAATTCCGCCATGTTCAACGGCCGAGCCGAAAACTCACGCAGTCTGACGGCGCCGCTGCCCGCTCCGCGGTTCGTCGCCTGGTGGGTGTGGAGCGCGGTGGGGTTCGCGGGGCTGATCGCCTCGCTGTGGTGGGCGGGGACGGGCAAGCCGGGCCGTACTGCGTGGGAGGGACCTGCGGTCTTCGGGTTCCTTGGGCAGGTGTTCGGCGGCCTGGGAGCGGTCTTCCAGCCAGGCGCCGGAGGGGCGTCGATTGGCGCGCGGCTGGCCTTCTTCCTGGTCCTACTACTGCTCCTGTACGTGCTGTGGCGGGCGACGCGCGCCTGGCTGGCATACAAGCCGGGAGCTGTGGACGTACAGCAGCTGGAGGACGCCACTCCAACCGGGACCCCCAAGCCGTCCAATGCCGATCTCACCGCGAGGCTGCGCCGCCGGCTGTCCGACAGCAGCATGTACCCGCCCGCGACACTCCCCGCCCAGGCCCCCGCCGAATCCTTCCTGGAGCTGCTCGGCGATGTCGAGATCGACCCCAAGAAGCTGGGGAGCACGCTGCCCAGACTGCTCAGCCGGCTGCGCCCCAAACTGGCCTACCGGGTCAGCGGGATTCTCCAGTTCCGCGCCGCTCCGCTGCCGGACCAGTACGGCATGACGATCACCGTGACCGCGTTCCTGTTCGGCGGCTCGCGCGCGACGGCCGTGTGGGGAAGCGACTGGGACGACGTCATCCGGAAGGCGGGCAGCTGGATCGTCAGCACACTGCTCCCCGTTACCCGCGCGGGACGGCTGCCGCCCTGGCGCCGGTGGTGGGGACAGGAGCTGAAGCCCGAACTGTACGAGGCGTACCAGGAAGCGAACGAGCTGTGCCGTGAAGGCCGCCATCACGAGGCCCTGGAGCAGTACTTCACCGCCATACGGCTCGACCCCAGGAACCCCTACCTCCGAGCCGAACTGGCCGAGACGCAGGAGAAGATGGGCCTGCACATCGATGCCCTCGACACCTGCCAAAGGGCGCTGACGCTCGATGGGCAGGATGCGCGCGGATACCGCGAGCGGCTGTGGCTGAGCCGCTGGACCCCGCACCCCAGCCGGCTCCGCTATTTCCGTCATCCGCGCCTGTACCGCGATCTGCTCGGCCTCCGCTATCGCAATTCGATCATCCTCGGCACGTCCGAGGCGACGGCGCGGCAGTGGTGCCAGCGTAAGGGAACCACCGGCGCCCGCACGCATGAGCAGCTGATTCCCCTCCTCGTGGAGCGCTACTGGCAGACCGCCGTCGGCCTGGACGCCCGCGACGCTCCCACGGCCCCGCGCGATCGGGAGCGTGCGGGCAAGGAATCGCTGAGGCGCACACTGCGGAAGAGCGCGGACGAAAAGGAAGTTCGGCTGGTGTTCCAGAGAGCCGCCCTGCAGGAAACGATGCGCCTCGCCGCGGATGACGCCTGGGCCAGGGTCTGGCTCTACTGGCCCCTTCGGGCGTGGAGTCGGACACGAGTCCTGTGGCCCGCCGCCTACTACCAGAGCGTCCTCGGCCCGCAGCAGCCCGTGACCCGCGGCGCCTTCCGGATCAACCGGAAGGTATGGGCACCGCTGCGCCTGGCATGGGCGAGCTGGCAGTACAGGAGACTCGATTCGCCCCAGGACTGGCGAAAGCCCTACGCCTGGCGACGCCCCGGAAAGGGCATCTCCTGGGCGGAGCTGGATCTCGAGGATCTTCCTCGCCGGCTCCGTCGTGCGTCGAGGAGACCGGCTCGTCAGGACTGGCTCACCCGCTACAACACGGCATGCGTCTATGCCGTCGCCCTGTACGCCACGCGCCGCAACCACACGCGCCACCAAGACCTCACACGTCTCGCCGTGGAGCAGCTGGAGAGCGCTGTATTGTCCACGCACGTGAGTTTCGCGGTGGTGGAGCGGTCATGGCTGGTCGAGGAGGACCCCGACCTGGCCCTGCTCCGCAAGGAAGACCTCTTCAACGACTTCGTGCGGACTGTGTACCCCAGCGCGGAGACCTTCGAGCAAATCTCGCCGAGCAGCCGGTCCGACGAACAACTGAGGGAGTACGACTACCGGCTCCTCGAAGAGATAGCCAAAGTGATGCAGCAGGTCTGGAGCCACAGAAGCGAACAGGCCGATGCCGATATCCAGTGTGCGACGGAGTGGCTTCGCGTCGAGCGCACGATCTGGAAGTCGATACGGCAGATCTCCGGCGACGAGAACAAACGCAGATGGCAGGACCGGGTCAGCCTCATTCACTACATCCAGGCCAACTGCCAGCCGGTGTCCTCCGCTTCGCCGGGCTTCCCGCCCCCGCTCGTGCCGGACGCGGCCGCGTCGCCCGACGGCCGCCCCGATGCCCTGACGATCAGCCGGACACTCGCGGAGGTACAGCGCGACCTGGCCATGGCACGCACCACCTACTCAACCAGCAACACCGGCCAGAGGATCCTCCGGGAGGCCGCCGCGGGCGGTGTGGCCCGACTGGACACGAGGACGGTCCGCAGACTGTCCACGGGCTACGCGGCGGCCTGGCAGACCCTCGACGACTGGCTGGAAGGGGAGGCCGCGCACTCGACCTTCCGCCAGGCGCTGAGTGCCGTGCCCGAGCTGACGCGGCACCGCGTCACCGCACTCCGTGACGGGAACGCGCTTCTGATCCGATCGCCGCGATGAACGTGCCCCAGGCGGCGGCGGGGAGGATGAGGACTCCAGCATCGGGGTTCTTCGAGTCCCGCACGGGGACGAGGCCGGGTATGTCGTCGGTGACCTCGACGCAGTCACCGCCGGTGCCGTTGCTGTAGCTGCTCTTGCGCCAGATCGCGGAGCTCAAGTCAGGCCTTCTGCTTGCCACTTCGGTACTCCTCTGCCGCTGCCTCGACCATGGACAAGGACGCCTCGGGCGGTAGCGCGGCGGCCCTGAGCAAATCGTACGACTGCCCGTACTGCTTCACGAGCGCCGGATAGTCGATGAGTTGGCCGCTGTGCAGGCCCTCCGTGTACACCACGGTGGGGGCATCGGAGAAGGCCATGATCTTGGTGTGGCCCATCATGAAGGGGTGTGGCGCCGTGTTGTGCGGAACGATCTGCAGAATCGACGGCGTCGCCTTCACCACGCTCGCGATGTGGTCCATCAGCTCCGCCATCTGCTCCGGTGGGAGCACCGGGCGGCGAATCACGGCCTCATCGATGATCGCCCAGAAGTACGGGGGCTTCTCCCTCGCGAAGAGTTGCGCCCGCTTCAGCCGCGCCGCCGCCATCTGCTCGATCTCGCCGGCGGCACCCCAGGGCATGGCCGACCGCATGATCGCCCGCGCGTACGGCGCTGTCTGCAGCAGCCCCGGGACGGTCCACGGCGCCCAGTCCTCGATCGTCTCGGCGTACTGCTCCATCTCCGCGACATCCGCGAAGTATTCGGCGATCCCCGACTGACGCGCCTTCCGCGCATCTTCACACCGCCGCGCGAAGAACCCGTCGGTCTTCAGTTTCTCGTCGACGTGCCGGGCCAGGTCCTCCGGCATTCGCCGTTCACCGCGCTCGATCTGGCTGAGGAAGGAGATACCGCGGAAGCTGCCCTCCGCGAGCTGTTCGAGCGTCAGGCCCGCCGCCTCGCGCTGGTAGCGCAACTCGGCGCCGTAGAAGGCCGGAACGCTCGACGAGCCGTCGGGGTCTTTACGAGGAGGCATAACTCACCACCGCTGTCCGCAAGTTGCGCTGCGCAACCCGATCGCCTTCCACGCTACGCCCGGCCGCGTCACGCTGTGAGCAGTTCGTCACCATGCGCACAGGAAGGCCTCCGCACATGCCCAGCCACATCCACGACGACCACCCGCACGGACTCGACGTGCACAGCTGCACCGAGCAGCTGCGGGCCGCGCTCAAGGACAACGGGATCACGCTGCCGTCGCTCGGCGTGGAGCTGCCGTCGCTCGCCGGTACCTATCTGCCGGCGCTGGTCGCGCTCGGTAACTGCAATACGGCCACGGCGCGCAGGCTCATCGAAGCGCTCCGCAAAGCGGCAGCGGGGTGAGGGAGCCGAGAAAAGAGGCAGGCAAAGAGGCCCCGTGCCACCTCCCCCACAGAGGTGACACGGGGTTCCAGTTTGACGCGCCGAGGGCTTTCGCTCCAGAGCAGATGCGCTTCCGTTGTCACCTCGTTTCGTAAAGCGCCGCTATGTCTTTGGCGAAATCACGGGCCACGGCGGTTCGCCGGAGCTTGAGCGAAGGGGTCAGATGCCCTGATTCCGGGGTGAAGTCCGCGGGGAGGACGGCGAAGCGGCGGATGGACTCGGCACGGGAGACCAGTTCGTTCGCGTCGTCGACGGCGCGCTGGAGGTCGGCGAGCAGCCGCTCGTCGCGGACCAGCGCCGCCAGCGGCACGTCCCGCTTCTTGTGCATCTGGCGCCAGTGGGCCAGGCCGTCGGGATCCAGCGTGATCAACGCGGTGATGTACGGACGGTTGTCGCCGATGACCATGCACTGGCCGATCAGGGGGTGGGAGCGGAGACGGTCCTCCAGGGGCGCCGGGGCGACGTTCTTGCCGCCGCTCGTCACGATGATCTCCTTCTTGCGGCCGGTGATGGTCAGATAGCCGTCCGCGTCCAGGGAACCGAGGTCCCCGGTGGGCAGCCAGCCCTGCTGGTCGGTCGCGGGGCGGGCCGCGCCGAGGGCGGGGTCCCAGTAGCCGGCGAAGACATGGCCGCCGTACAGCAGGATCTCGCCGTCGTCGGCGATGCGTACGGCCGTGCCGGGCAGGGGCCAGCCGACCGTGCCGATGCGGGGGCGCTGGGGTGGGGTGACGGTCGAGGCGGCCGTCGTCTCGGTCAGGCCGTAGCCCTCGAAGACCTCGATGCCGGCGCCGGCGTAGAAGGCCGCCAGGCGGTGACCGAGGGGCGAGCCGCCGCAGATGACGTAGCGGACCTTGCCGCCGAGGGCGGCGCGGATGCGGCGGTAGACCAGGGGGTCGTAGAGCTTGCGGGCGGCCTTGAGGGCGACGCCGGGTCCGGAGCCCGCACCGCTCCGCTTCGCTCCGCCTCGGCTCTTCAGCCGGCCTTCGGAAGCCGAGCGCTCTCCGGCCTCGACGGCCTCACCGTAGGAGCGGGCGATGCGGGCCGCGCGGTCGAAGGAGGAGGCGCGTCCCATCTTCTCGGCGGTGGCACGGCCGGTGTTGTAGACCTTCTCCAGGACGTAGGGGATGGCGAGCAGGAACGTGGGACGGAAGGCCGCCAGGTCGGCCAGCAGGTCGTCGGTCTGGATGCTGGGGGCGTGGCCGAGGCGGACGCGGGCGCGCAGGCAGCCGACGGCGACCATCCGGCCGAAGACATGCGAGAGGGGCAGGAAGAGGAGGGTGGAGGCGGGCTCCGCGCTCACCGACTTGAAGACGGGGTGGAGGAGTTCTACGGCGTTGTCGACCTCGGCGAAGAAGTTGGCGTGGGTGAGGGCGCAGCCCTTGGGACGGCCGGTGGTGCCCGAGGTGTAGATGAGGGTGGCGAGGGAGTACGGGCCGGTGGCGGCGCGGCGCTCGTCCACCGCCTCGTCCGGGAGGTTGCGGCCCGCGGAGACGAGCTGGGAGACGGCGCCGGTGTTGAACTGCCACAGGTGGTCCAGGGCGGGGAGTTCGGTGCGGATGCCGCTGATCAGACGGGTCTCCTCGACGTTCTCGACGACGCAGGCGCGGGCGCCGGAGTCGCGCAGGATCCACTGCGCCTGGTGGGCCGAGGAGGTGGGGTAGAGGGGGACGGTCACCAGGCCGGCGGCCCAGGCGGCGAAGTCGATCAACGTCCACTCGTAGGTCGTACGAGCCATGATCGCCAGGCGGTCGCCGGGGCGGAGGCCGTAGGCGATCAGGCCCTTGGCGACGGCGTGCACCTCGGCGGCGAAGTCGGCGGTGGTGATGTCGCGCCAGGTGCCACTGGGCTGCTTGCGGGCGAGGGCGATGTCGGTGGGGGCCTCGGCGGCGTTGGCGAAGGGCAGGTCGCCGAGCGAGCCGCGGTCCACGGGCGGGACGAGCGGGGGTACGTAGACCTCGCGGACCTCGCCGTCGTGGAGGGTCATCCGGGGTTCGGCAGGGGTGGGGACGGGGGTCTTTCCCGGGTTGTTCCGGGGGTGGGTTCCGGGGGCGTGCCGGGGGGTCTCGGCCGTTCCGGCGGGTGCACTTTCCTGGTGGGACACGAGCGGCTCCTCGGTTCTCGCGCGGAGTGCGGTGTGGATCCTGCGGAGTGCGGTGAGAGGGGCGCGCCGACTGCCCGGGGAGGCGGCGGGTGCGACCCAACTCCCTGACGGCGTCGCGGAGTTGCCCCCCGAACTCTTGACGCGCCAGTAACCTTACTTCGCAGTAAATTTACGCGAGGAGCGGGAGCCGGCCAATGCCCCGGGCGCAAAGTCCGGGACTTGTGTCCCGGCCCGAGGGGGCGTGACCTGGTCCTTCCGGCCAGGTGGGCCGGGCGGACGCTGCCCGTTCTTCCGATGTGTCCGCCATGGACCCGGAAATAGCGTTGCGGGCAGGAAGTTGACGCACCACGAGAAGGGTCACGAGCCGATGCGCGACATCACCCGCAGCAACACCCGCGCCCCCCGCAGCAACACCCCCGCCCCCCGCACCGCACACGACGACGCCCCCACCACCCGCGCCGCCCACAGGGGCCGCACCGCCCGCAACGCCCTGCGTACCGCCGTCGTCACGGTGGTCCTCGCCGGGGCCGCGGTCGTCCCGGTCGGTGCGTTCGCCGTCGGATCGCCCGTGCACCCCAAGAGCGTGCGGGCCCAGCTCTCCCACCTCGGCAAGCAGCCGGAAGAGGAGCGCAAGCCGCCGGAGGTGGAGGAGGAGCCGGAGGAGAAGGGGGCCGAGCGCCCGGCGAAGCGGGGCGGCGGGCGGCGGGCGGTCGCGGACGCCACACACCGCAAGCCCACCGCCCCCGGACCCGCCTGCGGCGCGACCGCCGCCCGCGGGGCCGCCGTCGACAGCGCCACGCAGATGGGGGCCGACGCGGCCCTGATAGTCGGCGGCGGCGGGGCGGCCGCCGCGCTGGCCGGTGGCGGACTGCTCACCACCGGCCAGCGGGGCGATCGGCGCTAGGGCGCGCCCTCCCCCTCGCCCCCAGGCGCCGGGTGGCCCTCGCGACCGGCGAGTCCGCCCGGCGTCCAGCGCTGCCCGCCCATCAGGCGACCGAGGCCCGCCCAGGCGAAATTCATCATCGTGGCCGCGGCGTCCTTCGCCGTGGGGTGCTCCCGCTCCCCCGAAGGCCCCTCGTCCGTACGGACGTTGGCCCATTCGGCGAGCGACTCGGCCGCGCCCACCAGGGCGTGCGCCAGGCCCGCCACCTCGCGGTCGGCCAGTTCGCCGACACAGCCCGCCTCCTTGGCGGCCATGCCGATGACCTCCGTGACGAAGGCGACGATGTCCGCCCGCAGCGCGGCGACTTCGCGGGCGAACGGCTCGCCGTGCGTCCGGGCCTGGTGGTGCAGTACGGCCCAGCCGTCCGGGTTCTCGGCGGTGTGCGCGAAGAAGCCCTGCAGACCGCTCCACAGTTGGCGGTCGGCCGTCGCCGCCGGCTCGACGGCCGCCGTCACGGCCGCCACCAGCGCCGCGGCCTCCCGCCGGATCACCGCGCTGAACAGCTCTTCCTTCGAATTCAGGTAGAGATAGACCAACGGCTTGGAGACTCCGGCCATCTCTGCGATCTCGTCCATCGAAGCAGTCCGGTAACCGCGCCGCGCGAACGTCAGCACCGCGGCGTCGAGCATCTGCTGCTCCCGGATCGCCCGTGGCACCCGCTTGCTCTTCACAGCTCCCACCCCTGGAAGTCCCTCCATCCCACCCCGTTACTGACGAGTAATTTTACGATCTTCGCCTCCCACCCCTGGTTTCTTGACAGAATCTCCGCCGCAACGAGACGATACGTCTCGTCATGTTGCTGATGGGCATGTGCCCTACCTCTCCTCTGGAGGACAGACCGTGCAGCAGTTCATCGACGCCGCCCCCGGCGTCCGGCTGTGGACCGAGCAGCGCGGCACCGCCGACGCTCCCCCGTTGCTGCTGATCATGGGTGCCCAGGCCACCGGGATCGGCTGGCCGGATCCGCTGGTCGACGCCCTGGCCGCGCACCACCGGGTCATCCGTTACGACCACCGCGACACCGGCCGCTCCAGCCGGCCGTTCGAGGAGCAGCCCTACCGGATCGCGGACCTCGCCACTGACGCGATCGCGGTCCTGGACGGGTTGGGCATCGAGCGGGCGCACATCGTCGGCATGTCATTGGGCGGCATGCTGGCCCAGATGCTGCTCGCCGACCACCCCGACCGAGTACTCAGCGCCACTCTCTTGGGCACGTGTGCCCTCAGCACCACCGCCTACACCCGCCCCGACGGCGGCACCGTACCGGTCGGCGAACTCCCTGGTATCGCGCCCGAGGTGCTGGAGTTGTGGGCCCGCCCGGTGGAGGATCACGGCCCGGAGGCGGAGGTGCGGCGCCGGCTCGAACACTGGCGGGTACTCGCCGGTGACCAACTCCCCTTCGACGCGGACTTCTTCCGCTCCCTGGAAAAAGGTGTCATCGCGCACACGGGCCACCACCGGGTGAGTACCGCACACGCCCGCGCCGACGACTCCGGGATGCTCCGTACGGAACGACTCGCCGGCAACCGCGTACCGGTCCTCGTGGTCTCCGCGCCCGCCGAACCGGTCTTCCCGCTGCCGCACCCCCAGCACCTGGCGCAGTGCGTCAACGGCGCGTACGTGGTCGAGATCCCGGGGATGGGGCACGCGCTGCCGCCGGCCGTACACGGCCCGCTGGCCGACGCGATCCTGGCGCACACGACGGCGGCCCGCTGACCCGCCCCACGCCGGCGTCCGGCCGTACGAACGGCGCCCCCGCAGCCGGTGTGCACTGGCTGCGGGGGCGCCGTTCGGCGTGCGAGGGGGGTCAGCCCGCGGCGGCCGCGGCGGGGACGGCCGTGGGCTCCGGCTCGGCGGCCGCGGTCGCACCGCTGTCGCCGTCGCCGATGCGGATGCTGGTGGCGGCCGCGTACGCCTCGCGGTCCAGGATCTTCTCCTTGGCGGCGACCAGGATCGGGACCAGCGCCTGACCGGCCACGTTGGTGGCCGTACGCATCATGTCCAGGATCGGGTCGATGGCCATCAGCAGGCCGACGCCCTCCAGGGGCAGGCCCAGGGTGGAGAGGGTCAGGGTCAGCATGACCGTGGCGCCGGTCAGACCCGCGGTGGCGGCGGAACCGATGACCGAGACGAACGCGATCAGGAGGTAGTCGCCGATGCCGAGGGGGATGTCGAAGATCTGCGCGATGAAGATCGCGGCGATCGCCGGGTAGATCGAGGCGCAGCCGTCCATCTTGGTCGTCGAGCCGAACGGCACCGCGAAGGAGGCGTACTCACGCGGCACACCGAGGCGCTCGGTGACCTTCTGGGTGACCGGCATGGTGCCGACCGACGAGCGGGAGACGAAGGCCAGCTGGATGGCGGGCCAGGCACCGCGGAAGAACTGCAGCGGGTTGACCTTGGCGACGGTCGACAGCAGCAGCGGGTAGACACCGAAGAGCACCAGGGCGCAGCCGACGTAGATGTCGACGGTGAAGGTCGCGTACTTGCCGATCAGGTTCCAGCCGTACGTCGCGATGGCGTTGCCGATCAGGCCGACGGTGCCGAGCGGGGCGAGCCGGATGACCCACCACAGGGCCTTCTGGAGCAGCTCCAGGACCGAGCGGCTGACCTTGAGGACCGGCTCGGCCTTCTCGCCGAGCTGCAGCGCCGCGATACCGGCGACGGCTGCCATGAAGACGATCTGCAGGACGTTGAGCTCGGTGAACGGCGTGATGATGTCGGTGGGGACGATGCCGGTCAGGAAATCGATCCAGGAGCCGGCGTGCTCGGGGAGCTTGCCGTCCTTGGGGGTCAGGCCGGTGCCCGCGCCGGGGTTGGTGAGCAGGCCGATCGCCAGGCCGATCGCGACGGCGATCAGCGAGGTGGCCATGAACCACAGCAGGGTGCGGGAGGCGAGCCGGGCGGCGTTGTTGACCTGCCGCAGGTTGGTGATCGACACCAGGATGGCGAAGAAGACCAGCGGGGCGACGGCCAGCTTCAGCAGCTGGACGAAGAGGTCGCCGATGTGCGCCAGCGTGGAGGTGAGCCAGCCGATGTCACCGCTCTTGGCTACCCCGCCGAGCAGCACGCCCAGGGCGAGGCCGGCGAGGATCTGGGCCCAGAACGGGACCTTGGGTATTCGGGAGGCCTTGGGGGCCTTGGGGGTCTGTGCGGACTGGGAGGTCTCGGCAGACGTGGACAACGGACACACTCCGGGGACAGATAAGGCGTGGGGAAACGGCAGAAAGGAGCGCCAGGAGGTCCGTGCTTCAGACAGGATCTCCGGCCGCTGGACGAGGTCGGTCAGCGGCGGCAACAGGCCGCGGACATACAGCGGCAAAGATCGACGTGCAGGCGCGCCACGAGCGGAACGCTCATGGGGGACGGGGGCGCGGCTGCGGTCTTCATGGCAAGTACGTTAACACTTGAACTTTGAGGAACCCAAAGAAAATCTTTGAGGTCCGGCCGGGGTGGCGGGCGGGGACACCGTGGACGCGAGGACGGCGAAGCCGCCCGCCGACGAGCACGGCAGCCCCCGGATCCGGTCAACAACGCGACAGGCGCCCGGCCGTGGAGCGATGCCCACGGCGACGGGCGCCTGAAAGATGTCGTACTGCCGCGCCGGCGGGGTGCCCGCCGGCTGTGAGGCGTCTTACAGAAAGGTCTGTACCAGCGAAGGGTGTGTACCGCGCGGCGTGTGCCGGGCAGGGGCGGCCGCTAGTGCAGGCCGTCCTCCTGGCCGGCGTTGGCCGCGAGCCGCTCGCGCTGCCGGTCGACCTTGGCGACGATCTGCTCGGACATCGCATCCCGCTGCTTGCGCAGCAGCACGAAGCTGAGGGGCGCGGAGATCACGATGGCGAGCAGCAGCATCCACACGGTGTTGGACGCGCCCACGGCGAGCGGGATGACGTGGAAGTAGGCCAGCGCCCACACCACCGCGAAGCAGGCGACGAACAGGCCGATGCGAAGGGCGGTGTAGCGGAGCGTGGCGAACTTGTGGCTACTCACGGACGGGACCTTCTTCTCAACGGCAACCGAAAGGTTCTTCTTCCAGTCAAGCACAGCGCCACCGGCGATCTTCCGGGCCCCCGCCACGGGCCGCCGCGCCTCGGACCGGCCCTGCGCCCGGCTCAGCCCAGCTCCAGCCACATCGTGACGTCGTCGCGGAAGTCGCCGTCGGCGACCTTGATGGCACCGGGGACCCGGCCGACCTCCTTGTAGCCGCAGGACCCGTAGAAGCGGCTCAGGCCCGTGCCGCCGCGGCAGGTGAGCCGGATGCCGGATATGCCGTCGATGCCGCGGGCGGTCTCGGCGACGGCCTCCATCAGCCGGCGGCCCGCGCCGCGGCCCTGGAGGGAGGGGTGGAGCATGACGGTGTAGACCCACAGCCAGTGCCGCATCAGGCGGTGCGTGTTGAGGGTGAGGAACGCCGTCGCCACGACCCGGTCGTCCGCGTCCCGCCCGACCAGCAGGCGCGCCCGGCCCTCGGCCATGGCCGTCAGATGCTTGAGCAGCTCGGGGCGGACGTCCTGCTCCGTCACCGGCGGGACGAAGCCGACGGCACCGTCGGCGTTGGAGACCTCGGCCCACAACGCGCAGATCCCGTCGCGGAGTTCGGGGGTGACGGGGGGATCCGGGTCGAAACGCACGCTCATACCCCGGACCCTAACCCCGCCCTCCGACAATGGGCTCCGACCAGCTCAGACGCGCATCGGCTGCGGCGATTCGCGGCGCTCGGGATCCGGGCCCGGGTACTCGCGGATGGCCTCGTAGCGGGTGTTGCGCTCGACGGGGCGGAAGCCGGCGTCGCGGATCAGCTCCAGCAGGTCCTCACGGGTCAGCTTGTTGGGCGTGCCGTAGTTGTCCGCGTCGTGGGTGATCTTGTACTCGACGACCGAGCCGTCCATGTCGTCGGCGCCGTGCTGCAGGGCGAGCTGGGTCGTCTGCAGACCGTGCATCACCCAGAAGCACTTGATGTGCGGGACGTTGTCGAACAGCAGGCGGGAGACGGCGAAGACCTTCAGCGCCTCGGCGCCGGTGGCCATCGTCGTACGGGCCTGGAGGCGGTTGCGGACCTTGCCGTCCTTCATGTCCACGAAGTCGTGCTGGTAGCGCAGCGGGATGAAGACCTGGAAGCCGCCGGTCTCGTCCTGGAGTTCACGCAGCCGCAGCACGTGGTCGACGCGGTGGCGGGGCTCCTCGATGTGCCCGTAGAGCATGGTCGAGGGGGTCTTGAGGCCCTTCTCGTGCGCGAGGCGGTGGATGCGCGACCAGTCCTCCCAGTGGGTGCGGTGGTCGACGATGTGCTGCCGGATCTCCCAGTCGAAGATCTCCGCGCCGCCGCCGGTGAGCGACTCCAGACCGGCGTCGATCAGCTCGTCGAGGATCTCGGAGGCGGACAGGCCCGAGATGGTCTCGAAGTGGTGGATCTCGGTGGCGGTGAAGGCCTTCAACGAGACGTTCGGCAGGGCCTTCTTGAGCTCGCTCAGCGAGCGCGGGTAGTACCGCCACGGCAGATTGGGGTGCAGCCCGTTGACGATGTGCAGCTCGGTGAGGTTGTCGTTCTCCATCGCCTTGGCGAGGCGGACGGCCTCCTCGATGCGCATCGTGTACGCGTCCTTCTCGCCCGGCTTGCGCTGGAAGGAGCAGTAGGCGCACGACGCGGTGCACACGTTGGTCATGTTGAGGTGGCGGTTGACGTTGAAGTGGACGACGTCGCCGTTCTTGCGCGTGCGCACCTCGTGGGCCAGGCCGCCCAGCCACGCCAGGTCGTCGGACTCGTACAGGGCGATGCCGTCCTCGCGGGTCAGCCGCTCCCCGGCGTGGACCTTCGCCTCCAGCTCGCGCTTGAGGCCCGCATCCATCGACGCAGCCATCCGGTCGCCTCCCAGTCTCTGCCGTATTCTGTGCCGCTTCCGTGCAGCAAACAGGCTTCGTCGAGCGTACTCCCCCGTAATGACAGCGGACGGGGCCCCCTTGGTGCACCCGTCCGCCCTGCAGTGTCCCGCCTGGATCCGGTGGCCTACTCGACCTCTTCGGGCAGCTCGCCGACGCGGTTCTCCCACTTGGTGGAGAGCACGATCGTGGTGCGCGTACGGGAGACGCCCTTGGTGCCGGACAGTCGCCGGATGGTGCGCTCCAAGCCGTCCACGTCGCCCACCCGCACCTTGAGCATGTACGAGTCGTCGCCGGCGATGAACCAGCAGTCCTCGATCTCGGCGAGGTCGCGCAGCCGGCGGGCGACGTCCTCGTGGTCGGCGGCGTCCGACAGCGAGATGCCGACCAGCGCGGTGACGCCGAGGCCGAGCGAGGCGGCGTCGACCGTGGCCCGGTAGCCGGTGATCACACCGGCCGCTTCGAGGCGGTTGATCCGGTCCGTGACGCTGGGCCCGGAGAGGCCGACGAGGCGCCCGAGCTCCGCGTACGAGGCCCGGCCGTTCTCGCGAAGTGCCTGGATGAGCTGCCTATCCACCGCGTCCATGCCCTCAAGCCTTCCAATCTTTACGCATTTTCGAGTTCTGCATGTAGAATCTAAGGCACACAGGGCCTAGACCCTGCGAATCTTCCAAACGATCAAAGACGATCTCACAGGAGCTGTCACCGTGTACTCGATCGAGATGGCCTACGCCCGCATGCGCGAGCTGCAGGACCAGGCCAATCGTTCACGTGCCCACAAGCCCGCGGAGCCGCGGGCCCGTCGCCGCTTCGGCCGCGCCGCCGCGGCGAAGAAGAGCTGACCGACCGAAGAAGCGCCGACTCAGGCGCTGACTAAGGAGCGTCCGGGGCCTCCTCCTCTTCCTTGGAGCCACCCCGAAGCTCCCCCTCCCAACGCCGGTACAACCCGTGCGGCACCTCCGCCGCATCGAGCACCCGGCCCGCGACGAAGTCCACCAGATCCTGGATGTGCGTCGCTCCCGCGTAGAACGCCGGCGAGGCGGGCAGCACCACGGCGCCCGCCTCGTCCAGCGTCACCAGATGCTTCAGCGTCGGCCCGTTCAGCGGGGTCTCCCGCACCGCCACCACCAGCCGCCGCCGCTCCTTGAGCGTCACGCTCGCCACCCGCTGCAGCAGGTCCTTCGACAGCCCGAGCGCCACACCGGCCACACACGCCGTGCTCGCCGGGACGATCAGCATCCCCTTCACCGGATACGAACCCGACGACGGCCCGGCCGCCAGATCCCCGGCCGCCCAGTAGCGCACATCCGCCAGGTCCGCCTCCGTCACCGGAAACGTCGCCGGTTTGCCGTCCGCCCCGCGCGCCAGCCATTCCCGCAGGTCAGCGCGCCAATGAGCATCCCGGAACGCGATCCCGGTCTCATCCAGCAGCGTCAGCCGCGACGCCCGGCTGACGACCAGGTCCACCGCCTCCCCCGCGGCGAGCAGCCCGCGCAGCACGGAAGCCGCGTACGGCGTCCCGGACGCGCCGGAGATCCCCACGACCCACGGACGGCGTCGCCCGGGGTCCTGCTTGCTGGTGTCGTTGTGCGGCGGCTCCACGCATCGAGCCTATCCGGCGGAACCACAGACCCCGTCACGGCCGTTGTTACCTGTGCGCCCCTCACGCGCGGACCCGCCGGGGGCCGACCGGGGAGGCCGCCCGCGGGGCCACCCGCCGGGGGAGGAGAAGGGAGGGCCGGGAATGACCGCACGAGCCAAGCCGGCGATCTGTCTGATGCTGGGCTGGGTCGCGCTGCTGTGGCTGCTGGAGGGCGTCGACTTCGTCACCGCCGGCGCGCTGGACACCTTCGGCATACAGCCGCGCGAGCCCGCCGAGCTGGTCGACGTGGTGCCCGCGGCCTTCCTGCACTTCGGCTTCGGCCATCTGGCGGCCAACACCCTGCCGTTGCTGCTGCTGGGCTTCATCGCCGCGCTGCGCAGCGGGGTGCGGCGCTTCCTCGCCGTCGTCGCGCTGATCATCCTCACCAGCGGGCTGGGGGTCTGGCTGACGGCCGCCCCGTACAGCAACACCGCGGGCGCCTCCGGCGTCGTCTTCGGACTCTTCGGCTACCTCCTGGTGCGCGGCTTCATCGAGCGCAAACCGCTCGACATCGGCATCGGCCTGGTCGTCGGCGCGGTGTACGGCTCGATCCTGTGGGGCGCGCTGCCGACCGACAGCGGCATCAGCTGGCAGGGCCACCTCTTCGGCCTGATCGGCGGAGTGCTGGCGGCCTTCGCCTTCCGGGAGCGCGCCCGCAACACCACCGCCGGAGCCACTGTCGGACCGGTCCCGTAGCCTCGGAACGAACGGGAGCCGCCGAGGCGTTACGCGACACCACGCACCGCGCGGGCGAAGCACGCAGCACACACGGGGTGAGCAGACCATGTCCGACTACCACCAGCCGGGTTACGGACCGCACAGCGGCGGTCCCCAGCAGCCGTACGGGACGCCTCAGTCCCCGTGGCCCAACGGCGCGGCGCCCGACGGCGGTTACGGCTACCCCGGCGCCCCCGGGTACCAGCAGCCGGGCCCCGGCTACCAGACCCCCGGCCCGGCCTACGGCCCGACTCCCGGCTACGGCACCCAGCCCCCGCCCAGCCCCTCCACGAGCCCCGCGATGTGGTCCCATCTGGGCGCGCTGCTGACCGTCACGGCCGGCTCCATGGTGTGCTGCGGCCTGGGCGCCTTCCTCGGCTGGATCTTCCCGATGTCCATCCGCGGCAACGAGCGCCACAAGCACGACCCCTACGTCCGCCACCACGCCACCCAGGCGCTGAACTTCGGCATCACCCAGGCCGTCATGGCGGCCCTCGGCGTGATCCTCTACTTCGCCAGCGCCTTCATCTTCGCGGCGGCCGCCCACACCGAAGCCCAGCGCAACAGCTCCGGACTCGCGGTGCCGCTGCTGACCGTGATCGGCATCATGGCCGCCTACGGCATATCCGGCATGGTCTGCGCCATCATCGCCACGGTCAAGGCCACCCGCGGCGAACTGTGGACCTACCCGCGCCTGATCGCCTGGCCGGTCAGCAAGGGCTGACACCCCCGACCGATCCGGACGCCGGCCCGACACCGCATCAGCCCGACACCACGTCAGACCGACAGCCCGCGCACCACCAGATCCAGCAGCGCGCAGACGAACAGCGCGATGCCGATGAAGCTGTTGACCTGGAAGAAGGCCCGGTTCAGCCGGGAGGTGTCGTGCGGGCGGACGATCGCGTGCTCGTAGCAGAAGGCCGCGACGACGATCACCATCCCGAGCCAGAAGAAGACACCGGCGCCGATGACGAGGGCGTACCAGACCAGCAGCGCGGTCGTCGCGACATGGCACCAGCGCGCGCCCCACAGCGCGCCCGGCACACCGAAGCGGGCCGGTACGGACATCACGCCGTTGGCGCGGTCCGCCTCGACGTCCTGGCAGGCGTAGATCAGGTCGAAGCCGCCGATCCAGATGCCGACCGCGAGGCCGAGGACCACCGCCTCCCAGGACCACTCGCCGGTGATCGCGATCCACGCGCCGACCGGCGCCATCGCCTGGGCCAGGCCGAGGATCGCGTGCGGGAAGTTCGTGAACCGCTTGCCGTACGGATAGACCACCATCGGGACCACGGCGACCGGGGCCAGCGCCAGGCACAGCGGGTTGAGCAGGGCCGCCGCGCCCAGGAAGACGACGACGGCGACCAGCGCGCCGGTCCAGGCGGACTTGACCGAGACCGCGCCGGTGACGAGTTCGCGCCCGGCCGTACGCGGGTTACGGGCGTCGATCTCGCGGTCGATGATGCGGTTGACGGCCATCGCGAAGGTGCGCAGACCCACCATCGCGACGGTCACCAGCAGCAGCGGGACCCAGTGGATGCGCTTGTCGAGCTGGTACATGGCGGTGAACGCCGCGATGTAGGCGAAGGGCAGCGCGAAGACGGAGTGCTCGATGACGACCAGGCGCAGGAACGCCTTGGTCCTGCCCGGCTGCGGTACCGCGGCGGCGGAGGCGCTCACAGGCCGTACTCCTTCCAGCGACGGTCGACCAGGGCCGCCGTCGGCGGGTCGGACTCGACCATGTCCGGCCAGCCGTCGTCCCTGGTGTAGCCCTCCTCGGGCCACTTCTTCGTGGCGTCGATGCCCGCCTTGCCTCCCCAGAACTGCTGGTAGGAGGCGTGGTCGAGGTGGTCGACGGGGCCTTCGACGACGGTCAGGTCGCGGGCGTAGTCGGTGTTGCCGAGGGCGCGCCAGGAGACCTCGTGGAGGTTGTGGACATCGCAGTCCGCGTCCACGACCACGATCAGCTTGGTCAGCGACATCATGTGCGCGCCCCAGATGGCGTGCATGACCTTCTGCGCGTGCTTGGGGTACTTCTTGTCGATCGAGACGATCGCGCAGTTGTGGAAGCCGCCGGACTCGGGGAGGTGGTAGTCCACGATGTCCGGGACGATGATCTTGAGGAGGGGCAGGAAGAAGCGCTCGGTGGCGCGGCCCAGGGGGCCGTCCTCCGTGGGCGGCCGGCCGACGACGATCGACTGGAGCAGCGGGCGCCTGCGCATCGTCACGCAGTCGATGGTCAGCGCCGGGAACGGCTCCTGCGGCGTGTAGAAACCGGTGTGGTCGCCGAACGGGCCCTCCGGGAGCATCTCGCCGGGCTCCAGCCAGCCCTCGATGACGACCTCGGCATTGGCCGGCACCTGCAGCGGGACGGTCTTGCAGTCGACCATCTCGATCCGCTTGCCCTGGAGGAAGCCGGCGAAGAGGTACTCGTCGATGTCGCCGGGGAGCGGGGCGGTGGAGGCGTAGGTGACGGCCGGGGGGCAGCCGAAGGCGATGGCGACGGGCAGCTTCTCACCGCGCTTGGCCGCGACCTGGTAGTGGTTGCGGCTGTCCTTGTGGATCTGCCAGTGCATGCCGATGGTGCGCTTGTCGTGGCGCTGCAGCCGGTAGAGGCCGAGGTTGCGTACGCCGGTCTCCGGGTGCTTGGTGTGCGTCAGCCCCAGGTTGAAGAAGGAGCCGCCGTCCTTGGGCCAGGTGAACAGGGCGGGCAGCCGGTCGAGGTCGACGTCGTCGCCGGTGAGCACGACCTCCTGCACCGGGGCGCTGACACCCTTGACCTTCTTCGGCGGGACGTGCGTCATGCCCGCGAGCTTGCCGAACGCCTCGCGCACCCCGACGAAGCCCTGCGGCAGTTCCGGCTTGAGCAGGCCGGCGATCTTGCCGCTGATGTCCTCGTACGCCTTCAGGCCCAGCGCCTTCAGCAGCCGGCGGTCGGTGCCGTAGACGTTCATGGCGAGCGGCATCGCCGAGCCCTTGACGTTCTCGAAGAGCAGCGCCGGGCCACCGGACTTCTGCACCCGGTCCACGATCTCGCCGACTTCCAGATACGGGTCGACCTCGGCCTTGATGCGCTTGAGGTCGCCTTCGCGCTCAAGTGCGCGCAGGAACGAGCGGAGATCGTCGTAAGCCATGCGTTCCAGTATCGGGTACGCACTACCCTGGGCGGGTCACCGGGCCCCGTCGAGGGCCCGCCGTCGCGCGCAGGGGGCTCGTTCCGCAATGCTCAGGTATCTGCCGTTCCTACTGGTGCTGGCGCTGTGGATCTACGCGTTCATCGACTGCCTCAACACCCCCGAATCGCAGGTGCGCGGGCTGCCCAAGGTGATCTGGGTGATCATCATCCTGCTCTTCGGCGAGGTGCTGATCGGACCGATCGCGTGGCTGGTGGCGGGCAAGCAGCGGCAGCCGGTGACGGGCGGCAGCACCCCCTCCGAGTGGCACCGCAACCACCGCACGAAGTTCCTCGCCCCCGACGACAACCCCGAGTTCCTCAGGTCCCTCAAGGACGAGAACAAGAAGGACGAGGCCCTGCTCAAGGACTGGGAGGCCGATCTGCGCCGCCGCGAGGAGGAGCTGCGGCGCAAGAGCGGCGAGGCGGCGGACGGCCCCGAGGACACCCCGCCGGCCAAGGGTTAGCGGCCACCGGCCGAGGGCTTGAGGCGCCCGGCCGGGGGTCGGTGCGGGTCGGGGCGTTCGGTGCCGCCAAGGCGGCCCGGCGCGGCGTACGGTGAGCTCATGGACCGTACGCAGGACTGGGGTCAGGACCGCGACGAGTTCCGGCTGCGCGGCGGCGTCGACGGCCACAGCGACCCGTCCGGGCACCCCGACCATCTGCAGGAGCAGGCCCGCGCCATGCTGGCGACGGCGCTGGAGGAGGCGCGCGCCGGGCTGGCCGAGGGCGGCATCCCGATCGGCGCGGCGCTGTACGGGCCGGACGGCGCGCTGCTGGGCCGCGGCCGCAACCGCCGGGTCCAGGACGGTGATCCCTCACTGCACGCGGAGACGGCGGCCTTCCGCGCGGCCGGCCGGCAGCGCGGCTACCGCGGTACGACGATGGTCACCACCCTCTCCCCCTGCTGGTACTGCAGCGGCCTGGTCCGCCAGTTCGGGATCTCGCGGGTGGTGATCGGCGAGGCCCGGACGTTCCACGGCGGGCATGACTGGCTCGCCCGGCACGGTGTGCGGATCGTCGTGCTGGACGACCCCGAGTGCGCGCGGATGATGCGCGACTTCATCGAGGCGCGGCCGGCGCTGTGGCGTGAGGACATCGGGGGCGGGTGAGCGCCAGGCCCGGCGGGCCCGGGAATTGGGTGGCCGCGGGGCCGGGCGTCCGCCAGGATGGCGCGCCATGAGCAGCACCGGTTCCGACGTCCCCGTACGGGTTTCCCCGCACTCCACCGCACCGCACCACCCGGCCGCGCCGGACCCGGACGCGCCGCACGGCGAGCCGTACCGCCGGATCCGCGCCCGGTACACCGAACGGACCGTCACGGTCTATCAGGCATACGCTCCCGCGCTGGGCCTCCCGGCGGCGCGCGACGGCCGGTTTCCCGCGGCGTGGAAGCGGGAGCGGATGACGTGGATCAAGCCGTCGTTCCTGTGGATGATGTACCGCTGCGGATGGGGCACCAAGGCCGACCAGGAGACCGTGCTGGCCGTCGAGATCGACCGGGCCGGCTTCGACTGGGCGCTGCGCAACGCCTGTCTGTCGCACTACGACCCCGGCGAGCACGCCGACCGCGACGACTTCGGACAGCGGCTGAAGGGCTCACCGGCACGGGTGCAGTGGGATCCGGAGCGCGATCTGCGGCTGCGGCCGCTGCCGTACCGTTCGCTGCAGCTGGGGCTGGCCGGTGAGGCGTCGCGGCGGTACGCGGACGAGTGGACGGTGGCGATCACGGATGTCACGGCGCTCGCCCGCGAGGTCCATGCCCGGGTGCGCTCGGGGGACCTGGCGGCGGCCGCCGCGCTGCTGCCCGAGGAGCGCCCGTACCCGGCGCCCGAGGGGACGCCGGGTACGGGTGCGGCCGCGGATCAGACTCCCGCGTAGGAGTGCAGGCCCGTCACGAAGATGTTCACGCCGTAGTAGTTGAACAGGTAGCAGACGAAGGCGATCAGGCCCAGCCAGGCGGCCTTGCGGCCCTTCCAGCCGGCGGTGGCCCGGGCGTGCAGGTAGCAGGCGTAGGCGACCCAGGTGATGAAGGACCAGACCTCCTTGGGGTCCCAGCCCCAGTAGCGGCCCCAGGCGGCCTCGGCCCAGATGGCGCCCGCGATGATCGTGAACGTCCACAGCGGGAAGACGGTGGCGTTGATGCGGTAGGCGAACTTGTCCAGCGAGGCGGCCGCGGGCAGCCGCTCCAGGACGGACGCGGCGAAGGCGCCGGGCTGCTTGCCGTCCGGGTCGGCGAGCCTGGCCTCGTAGCGGTCCCGGAAGAGGAACAGCAGGGTGGCGACGGCGCCGAGGTAGAGGGCCGCACCCGAGATGATCGCGCAGCTGACGTGGATCCACAGCCAGTACGAGTGCAGGGCCGGGACGAGCTGGTCGCTGGCGGTGTAGAGCACCGAGACGGCCAGTCCCAGGTCGAGCAGGACGGTGGTGACCAGGGGCAGGCCGATCCAGCGGACGTTCTTCTTGAGCGCGAGCAGCAGCAGGTAGAGCCCGACCGCGACCGCGGCGAAGGTCGTGGAGAACTCGTACATGTTGCCCCAGGGGGCGCGCTCCACGGACAGGGCGCGGGTGACGACGCCGCCCACGTGCAGGGCCCAGGCCAGGACGGTCAGCGAGACGGCGATCCGCCCGTAGAGGTCGCCCTTCTCCGTGCCGCCGGCGGCGCCGGGGCCGTCGGGGACGTCGCGGCTGCCGGCGGCGGCCTTGGTGATGACCTTGGGCCGCTCCAGTACGGCCGTGCCGCCGCGCTGCTGCGCCGCCCGGGCTGCGGGGGCGGCGGGCGCCGCGGCCGGTGCGGTCAGGGCGGCGGCGGTGCGGCCGACCTTGCTGCGGCTGCCGAACACCCACTCGGCCATGTGCGCGAGGAAGGCGAGCGTGTAGATCGCCATCGCGGAATAGACCAGCAGGTTGCTGTTGTGCGCCATTGTCTCGTTGGCTGCGGCAGCGATGTTCACGCGCGCGCTCCTTCGGAGGGGTCAGCAGGACCGTCAGAGTCAGTGGGCTCCGCGGGGTCTGGGGAGGAGGTGTCGGTCGTGGCGGCGGAGCCCGCGTCGGTGCCGGGGTCCGTATCGCCGCCGGGGACGGCTTCCGGGGCGAGCGGGGCGTCGGGTTCCAGTGCCGCCGCGAGCTCGGCGAGCTCCTCGGGCAGCCGGGCGGACTCGCTGCGGCCGAGGCCGGCCAGCTCGACGACGGTGGTGCCGTCCGCACCCTGTTCGGCCCGCACCCACACCCGGCGCCGCTGGATGAACAGCGAGCCGGCCAGGCCCAGCAGGGCGGCCACCGCGCCGGTCAGCGCGAGGCCGTTGCCCGGCTGGTGGGAGATCTTGAAGCTGGCCCAGCTCTTGACGCCGGTGAACTGGATGCTGCCGTCGCCGTCGGGCAGCTTCATGGTCTCGCCGGGCAGCATCATCTGGGCCAGCGGGCGGCCCTTGGTCTTGTACTGCTTGAGGCCCTTCTTCTCCAGCTGGTAGACGTTCTGCGGCACTCCGGAGGAGACGCCCAGATCGCCGTGGTAGGCGGTCAGCGTCAGCACCGGATAGTCCAGCGCGGGGAACTGGGAGAACATCGAGCCGGAGCCCTTGCCGCCGAACGTCGGCACGAAGAAGCCCTGGAAGCCGAGCTGGTTGCGCTTGCCGTCCTTGGTCTGCGCGCCGGGGACCTTGACCACACCGGTCGAGGTGAAGTTCTTGCTGTCCTGCGGGAGGAAGGGCACCGCGCCCTTGTAGACGACCTTGCCGCGGCCGTCCTTGACGGTGACCTCCGGCGAGTAGCCGTGGGAGAGCAGGTAGACCTTGGAGCCGGCGATGTCGAGGGGGGTGTTCACCTCGATCGCGGTCTTGTGCTCCTTGCCGTCGGCGCCGGAGAAGTACCTGATGTGGGCGCGGAAGACGCGCGGGGTGCCCTTCTGCGGTCCGGTGCGCTCGTAGGTCGCCTCGAACTTGTCGAGGGTGAAGCCGAAGGGCTCCAGGGTGTCGGTGTCGAAGAAGGGGCCCGACTTGAAGTCGTCGTACTGGGTGAGGTTGTTGGCGAAGCCGTCGCCCTCGGTGACCAGCTTGCCGCCCTCGGACTTCCACAGGCTGCCGACGGCGAACGCCACCAGCATCACGATCAGCGCGACGTGGAAGACGAGGTTGCCGACCTCCCGCAGATAGCCCTTCTCGGCGGCGACGGCGGTGCCGGCCCGGTGGGCGCGGAAGCGCCGCTTCTTCAGCATCCGCTGGGCCGCGGCGAGGACCTCGTCGGGGTCCGCGGCGGTGCGCCAGGTGGTGTAGGCGGGCAGCCGGGTCAGCCGGCGCGGGGCGGCCGGCGGGCGGCCGCGGAGCTGTCCGACGAACTGCCAGCTGCGCGGCACGATGCAGCCGATCAGCGAGATGAACAGCAGCAGGTAGATCGCGGAGAACCACACCGAGCTGTAGACGTGGAACATCCCGAGCTTGTCGTAGATGTCGCCGAGGGTGGCGTGGTCGGCCTTGAACTGGTCGACCTTGACGGGGTCGATGCTGGTCTGCGGGATCAGCGAGCCGGGGATGGCGCCGATCGACAGCAGGAAGAGCAGCAGCAGCGCCACCCGCATCGAGGTCAGCTGCCGCCAGAACCAGCGCGCCCAGCCGAAGGGGCCGAGGGAGGGGAGGGTGACGTCCTCCCTGGGCGCGGTGGACAGCTGGGATCCGGCGGCGCCCAGGTCGCCGCCCGGCTCGGGGGTGGAACCGGGCTCGCGGGGGGTGTCGGTCTTGGTGGACATCAGTCAGATCCCAACGGTGGAGCTTTGCGTCCAGCTCTGCAGCTCGGACATCAGGCTGTCCCAGAGGCCGGTGACGAGGAGGATGCCGAGCGCGACCATCATGCCGCCGCCGAGCCGCATCACCCATTGGTAGTGCCGTTTGACCCAGCCGAACGCGCCGAGCATCCGGCGGAAGGCGAGGGCGACGGCGAGGAACGGCACGCCCAGGCCCAGGCAGTACGCCACGGTGAGCAGGGCGCCGCGGCCGGCGCTGGCGTCGGAGAAGGCGAGCGCGCTGACGGCGGCGAAGGTCGGGCCCAGGCACGGCGTCCAGCCGATGCCGAAGAGCACTCCGAGCACGGGCGCGCCGGCCAGTCCCATGGCGGGCTTCATGTGGAAGCGCAGTTCGCGCTGGCCGAAGCGTTGCAGCACTCCGGCGAAGGCCAGCCCGAGCAGGATCATCAGCACGCCCAGGACCTTCGACAGGACGCCCTTGTACGTCTGCAGGGTCTGGCCGAAGAACCCGAAGAGCGCGCCGCCGGAGACGAAGACGGCGGTGAACCCGAGGACGAAGAGGGAGGCGCCGGCCAGCATCCGTCCGCGGCGGGCCTCGGCGAGGTCGGTGCCGGTGACGCCGGTGACGTAGGACAGGTAGCCGGGGACCAGCGGCAGGACGCAGGGCGAGAAGAAGGAGACGAGCCCGGCGAGGAGGGCGATGGGGACGGCGGCGAGCAGAGTGCCGTTGAGGACGGTCTGGTTCTCCGCGACGGCGAGCTGGATCACGTGATCACTTCTCGGCGATCAGCGGGGTGACCATCTTGCGCAGCGCGTCCTCGGTGAGCGGGCCGAGCGAGCGCGCGGCGATCCTGCCGTGCCGGTCGACGGCGATCGTGGAGGGGATGGCCTGCGGGTTGAGGCTGCCCTTGGGGAAGCGCAGCATCAGCTTGCCGGTCGGGTCGTACAGGCTGGGGTAGGGGACCTTGTGCTCGTCCTCGAAGGTGGTGGCCAGCGACTTGTCGGTGTCGCGGGTGTTGATCCCGACGAACTGCACGCCCTTGCTCTTCGTCTCCTTGAAGACCTTGGCGAAGTTCGGCGCCTCGGCGATGCAGGGGCCGCAGTACGACCCCCAGACGTTGAGGATGACGACCTTGCCCTTGTAGTCGGCGACGTCGAGGTTCTTGCCGGTGGTCGTCTCGCCGGACAGTGCGGGCGCCGGTTGCCGGTCGCCGGGCTTGACGGTGTCGATGCCGTCCTTGCCCTGGACGAACCGGGTCTGCGCGGAGCCGCCGGAGGCGCCGTCGCCGCAGGCGCTCAGTGCCAGTGCGGCGGCCGCGGCGCCCGCGGCGAGCAGGGTGGTACGGCGTCGGCGCGCAAGGCGGCGTGGGGCGCGGCTAGCACTCATGTGAAAAGTTTCGCATGGGCCTTTTCCGGATCTTCCGCACCCCCCTCGCCGGGCCGGCCACCGCATCACAGGTGCATGTCAGGCCGTCGAGAGGTAGGCCTTCCAGCCCTCCTTGGGGCGCTGGCCGACGGGGATCTGCTGCAGCTTGTACAGCACCTCGGGGTCCTGGGCGTCGATCCAGTCGGTGAACTGCCGGAACGACACGAGATGGACATCCCGGTTCTGCTCGTTGGCGATGTGTTTGAGCGCCGCCTCGACGGCGTCCATATAGATGCCGCCGTTCCACTGCTCGAAGTGGTTGCCGATGAAGAACGGCGCGCGATTGGTCTCGTAGGCGCGGCGGAATCCGGAGATATATGCGTCGGTGGCCTGCTGCCGCCAGCCCGGGTAGTTGGCGGGCGGGGCCTTGGTGGACCTCCTGGACTGATTGGCGAGCATGTTGTAGTCCATGGAGAGCACCTCGAAAGGGTGACCGGGGAAGGGAATCTGCTGGAGCGGGAAGTCCCAGATTCCCATCCTTTTCTTCGGCCACATCTGCCGGCCGCCGGGCGAGCTGGCGTCATAGCGCCAGCCGAGTTCCTTGGCGATGGGCAGCAGATTGTCCTGGCCGAGCAGGCATGGCGTACGGCCGCCGACGAGTTCCCGGCGGTAGTCGAAGGGCAGCGGTTCGAGATCCTTGAAGCCGGTGTTCGTGCGCCATCTGGTGACGAAGTCCATCACCTGGTCGATCTCCGACTGCCATTCCTCGGGGGTCCAGTGCCTGACGGCGCCCGAGCCGCTGCAGAAGTGGCCGTTGAAGTGGGTGCCGACCTCGTGGCCGTCCAGCCAGGCCTGGCGGACGTGCTTCAGCGTCTCCTTGATGTGCTCGTCGCTGAGGTAGCCGATGTCGGAGGCGCCGCGCCGGTTGCCCGGGGGCTCGTAGAGGTGTTTTTGGGATTCCGGCAGGAGATAGAGCCCGGACAGGAAGAAGGTCATGGCCGCGCCGTGGTCCTTGGCGAGTTTGAGAAAGCGGGGAAAGAGGCCGTTGCCGACCTCTCCCGCACCGTCCCAGGAGAAGACCACGAACTGCGGAGGGGTCTGTCCGGGTTCCAGCCGTTCGGGTGTTTTCGGTTGATGGGGCTGTGGCCCATATATCGCTGTCGAGCCGTCACCGATGAGCTGGGGGCGGGCCTGGACGGAGTTCTTCGCCTTCTGCCTGTCCGCGCCCGAGCCCGACGAGGTGCAGCCGGCGACGCCCAGCGCCGCGGCCGCACCAACTCCCATACTCAACAGGTTTCGTCGACTGATCGCGCGCATACCCTCGACCCCATCCGTGCTCGCCGAACTCAATATCCATATAAACGGACAACTGAGTGAAGGGCATGTCGAGCATCGGGGAACCGAGTTAATCGCTCAGATATTTCATTTTGCCGGCCTCCGGCATTCCGCCAAGTGATGCAGCGTCAGGCCCCGAAAGCCTTGGCCTTTCCCTTGACGGGTTTGGCGCCCGCCAGGAGATGGGAGGGAACCAGGTCGCGCGCCGGCTCGCTGTACCCCACCGAAACGATCTTGTCGCCGTGGAACGTGAACGACGTCAGCGAGGCCAGCGTGCACTGCCGCTTGCGCGGGTCGTGCCACAGCCGCCGCCGCTCCGCGAAGCTGCGGACGATCCAGATCGGCAGCTGATGGCTGACCGCCACCGCCTCGTGCCCGCGCGCCGCGTCCCGCGCCGCACCGAGCGCCGCCATCATCCGTACGACCTGCTCGATGTACGGCTCGCCCCACGAGGGGCGGAACGGGTTGGTCAGGTACTTCCAGTTCCCCGGCTTCTTCAGCGCGCCGTCGCCGACGCCGAAGGTCTTGCCCTCGAAGACGTTGCCCGCCTCGATCAGCCGCTCGTCGGTGGCCAGGTCCAGACCGTGCGCACCGGCGATCGGCGTCGCGGTCTCCTGCGCGCGCTCCAGCGGCGAGGCGACGACATGCGTGATGTCCCGCCCCGCAAGGTGCTCCGCGACCCGGTCGGCCATCTTCCGTCCCAGATCGGACAGGTGGTAGCCGGGCCGGCGCCCGTAGAGCACACCCTCGGGGTTGTGCACCTCGCCGTGCCGCATCAGATGGACAACGGTGATGTCTTCGTGGCTCATGTCGCCCCTCACTCGGTCGCTTCGGCGGCGGCCCGGGCGGCGGCCGGCAGCGCCGCCGCGATCCGCTCCACGGCCTGCGTGTCGTGCGCGGTCGAGACGAACCACGACTCGAAGGCGGACGGCGGGAGGTAGACGCCCTGCGCCAGCATCGAGTGGAAGAAGGCGGTGAAGCGGAAGGACTCCTGCGCCTTGGCCTCGTCGTAGTTCGTGACGTCCCGGCCGGTGAAGAAGACCGAGAACATGTTGCCCGCGACCTGGAGGCGGTGCGCGACGCCCTCCTTGGCCAGCGCGCCGGTCACCAGCGAGCGCAGCTCGGCGGAGACCGCGTCGACCTTCTCGTACGCGGCGTCGTCCAGCAGCCGCAGCTGCGCGACGCCGGCCGCGGTGGCGATCGGGTTCCCCGACAGGGTGCCCGCCTGGTAGACCGGGCCGGCCGGGGCGAGGTGCGCCATGACGTCCGCGCGGCCGCCGAAGGCCGCGGCCGGGAAGCCGCCGCCCATCACCTTCCCGAAGGTCATCAGATCGGGACGCACGCCGTCGATCCCGTACCAGCCGGCCTTGCTGACGCGGAAGCCGGTCATCACCTCGTCGGAGATGTACAGCGCGCCGTCGCCGGCGCAGATGTCCTTGAGCCCCTGGTTGAAGCCGGGCAGCGGAGGCACCACGCCCATGTTGCCGGGCGACGCCTCGGTGATCACACAGGCGATCTCGCCCGGGTGCGCGGCGAACGCCGCCCGCACCGCTTCCAGGTCGTTGTACGGCAGCACGATCGTGTCGCCGGCCTGCGCGCCCGTGACACCCGGCGTGTCGGGCAGACCGAAGGTCGCCACGCCCGAGCCGGCCGCGGCCAGCAGCGCGTCCACGTGCCCGTGGTAGCAGCCGGCGAACTTGATCACCTTGGGGCGGCCGGTGAAACCACGCGCCAGACGGATCGCCGACATCGTCGCCTCGGTGCCGCTGGAGACCAGCCGCACCTGCTCGACCGGCTCGATCCGGGCCACGATCTCCTCGGCCAGCTCGACCTCGCCCGCGCCGGGCGTGCCGAAGGACGTACCGCGGGCGACCGCCTCCTGGACCGCGGCGATCACCTCGGGGTGCGAGTGACCGAGGATCATCGGCCCCCAGGAGCACACGAGGTCGACATACTCACGACCGTCGGCATCGGTGAGGTACGGACCGGTACCGGACACCATGAACCGGGGCGTACCGCCCACGGCCCGGAACGCCCGAACCGGAGAGTTGACGCCGCCCGGCGTCACCGCGGACGCGCGCTCGAACAGCGACTGCGAAACAGGGGCTTCATACGGAAAAGACACTGGGATCCTGACCTGCATAAACGGGGAGGGCGGCGACGCACGGACACGGCCCGGCTGACAACGGTGCGGGAATCCCCGCTTGGACCACCCAAGGTGCCGCGCGGTTCCCGTTCGATCCTTTTTTGATTCCTCTCGCTTCCGACCGGGCGTCAGCCCCCAGTCGTCTGCGAAACTGGGGCGACGTACGAGTAAGTCACGCAAGCAATGGTCTCAGAGGCGCACGGGGGCGTGCGGCCGGGCGTTTCACGCGCCTGCGACGGGGGAGGTCTCTGAGACGATGATCGGGTTGCGCGGCTGGGGCTGCGAGTGGTCGGGTGGAGATATGCATCGCGGTGGCGAACTGGGCGAGGGAACCAATGACCGGGGTCCCGAGCGCGCCCAGCGCGGCCGTCACCGGCGCGAGGAAACCGACGAGAACAAGGGCGGGGACATCAGAGGCGGCCGCATGGGGGTGACGTACAAATACTTCGGCGCGCCCAACGGCGCGACCGCGGCCCGCGTTCCGATCTCCATGCGCCCCGAGGAACTCGGCGGTGACGAGCTCGGTATGGGCGGTATGTTCACCAAGATCAAGCCGGAGACGATGGCCGCCATGGTCCTCACCGGTATAGAGGGCATACCGCTCCATAAGGTTCCGCCGCTCGAACTCGTCGTCCTCCACCCCGACTACGCCGTCGTCAAGCTCCCCATGACCGTGGTCGACCCGCTGCGCGGCGTCGGCGAGGAGTCGGTCGGCGCGGCCGCCTTCATCTGGTCCACCGTCCCCGACCGTGGTGGCCCGCGCGACGCCTTCACCGTCTACCAGCTGCTGCACGAGTGGCAGGACTTCAGCCACCGGCTGCACGAGGCGGGGCATCAGGCGTACTGCCTGGTGTGGCCGTAACGGTTCGGCAGGGCGCGGCGGGCCACGCCCCCTCGCCCCACCGGCCACGGATTCGGCGGGACCGGGTGTGTCTGCGGTCACCATGTGGGGCGCGCCGAGATGCCGCCGTCGACGACGAGATCGTGTCCGGTGATCCACGACGCCATCGGTGAGGCGAGGAACACACATGCGTCGCCGACGTCCTCCGGGCGGCCCAACCGCCCGGTGGGCGCCGCCGCTTCCCAGCGCCGCACCCCCTCCGGCCAGTCCTCCGCCAGGCCGGGGCGCGCGATCAGTCCCGGCGAGACGCTGTTGACGCGGATCCCGTACGGCCCGTACTCCAGCGCCGCCGAGCGCGCGTGCATCACCACCGCCGCCTTGGACGCGCAGTAGTGGGCGTGCCGCGGCGCCGGGCGGTCCGCCTCGATCGAGGCGATATGGGTCACCGAACCGGCCCCCTGCGCGCGCATCACGGCCGCCGCGGCCTGGGTGCAGGCGAAGACACTGTGCACGTTCACATCCGCCACCGCCCGCCAGTCGGCCAGCGACATCCCCGCCAGCTCCTGGGTCGGCTGCACCGCCGCGTTGTTCACCAGCGCGGTCAGCCGCCCGCGCCAGTCGGCCGCCCGTGCCACCAGCCGGTGGCACTCCTCCTCGTCGGACAGATCGGCGCGCAGCGCCAGCGCGCGCCCGCCGCCCTCCTCGATCCGTGCGACCAGTGCGCGGGCCGCGTCGGCGCCCGTACGGTAATGCGCCACGACCTCGGCACCCGCGGCGGCGAACCGCAGCGCGACACCGTGGCCGATTCCGCCCGCGGCGCCGGTGACGAGGGCCACCTGCCCGGTGAGGTCGGGCAGGGCGCGGCGGCCCGGGTCGTCGCGGTCGGTGGGCTCGTCAGGGGTCGACGGCTCCGCGGGGGTCGACGGCTGGGTCATGGTCGGCTCAGCGCGGCGATCCGCGCTGCCTCCTGGGGAAAGCGCGCGGCCAGTTCGGCGGCGTCCCCGTGCTCGTAGTCGGGGAAGGTGAATCCGGGCGCCATCGTGCAGCCGAAGAGCGTCCAGGCGCCGCCGTCGGCGACCTCGGCGGCCATCCACGTACCGGCGGGCACGGTGAACTGCACGTGCTGCCCGCCCAGGACGTCCGGCCCGAGGACGACCGTACGGGCCGAGCGCCCCTCGCCGCCGGAGGAGGGGCCGCCGCCCTCGGCGTGTCCGCCGTCGTCCGGGCGCCCACCGGTGTCGGGGCGTGTGCCGCCTTCGGGCAGTGCGCCGCCTTCGGACAGGAGGAGCAGGGTGAGCGGATCACCCGTATAGAAGTGCCAGATCTCGTCGGTCGGCAGCCGGTGCAGGGCACAGAAGTCACCCGGCCCGGCGGTGAGCAGCATCACGATCGCCGTGCCCTCGGGCCGTCCGTCGGGGCGCGGCGGGCCCGCCCAGGTCTGCCGGAACCGGCCGCCCTCGCGGGGCAGCGGCGCCAGCCCGTAGAACTCGATCAGTGCCTCGGGGAGCCGGTCGCGGGGCGTTCGGTGCGCGTTCATCCGGGCTGGGCCCCTCCCACTCGTCGCCGTCCTTCGGAGGTGATCCACCCTAGGGGCGAAGGCGGCGCCGCGGCGGGCGCAATCGGGCCATGTCCGAGCGCCCGCCGACGGCCCGTCAGCCGACGGGGTCGCGGCCCGTCTCCGCCAGCAGGGCGTCGAGTTCGATGGCGCCGGGCGGTACGGGGACCGGTTCGGCGAAGACGTTCATCTGCCGGGCCGTCGGGGCCATCCGCGCGACCAGCGTCCGCAGCTCGGCCACGCACCCCGCGGGTGCCTCGTACGGCCGTCCGGTCGCCCGCGCCACGTCCCAGGTGTGCACCACGAGGTCCAGCAGCACCATCGCACCGACGGTCCGCGCCGGCAGCCCCATCCCACCGGACACGCCGTCCTCCGCGCCCGGCGCCGCCCAGGCCTCGGCCAGCCGCACCGTCTCCTCGGCGAACCGGTCGGGCCACCGGACCCCGTACCGGCCGAGCCGGTCGGGGGTTCGCGTGAAGTCCGCTTCCTCCTTGGCGGCCAGCGCCTGGAAGGCGACCACGACGTGGAAGAGGTGGTTGAGCAGCGCCCGCAGGTCGTACTCGGCGCAGGGCGTGGGCAGCCCCAGTTGGTCGTCGCGCACCCCGCGCAGCACCGGGAGCGCGGCCCGGGCCGCGGCGTCCAGCAGCTCGCTGATCGGCGGTGCCGTCCGGGGCCCGTCCGCACCGCCCGACTCGGCCGGCGCATCCCGCCCACCCCTGGTGGATTTGTCTTGAATATCCCTGGTGTCCGTCATCTCGATGACGCTACGGGCCGCCGCCGGCCGCGGCTTGAAGAAATGCGACGGGCGGCGCGGTGGCGCTCGGCGCGCACCGCTCTAGGATCCGGGTCATGGCCGCTCCACGGCGCGACACCCGGGGCATCGTCGCCGCCCCGGACCTCCTGGCGCGGGTGCGGTTCCGGCGCCGCTCCCCCGCCGAACCGCTGCGCCCGTTCGTCGAGCACTACTGGCTGATCGACTGGGATCTGCCCGAGCCGTACACCAGCCAGGTCGTGCCGCACCCGTGTGTGAACGTCGTCTTCCAGCGGCACGCCGGCCGGCCCGCCTTCGGCGAGGTCGCGGGCGTCGGGCTGGAGCTGTTCTCCCAGACGCTGGTCGGACGGGGGCGGGTGTGCGGGGTGCAGTTCCGGCCCGGCGGGTTCCGGCCGTTCGCCCCGGAGCGGCCGGTCACCGACTGGACGGGGCGCAGGCTGCCGCTGACCGCGGTCTTCGCCGGGCCGCCGGGCCCGGACCCGCGTGCGCAGGACGCGGGCGCGGCCGATGCAACGCGAGGCGAAGTGCAGTCGACGGCCGCGGATGCCGCGCGGACCGTGGTGGAGCCGGCGGACGAGGACGCCCGGGTCGCCGCGCTCGACGCCTTCCTGGCGCCCCTGCTGGGGGCGGAGCCGCGGGTCCTGGACCACGCCGGCCTCGCGATGCGGCTGGCCGACCGGATCCGGACGGACCGCACGATCCGGCGGGTCGCGGACTTCGCGCGGGCCGAGGGGATGTCCGTACGGGCGCTGCAGCGGCTGTTCGCCGGGTATGTCGGGGTGAGCCCCAAGTGGGTCCTGCTGCGCTACCGCATCCATGAGGCCCTGGAGCGGGCCGCGGCGGACGCGGAGGTCGACTGGGCCGCGCTGGCCGCCGAGTTGGGCTACAGCGACCAGGCACACCTGGTCCGCGACGTCACGGCGACGGTCGGGGTGCCGCCGACCGCCTACCCGCGCTGAAGCGGCCCCGCCCGGGGCCTCAGGGCAGCTCGGCCGTCAGATAGCGCTGGATGGTGGGCGCCAGCCAGGCGACGATCTCGTCGTGGCCGAGGCCGACGGCCGGCGGGAGGTGCAGGACGTAGCGGCACAGGGCCAGCCCGAGCATCTGCGAGGCGAGCAGCGCGGAGCGGACCGCCGCCTCCTCGGGAGCGGGACAGACCGCGCTGACGACCGGGCCGATCTGCTCGGCGAACACGCGCCGCATCCGCTCCGCGCCGGCTTCGTTCGTGGCGCCGACGCGCAGCATGGCGGTCAGCGCCTCGTCGCTCTCCCAGCGCTCGAGGAAGTGGCGCACGAGGCGGGCGCCGAGCTCGTCGTGCGGTACGTGGGTGAGGTCCGGGGCGTGCAGCTCGATCTCGGAGGCGGCGGCGAACAGGCCCGCCTTGTTGCCGTAGTAGCGCATCACCATCGACGGGTCGATGCCCGCCTCCCTGGCGATGGAGCGGATCGTGGCGCGCTCGTAGCCCTCGGCGGCGAAGCGGTCGCGGGCGGCGGCCAGGATCGCGGCCCGGGTCACGGCTGAGCGGGGCTGGGGGCTCCGCTCGGCGCCGGCCGCGGCGTCGCTGCTGGTGAGAGGCGCATGGTCGACCATGCCCACGACTGTAGGCCAACACCCGTTGACATGCCAGCGCGAGGAGTCCTACGCTTGCCAACGAGCGTTGACCAACAAGTGTTGGCACACATGCGTTGACCCGCGTGCGCAGACCCGCACGCGTCGACGTGGTCAGGCAGAGGCGTAGGAGGCAGCAGCCATGAATGCCATCAACCGCAGGCCCGGCACCACTGACAGCAGCAGCACCGGCAGCACCACCGGCAGCGGAAGCGGCACCGACGGCACCGCGGCCCGGTCCGGGCACACGGCCCGCGACGCTGACGTCCTCGTCGTCGGTGCCGGCCCGACGGGACTGCTGCTCGCCGGAGACCTCGCCGAGGCCGGCCTCGCCGTCACCCTCGTCGAACGCCGCACCGAGACGACCAGCAACCTCACCCGCGCCCTGGCCGTCCACGCCCGCACCCTGGAGCAGCTCGACGCCCGCGGCCTCGCCGACGAGCTGGTCGCCGGCGGCCACCCGATCTCCCGTCTCCGCCTCTTCGGCACCGCCACCCTCGACCCCACCCGGCTCCCCTCCCGCTTCCCGTTCGTGCTGATCACGCCCCAGTTCGAGGTCGAGCGGCTGCTGGAGCGCCGGGCCCGGGAGGCCGGGGTGACGTTCCGGTACGACTCCGAGGTGACCGGCCTCGACCAGGACGCGGACGGGGTGACCGTGCGGCTGCGCGGCGCCGGGGGCGGTGGCAGCGCCCGCGCCGCCTACCTCGTCGGCACGGACGGCGTGCGCAGCGCGGTCCGCGAGGCCGTCGGTCTGCCCTTCCCCGGCAGGTCCGTGATCCGCTCGCTGGTCCTGGCCGATGTACGGCTGACCCAAGAACCCCGGTCCGCCTTCACCTTCAACGCCACCGGGGACGCCTTCGCCCTGGTGGCCTCGTTCGGCGACGGCTGGTACCGCGTCATCGGCTGGGACCGCCACCGCCAGGCCGATGACGACGCCCCCGCCGATCTCGCCGAGGTCCGCGAGGTCGCCCGGCTCGCCCTCGGCACGGACTACGGCATGCACGACGCCCGCTGGGTCTCGCGCTTCCACAGCGACGAGCGGCAGGTCCCGCAGTACCGCGTGGGCCGTGTCTTCCTCGCCGGCGACGCCGCCCATGTCCACTCCCCCGCCGGCGGCCAGGGCATGAACACCGGCCTGCAAGACGCCGCCAACCTCAGCTGGAAGCTGGCAGCCGTGCTCCAGGGCCATGCCCCCGCCGCTCTCCTGGACAGCTATCAGACCGAGCGCCACCCCGTCGGAAAGATGGTGCTGCGCAGCAGCGGCGCCATCCTCCGGATCGCTCTGCTGCACTCCGCGCCGGGCAGGGCGGCCCGCGCCCTCGCCGCCCAGCTCCTGAGCCGTCTGCGGCCGCTGGCCCGCCGCGCGATCGGCACCGTCTCCGGCATCGGCATCGCCTATCCGGCCGGGCCGGGCGCCCACCGGCTCGCCGGGCACCGTGCCCCCGACGTCCGCCTCGCCGACGGCGACCGCCTCTACGCGCTGCTGCGCCAGGGCCGGTTCGTGCTCATCGCCCCCGCCGACGAGCCCACCGTCCCCCAGGAGCCGGCGGACGGCGGGGCCTGCCCGCACCCCGCCGACGGCCGCCTCATCCGTGCCACCTGGGCCGGCGATCGCCGTACGGCTCTCCTCATCCGCCCCGACGGCTATATCGCCTGGGCCACCGACGCCACCCACCCCGCCGAACGCGCCGCGGCCCTGCGCGCCGCCCTCGTGCGGTGGACCGGCACCGCACCCGAAGACGGCGGGCCGGGCCCGCGTCCCTCATCGGTCATCCCGACGCCAATACATGCCGCAGATACGCCCGCGGGTCGTTGAGGTAGCGCCGCCAGTGGTCGACGAGCCCCAGCTCCGCCCACTGCACCGACCGCATGCCGTGCTCACCGACCTCGACGATCTCCGCGCCGGGCAGCGCGGTCAGCAGCGGGGAGTGCGTGGCGCAGATGATCTGCGCGCCGCCGCTGCCCAGCTCACTCATCAGCCCGACCAGCTCCAGACAGGAGGAGAACGACAGCGCGGCCTCCGGCTCGTCCATCACATACAGCCCCGGCTGTGTGAACCGCTCCCGGAGAGCCAGCAAGAAGCCCTCGCCATGGCTCATCTCGTCCGGGTGCCGGGACAGCCGCAGCGAGCCGTGCTCCCCACCGAGCGCCTCCAGCGCGGTCTCGGCCCGCAGGAAGAACCCCTTCCGGCGGGTCCGCGGCCCGCGCACCATCCGGCGCCCCTCCCGGGTCGGATCGAACCGCATCAGCCCGCCCAGCAGCGACGCCTCCCGCGAGCTCGCGTACTTGTAGCCCGCCGAGCCGCCGTAGGAATCCAGTCCGAATCCCTCCGCCAACGCCTCGGCCAGCGTCGACTTCCCCGAACCGTTCTCGCCCACCAGAAACGTGACCGGAGCGCGGAAGGCCAGCCCCTCCTCGGCCAGCTGACGCACACACGGCACCGTCCAGGGCCAGCCGTCCTCAGCCGTCCCCTCCCCCTTGGGAACATCCACATAAGCCCGCTCGATCAGCATGCCTTCGAAGCTCTCACACCCCACTGTCAGCCGGCCCGCGCCGGCCCGCGCCCGGCCCCCACCCGTCCTCCTCAAGCTCCCCCATGCTCCTTAGGCTTCCCTCATGCTGATCGCCCGTTCCGCCGCCCTCTTCGCCGTCGCCGCGCTCTTCGAGATCGGCGGCGCCTGGCTGGTGTGGCAAGGCGTCCGTGAGCACCGGGGCTGGGCCTGGATCGGTGCCGGAGTCCTCGCCCTCGGGGTGTACGGCTTCGTCGCCACCCTCCAGCCGGACGCCGAATTCGGCCGCATCCTCGCCGCGTACGGCGGTGTCTTCGTCGCCGGATCACTGGCGTGGGGCATGGTCGCCGACGGCTACCGGCCCGATCGCTGGGACGTCATCGGCGCGCTGATCTGCCTGGCCGGCATGGCAGTGATCATGTACGCCCCCAGGAGCCGCTGACCGCGCCCGCATATCCTGGCCCCGCACGCCCCCGCAGCGGAGGGGGGCGGGCAGGAACCCCACCGCCCCAGGGAGAGCGCCATGACCGCCGAGGCCCGAACCGCCGTCGTCACCGGAGCGAGCAGCGGCATCGGCGCCGCGACCGCGCGGGCGCTGGCCGCCGCCGGCTACCACGTGGTCCTCACCGCGCGCCGCAAGGACCGTATCGAGGCGCTCGCCGCCGAACTCCCGCACGCCCGGGCCTATGCGCTCGACGTCACCGACCGCGCCGCCGTCGACGCCTTCGCCGCCGACCTCGGCGGTCTCCCCTCCGTCGACGTCCTGGTCAACATCGCCGGCGGCGCCCTCGGCGCGGAACCGGTCGCCACCGGCGACCCCGCCGACTGGCGTGCCATGTACGAGGTCAATGTGCTCGGCGTGCTCCATATGACCCAGGCGCTGCTGCCCGCGCTCACCGCCTCCGGCGAGGGCACCGTCGTCGTGCTGTCCTCCACCGCGGGCCACGGCACCTACGAGGGCGGCGGCGGCTATGTCGCCGCCAAGCACGGCGCGCACGTCATCGCCGAAACGCTCCGCCTGGAGCTGTGCGGCGAGCCCGTACGCGTCATCGAGGTCGCCCCCGGCATGGTCAAGACCGACGAGTTCGCCACCACCCGCTTCCGCGGCGACACCGCCAAGGCCGCCAAGGTCTACGAAGGCGTCGACCAGCCGCTCAGCGCGGAGGACGTCGCCGACACCGTCGCCTGGGCCATCACCCGTCCCGCCCACGTCAACATCGACCTGCTGGTGGTCCGGCCGCGCGCCCAGGCGTCCAACACCAAGGTCCACCGCACCTCTTAGGGGTTCTCCGCCCCTGGCGCATCGGGCACGCCCCAGGTGTGTCGTCCGGACGGGGCGAGGGCGTGCGCATATCCGCCGGCCGGAACGATCCGCCGGCAGGACCGGCTCCCCTTCGCCGCGCCCGAGCCGAGCGGCGGCGTGCCCGCCCGCGGCGGAGCGACGGCCGACGCCCTGCCCTGAGCCGGCGGTCCCGCCCGTCGGGTCCCACCGGCCGGCCCACCGGTCAGCCGGAGAAACGGTCAGCCGGAGAGCCGGTCAGCCGCAGCGCCGGTCAACCGGAGAGCCGGTCAGCCGCAGCGCCGCAGCGGCTCAGCGGCTCAGCGGCTCAGCGGCTCAGCGGCTCAGCCCTTCACACACACGACCTGCTTGAGGTGGGCGACCACCTCGACCAGGTCGCGCTGCTGATCGATGACCTTCTCGATCGGCTTGTAGGCGCCCGGGATCTCGTCGATCACTCCGGAGTCCTTGCGGCACTCCACCCCCCGCGTCTGCTCCTCCAGATCCCGCGTGGAGAACCGCTTCTTGGCGGCGTTCCGGCTCATCCGGCGGCCGGCGCCGTGCGAGGCGGAGTTGAAGGACGCGGCGTTCCCCAGGCCCCTGACGATGTAGGAGCCGGTGCCCATCGAACCCGGGATGATGCCGTAGTCGCCGCTGCCCGCCCGGATCGCGCCCTTACGGGTCACCAGCAGGTCCATGCCGTCGTACCGCTCCTCGGCCACGTAGTTGTGGTGGCAGGAGATCACCTCGTCGAAGGTCACCCTGGCCTTCTTGAACTCCCGGCGGACCACGTCCTGGGACAGCGCCATCATGATCTCGCGGTTGTGCTTGGCGTACTCCTGCGCCCAGAACAGGTCGTTGCGGTACGCCGCCATCTGCGGGGTGTCGGCGATGAAGACGGCGAGGTCGCGGTCGACCAGCCCCTGGTTCTGCGGCAGCTTCTGGGCCACGCCCATGTGGTACTCGGCCAGCTCCTTGCCGATGTTGCGCGATCCGGAGTGCAACATGATCCACACCGACTGATCAGAGTCGATACAGAATTCCCAGAAATGATTGCCCCCGCCGAGCGTTCCGATCTGCTTCGCGGCCCGCTCCTGACGGAATTTGACCGCATCGGCGACCCCGTCGAAGCGCGCCCAGAAGTCGCCCCACCCGGCCGTCGACACACCGTGCAGCCGCCCCGGGTCGACCGGATCGCCATGCATCCCCCGGCCCACCGGGATCGCCTGCTCGATCTTCGACCGGAGCCGGGAGAGGTCGCCGGGCAGGTCGTTGGCGGTGAGCGAGGTCCGCACCGCGCTCATCCCGCAGCCGATGTCGACACCGACCGCCGCGGGGCAGACCGCGCCGCGCATCGCGATCACCGAGCCGACCGTGGCGCCCTTGCCGTAGTGCACATCGGGCATCACGGCCAGGCCCTTGATCCACGGGAGCGTGGCGACATTGCGCAGCTGCTGCATCGCGACGTCCTCGACTGTGGCCGGGTCCGTCCACATCCGGATCGGTACCTGCGCACCGGGCACCTCGACGTACGACATAACTTCCTCATTCCCCCGAAAACATGAAAAACGCAAAAGCCGGACAAGATATACGATCTTGGACGCCGGACCGGCGTGCGCGGCAAAACGTGCGATAGACATTGTGTCCATCGGCCGCCGCCCGGCGGCAAGCGCATTTCACAGGGGAAGGAGCCGCGAACGATGCCACGGAAGCCGTTCGTACCCGGCGCCGCACTGGTGGCCGCCGCGGCGCTGGCCGCCGGCCTCACCGGCTGCACCGGCGGCTCCGGCACCGACGGTGGCGCCGCCGACGCGAAGAGCGGTGACGCCACCGCCTCCAGCCAGGCCGCCGAGCCGGGCCGCTACCAGACCCTCCCGGAGGCCTGCGGACTGCCCGCGCGCGGCACCCTGCGCGGCATGCTGCCCGGTGACGGCCAGCACGTCTCGGGCGCCGAGGCCGACAAGCTCTACGGCGGGCAGGCCGACATCACCTACGACACCGACCGCCGGGTCGGCTGCCACTGGACCCGCGAGACCACCGCCGGCACCCGCCATCTGACCCTCGACATCCAGCGCGTGGTCTCCTACGACTCCGCGGTCAGCGATGACGACAAGGCGCAGGAGACCTACGACACCAAGGAGCTGGCCGCACAGATCCCGGCCGGCGCCACCGGCTCGGCGTCGCCGGACACCCCGCCCCCCTCCACCGCGAAGGCGAAGGACGCCGAGGCGAACAAGGTCGGCAAGGCCGGCAAGGCAGGCAAGGTCGATAAGGGCGGAAAGACGGACAAGCAAGGCAAGGCGTCCGAGGCATCCGAGCCGAGCGCGGACCCGAGCGGCTCGACCGCCCCGCGCGTGCTGGACGACCTGGGGGACGCGGCGTTCCTCAATGACAAATTGGTCACGGCGGACTCCGGTGTGCACCGCGACGTCACTGTGGTCTTTCGCACGTCGAACGTCATCGTGACGATCGCGTACGACCAGTGGTCCACGGACAAGGCGATGTTGCCCGACAGCCAGGAACTGCAGGACAAGGCCCGTTCACTGGCCGGCGAGCTGGTCGAGAGCCTCAGCGAATAGTCCGCATTGGGCGAATCGAACCAATCGTCAACCAAAGCCCCCGAACGACCGATTCGCCCTTCCTTTTCATCGACACGAAACGGTCACACACCCCGCCGCGCCGCGTACCGTGCCGTCTAGCCCCGCCCCGTACGCGCGGCGGGGCGGACCGCACGGCCGACCCCACGGCCGGACCGGGCCGAACCGACGACGACGAACAGCGAAGGAACCATGCACCGTTCAGCCAAGCGCCTCGCCAGCCTCCTCACCTGCGCAGCAGTACCGGTGCTGCTCGTCGCCGGCTGCTCCGGCTCGGACAGCGACAGCTCCGGTGACGCCTCCTCCTCCGCGTCCGCCTCCGGCAAGACGAGCAAGCCGTCGCCGACCGTCGAGCCCGCGAAGTACAAGCAGCTGCCGAACCCGTGCGAGGCGTTCGCCAAGGGCACCATCAAGAAGATGCTGCCCAAGGTGAAGGACGCCTCCGGCGAGCAGGGCAAGTCCACGGACAACTCCGTGCACGGCACCTGCTCCTGGAACAGCTCCGACGAGCAGGGCGTCGACGGCACCCAGTTCCGCTGGCTGGACATCGGCTACCAGCGCTACGGCTCCGAGCCGGGCGTCGGCTCCGCCGAGAAGCGGGCCACGGAGTTCTACACCAAGCAGGTCTCCGCCGGCCAGGCCGTCAAGGGCGCCAAGAAGCTGAAGACGGTCAAGACGTCCGGCACCGGCGACGACTCCACCGCGATCACCTACGACGTGAAGAAGGAGGGCAACGACTTCAGGAACACGACGATCGTCGCCCGCCTGTCCAACATCGTCGTCACCATCAACTACAACGGCGCGGGCCTGGCCGGTGCGGACACCCCCAAGGCCGAGGACCTGCTCAAGAAGGCCCAGGCCGCCGCCAAGGAAGCGGTCACCGCCGCCGCCAAGGCGAACGCCTGACGCACCGCCCGGCCGCTCGGCCACCCAGGGCCCGCACCGATGCACGGTGCGGGCCCTGCGCGCATCCCGTCCGCGTGCGGGTCACCGTGTGCCGTCACCCACGTCGGCGGGTTCCTCACCGCGGCGCCGCAGGCGGGTGACCGCCCGGCCTGCCTGCCGCAAGAGCCCAATCGTGACCCGGCCCCCGCCATACCGCCACCCGCCCGCCCGTACGCGTGTGCCAGGCTGTCGCTCGCAAAAGACCGACGAGGAGGGGTTCTCGGGTGGCCGAGCCACTGAAGCTGACGCGCACGCACCGGATACTCATCGGGGTCGTCATCACCGGCGCGGTGGTCATCGCCGGCATCGGCTTCGCCGGCTCCTACGCGGCCGTACGCGAACTGGCCATCAAGAAGGGCTTCGGCGACTTCGCCTACTTCTTCCCCATCGGCATCGACGCGGGCATCTGCGTGCTGCTGGCGCTGGATCTGCTGCTGACCTGGATCCGCATGCCCTTCCCGCTGCTGCGGCAGGCGGCGTGGCTGCTGACGGTGGCGACCGTCGCGTTCAACGCCGCGGTGGCGACCGATCCGTTGGGCATGGGCATGCACGCCGTCATCCCGGTGCTGTTCGTCGTCACCGTCGAGGCCGCCCGGCACGCCGTCGGGCGGATCGCCGACATCACGGCCGACAAGCACATGGAGGGTGTGCGCCTCACGCGCTGGCTGCTGTCGCCCGTCCCGACGTTCCTGTTGTGGCGGCGGATGAAGCTGTGGGAGCTGCGGTCGTACGAAGCGGTGATCAAGCTGGAGCAGGAACGGCTCGTGTACCAGGCGCGGCTGCGTTCGCGGTTCGGGCGGGGCTGGCGGCGTAAGGCTCCCGTGGAGTCCCTGATGCCGCTGCGGCTCGCCCGGTACGGTGTGCCGCTGGCGGAGACCGCTCCCGCGGGGCTCGCCGCGGCGGGCATCAAACCGCAAGTACTGCCGACACCGGAGCAGTCCGTGGCGCCCGCTCTGGAGCCGAGGGCCCAGGAACCGGCCGAGGCGCTGCCCAGCCAGTGGTTCGCGGCGCCGCAGCAGGTGGCGTATCAGGGCGACTACGACCCGGACTACGTCCCGGAGCAGGAGCATCAGCCCGCGTACGACGAGCACCGGCAGGTGCCGCCGCGCGAGCAGGTCCCGGTGCCGGCGCCACGCGCTCCGGAGCCCGAGCCCGAGCCGCAGGTCCCGGTGCCGACCGGTGCGGGTGGGACGCGCCCGCTCGGCAAGGGCATCCCGGAGGCGGACCCGCAGCCCGCTCAGGCGCCGGCCGCGGCCCCGACCGATGAGGACCTGTACCAGGTGTTCCGGCGCTCGATAGAGGGCGAAGGCATGCCGACACCGGGCGCGTTCGCGGCGAACCTGGACGCGCAGTACGGGATCCGTATGCGGGCGCGGGAGCTGAACCGCTACATGGACCAGTTCAGCGACCGCCTCAACGCGGAGCTGATGGACGAGCACATCGCCTGACGCGCACGCCGAGTGCCGGACCGTTCCGGCCGGCCCTCAGGCCGCCCCCGGCTCCGCCCGCTTCTGCTTGCGCTTCTTGTCCAGGTCACCCCACACGGCCAGCGCCGCGCCGGCCGCGAAGACGCCCACATAGGCGATCGACGGCAGCTCGACCCAGTGGGGCAGCAGGCCCCAGGCGTGGTCGAAGAACATCTGCCCGATGAAGCCCACCACGCCCTGGATCATGACGATGGAGCCGATGAATCCCCTCATGGCTCCAGCGTGAAGGGTTCGGCCCCGGGGATCGTCCTCCCCGGGGCCGAACCCCTACTCACCCCTGAGTCGCACGCCCGCGCCGGCGTCTACGACTCAGCGGCAACGGCTCGTCGCCGCGGGCTCATCCGCCGAGCAGCTTGCGCACCCGGTCGGCGCCGACGGCCAGCAGCAGGGTGGGCAGCCGCGGCCCGGTGTCCCGGCCGACCAGCAGGTGGTAGAGCAGCGCGAAGAACGCGCGCTGGGCGGCCTTGAGCTCCGGAGTCGGCTTGGCGTCCGGCTCCAGACCCGCCTGGACCTTCGGCACGCCGTAGACCAGGGTGGTCAGACCGTCCAGCGACCAGTGCTCGTCGAGGCCGTCGAGCAGCAGCCGCAGCGAGCCGCGGGCCTGCTCGTCGAGGGTGGCCAGCAGCTCCTCGTCGGGCGCGTCGCGGACGACGGTGCGCTGGTCGGCCGGCACCTGGGTGGTGATCCAGTACTCGGCCCGGTCGAGCCGGGGCCGGGTGACGTCCAGCGAGGTGACCGGGTTGTCGGGGTCGAGGTCGCTGAGGATGCGCAGCGTCTGCTCGTCGTGCCCGGCGGTGATGTCCATGACCGAGGCCAGGGTGCGGTACGGCAGCGGGCGCGGGGTGGTCGGCAGCGGGCCGGCCGCGGTGCCGACGGCCCGCACGTACGCGGCCTCGTCGGCGGGCTGGGCGGCGCCGTCGGCGACCTTGCCGGCCAGCTTGTCCCACTCGTCGTAGAGCCGCTGGATCTCCTGGTCGAAGGCGATCTTGAAGGACTGGTTGGGCTTGCGGCGGGCGTAGAGCCAGCGCAGCAGCGGCGCCTCCATGATCTTCAGCGCGTCGCCCGGGGTGGGCACACCGCCCTTGGAGGAGGACATCTTGGCCATGCCGCTGATGCCGACGAAGGCGTACATGGGGCCGATGGGCTGGGCGCCGTCGAAGACCTCGCGGACGATCTGGCCGCCGACGACGAAGGAGGAACCGGGCGAGGAGTGGTCGACACCGGACGGCTCGAAGACCACGCCCTCGTACGCCCAGCGCATCGGCCAGTCGACCTTCCACACCAGCTTGCCGCGGTCGAACTCGCTGAGCCGGACCGTCTCGCCGAAGCCGCACGCCGTGCAGGTGTAGGACAGCTCGGTGGTCTCGTCGTCGTACGAGGTGACGGTGGTGAGGTCCTTCTCGCACTGCCCGCAGTAGGGCTTGTACGGGAAGTAGCCGGACGAGCCGCCGCTGCCGTCGTCCTCACTCGCCGCGCCGGAGCCCTCGGCGGCCTCCAGCTCGGCCTCGTCGACCGGCTTCTGGGACTTCTTCGCGGGGGACTTCTTCGTGCGGTACTGGCCGAGGATCGCGTCGATCTTCGCCCGGTGCTTCATCGCGTGCAGGATCTGCTCGCGGTAGGCACCGGAGGTGTACTGCTCGGTCTGGCTGATGCCGTCGTACTCCACGCCCAGCTCGGCCAGCGCCTCGATCATGGCGGCCTTGAAGTGCTCGGCCCAGTTCGGGTACGCCGAGCCGGCCGGGGCCGGGACCGACGTCAGCGGCTTGCCGATGTGCTCGGCCCAGGACTCGTCGATGCCCGCGACGCCCGCCGGGACCTTGCGGTAGCGGTCGTAGTCGTCCCAGGAGATGAGGTGGCGCACCGTGTAACCGCGGCGGCGGATCTCGTCGGCGACCAGGTGCGGGGTCATGACCTCGCGGAGGTTGCCCAGGTGGATCGGGCCGGAGGGGCTCAGGCCCGAGGCGCAGACGATCACCGGGGCGGAGGCACCCGATGCGCCCGGTGCGGAAGCACCCGACGTCATTTTGCCCGGGGCGCGGCGCTCCGCCTCGGCAATGACCTCGTCCGCGAACCTGGAGACCCAGTCGGTCTCGGTGCTCTGCTGAGCCACGATCGGCCCTTCCTCTTCCTGGTGGATTCCGGCTGCGCCCTCTTGCGCCGGATGACGCGCAAAAGCCTGACGGTGCCATTCTCCCAGACACCCGCCGTACGAAAATTCAGTGGTAGTGGCGTGGGATACTCCTTGGCAAACCCTTTCCACTCCAACGACACCTCCTCGTAGAAGAGAGTGCAGCTTCATGGCCTCGGTCCCTTCCCTCGCAGCCTCCGTCAACCAGCGTGTCGCGGACGCCCTCTCGGCAGCCCTGCCGGAGGCCGGTGCCGCCGACCCGCTGCTGCGACGAAGCGACCGGGCCGACTTCCAGGCCAACGGCATGCTGGCGCTGGCCAAGAAGCTCAAGGGCAACCCCCGGGAACTGGCGGGCAAGGTCGTCGACGGCATCGACGCCCCCGAGCTGATCAAGGAGATCGAGGTCTCCGGCCCCGGCTTCCTCAACATCACCGTCGCGGACGAGGCGATCGTGCGGACGCTGGCCGCGCGGGCCGCCGACGGCGACCGGCTCGGCGTGCCGCTGAAGGAGAACCCGGGCGTCACGGTCATCGACTACGCCCAGCCCAACGTGGCCAAGGAGATGCACGTCGGCCACCTGCGCTCGGCGGTCATCGGCGACGCGCTGCGCGGCATGCTCGACTTCACCGGCGAGAAGACGATCGGCCGGCACCACATCGGCGACTGGGGCACCCAGTTCGGCATGCTCATCCAGTACCTGATCGAGAATCCCGGCGAGCTGGCCCCGGCGGCCGACGTCGACGGCGAGCAGGCGATGAGCAACCTCAACCGGGTGTACAAGGCCTCGCGCGCGGTCTTCGACTCCGACGAGGGGTTCAAGGAGCGGGCGCGCAAGCGGGTCGTCGCCCTGCAGTCCGGCGACAAGGAGACCCTCGACCTGTGGCAGCGGTTCGTGGACGAGTCGAAGGTCTACTTCTACTCGGTCTTCGAGAAGCTGGACATGGAGATCCGCGACGAGGAGATCGTCGGCGAGTCCGCGTACAACGACATGATGGCGCAGACCGCCCGGCTCCTTGAGGAGTCCGGCGTCGCGGTGCGCTCCGAGGGCGCGCTCGTGGTCTTCTTCGACGAGATCCGCGGCAAGGACGACCAGCCGGTGCCGCTGATCGTGCAGAAGGCCGACGGCGGCTTCGGCTACGCCGCCTCCGACCTCTCCGCGATCCGCAACCGGGTCGTCGACCTGGACGCGACGACGCTGCTGTACGTGGTGGACGTCCGCCAGTCCCTGCACTTCCGGATGGTCTTCGAGACGGCCCGCCGGGCGGGCTGGCTCGGCGACGAGGTCACCGCGCACAACATGGGCTACGGCACGGTGCTCGGCGCGGACGGCAAGCCGTTCAAGACCCGTGAGGGCGAGACGGTCCGCCTGGAGGACCTGCTCGACGAGGCCGTCGAGCGGGCGACCGCGGTCGTGCGCGAGAAGGCCGACAAGGTGGGCCTGAGCGAGGCGGAGATCGTCGAGAACGGTCGGTACGTCGGCATCGGCGCGGTGAAGTACGCCGACCTGTCGACCTCCCCGTCCCGGGACTACAAGTTCGACCTGGACCAGATGGTGTCGCTCAACGGCGACACGTCGGTGTACCTCCAGTACGCCTACGCCCGGATCCAGTCGATCAAGCGCAAGGCCGGCGACACCCGCCCGGCCGCCCACCCCGAGCTGCCGCTGCACCCGGCGGAGCGGGCCCTGGGCCTCCACCTCGACCAGTTCGGCGAGGTGCTCGCCGAGGCCGCGGCGTCCTACGAGCCGCACCGCCTCGCCGCGTACCTGTACCAGCTCGCCTCGCACCTGACCGCGTTCTACGAGAAGTGCCAGGTCGTCAGCGCCGACAACCCCGTCGAGGTGGTCGAGAACCGCCTCTTCCTCGTCGACCTGACCGGCCGCACCCTCCACAAGGGCATGGCCCTGCTCGGAATCCGTACTCCCGAGCGCCTCTGAGGCATATCTCGCCTAGGCTCCGAGGGCGAACGGCCCCGTACAACCACGGTGTTGTACGGGGCCGCGGCGTTTTTTCTCCCGGGGAGGGGCATCCAGCGATGAACGAGCACAGCAGGCCCACGACGCACACCGCACCGAGCCGGCGCGCCGCACTGGGCGCCGGAGCCGGCCTCCTGGCGGCCGGATTCCTGGCCGCCGGCGCCGCACCCGCCACCGCGGCCACCCCCGCCGCCGGCCCGCACGCCGCGCTGCGCCGCCTGGAGCGCACGCACCGGGCACGCGTCGGGGCCTTCGCCCACAACACCGCCACCGGCGCCACCGTCGCCTACCGGGCACACACCCGCTTCGCGATGTGCTCGACCTTCAAGGCCCTGGCCGTCTCCGCCGTACTGCGCGACCTCGACCAGGACGGCGAGACGCTGGCGCGCCGCATCCACTACACCGCCGACGACGTGATCGACGGCTCACCGGTGACCAAGTACCACGTCGCGACGGGGATGACCGTCGCCGAGCTGTGCGACGCGACCCTGCGCACCAGCGACAACACGGCCGGCAACCTGCTGCTGCGCGAGCTCGGCGGCCCGACCGCGATCACCGCCTTCGCCCGCTCCCTCGGCGACCCGGTCACCCGCCTGGACCGCTGGGAGCCGGAGCTGAACACCGCCGAGCCCTGGCGCCGGACGGACACCACCACCCCGTACGCCATCGCCCGCACCTTCGCCCGCCTCCTGGTGGGCGACGCCCTGCCCACCACCGACCGCGACCGCCTGACGTCCTGGATGAAGGCCAACGAGACCAACATCGACCGCTTCCGCGCCGGTCTGCCCGAGGACTGGGCGATCGCCGACAAGACGGGCTCGGGCGCGTACGGCTCCGGCAACGACGTCGGCGTCGCCTGGACCGCGGACGGCACCCCGATCGTGCTGGCGGTGCTGACCCGCAAGGCGGACCGGTCCGCGACCTACGACAACCCGCTGATCGAGGACGTGGCGAGGGTGCTGGCCGAGGCGGTGGCGGGCTGAGGGCCCCGGGTCAGCCGGTCGGCACGTCCAGATAGGACGGCGCGGCCTGGGGCGAGCCGAAGGTGAGGGTGCCCCCGGCGCCGTTCGCGTCACCGTAGAGCGGGTCCTTGGTGTCGACGACCAGCATCAGCCGATGGCCCTGCGGGACGTCGTACGCGGCGGCCTGCAGGGCGATGTCGGCGGTGACGGCCCGGCCCGCGCTGCCCTCCGGCGCGGTGAACGGCGCATGGGTGATGATGTGCGCCTTGCCGCGGGCGTCGACGTCGAAGAGGTGGGCGATGATCGTCGACCGGGCGGTGGTGGGCGTGTAGGTCAGCCGCAGCTTGGGGGCGCCGCGCAGCCGGGTGGTGGCCTCAAGGGGCGCGCCGGTCCACACGGCCGCGTTCTCACGGGAGATGGAGTCGGTCCGGTAGGTCTTGGGCAGACCCGCCATCTCCGCGTAGCCCGCGGCGAAGACGACCTTCCCCGCGACGCTCGCGGTGGTGTCCTTGCCGGAGGTGATGGGCATCTGCCAGCCGGTGGACGGCGCGGCGCGCAGCACGCCGTCGGTGCGTTCGCGCCCCGGTGCGGCCAGGTTCAGGCGCTGGGTGCGCTCGGTGAACGCGCCCCAGGCGGGCCGGGTTTCGCGCAGCCACGGCCAGTACTTCCACATCACCTGGCTGTTGACCTGGCCCTCGGTGTCGATGCCGTTGCGCTCGCCCTTGAGGAAGCGGTCGAACCAGCGCTTGGCGTCGTTGGTGACGTGGTTGGGCAGGCCCCCCAGGCCGGTCATCTCCGGTCCTGCGTGGTCCCCGACGGACAGGTCGATCCGCTTGGGCCCGGTCAGGGCGTTGAACGTCTTCAGCGACTGGTTGGAGGGGAACAGCGTCTCGTGCCACGCCTGGGCGTAAAGGACCGGCACCTTGCGCTTGTTGAGCTGCTCGACGTACGTCTGCGGAGAGCGCTGCTTCGCCCAGGCCAGCGCCTGCGGGATGTTGCGGTTGGCGAGGAGGTCCGCGAATTCCCGGCGGGTGCTCGCGCTGAGACGGGCGTTGCCCGCGACGAGCTTCAGGGCCCGTACGGAGCCCAGGTGCCGGGTGCGGTTCTCGTAGAACGACTCGCCCAGGTCGCCCCAGGTGCTCAGCGCGGCGACCGCGTCCACCCGGGAGTCGTGGGCGGCGATCAGCTGGCTGAGGCCCGAGCCGTACGACAGTCCGGCGAAGCCGACCTTGGTGGTACGGCCCGGTGCGTGCGCGATGAGGTAGTCCAGCGCCTTGGAGCCGTCCTGGACGTCCAGCGGGCCGCCCGCGTCGACCTCGCCCTCCGAGGAGCCGAAGCCGCGCGCGGAGTAGGCCAGGACGTTGTAGCCGGACAGCGCGTACTTCGTCGCCATGACCGCGTAGGTGTGCCAGCCCACCTGCGTCCAGGGGGACGGCAGGACGATGGCGGGGCGGGGCGCGTCGTCCGGGTGGATCCAGGCGGCGCCGTCGAGCTTGTCGCCGTTGACGCCGGGGATCTTCACCAGCTGGAAGGGCGCCGCGGCCGCGGCCGGGGCGGCCGGAGCCGACGGCCGGGGCTCGGCGACGGCGGGGGTGGCCACGGAAATGGCGAGCGCGGTGGCCGGAACCACCGCGCATCTGACCAGGCGGGTACGTAACACGTCCGAAGTGCTCTTCTCTTCAGGGGAATCGAGGCGCAGAACCGCTGCGCACGATCATGAATGCGCGCACCTCGACTCCCCCAAACAGCACCGTCGGGCGAGATGGATCACAGCCGACGGATCACGGCCGACGGATCACCGGAGACGGATCACCGGAGATCACTCACAGCCCCCGCGCGACCTCCGTCGCCCAGTAGGTCAGGATCATGTTCGCCCCGGCCCGCTTGATGCCGGTCAGCGTCTCCAGGATGGCCTTGTCGCGGTCGATCCAGCCCTTCTCGGCGGCCGCCTCGACCATCGCGTACTCACCCGAGATCTGATACGCCGCCACCGGCACGTCCACCGCGTCCGCGATCTTCGCCAGCACGTCCAGGTACGGCAGCGCCGGCTTGACCATGACCATGTCGGCGCCCTCGTCGAGGTCGAGCGCCAGCTCGCGCAGCGACTCGCGGAGGTTGGCCGGGTCCTGCTGGTAGGTCTTGCGGTCGCCCTTCAGCGACGAGCCCACGGCCTCGCGGAAGGGGCCGTAGAACGCCGACGAGTACTTCGCGGTGTAGGCGAGGATCGAGACGTCCTCGTGGCCGGTCTGGTCCAGCGCATCGCGGACGACGCCGACCTGGCCGTCCATCATGCCGCTGGGCCCGACGGCGTGGACGCCGGCGTCGGCCTGGACCTGCGCCATCTCGGCGTACCGCTCCAGCGTCGCGTCGTTGTCGACCCGGCCCTGGGCGTCCAGCACACCGCAGTGGCCGTGATCGGTGTACTCGTCCAGGCACAGGTCCGACATGATCACGAGGTCGTCGCCGACCTCGGCCCGCACGTCCTGGATGGCGAGCTGGAGGATGCCGTCGGGGTCCGTACCGGCCGTCCCCGCGGCGTCCTTCTTCTCGTCGAGCGGGACGCCGAAGAGCATGATCCCCGAGACGCCGGCCGCGGCCGCCTCGACGGCCGCCTTGCGCAGCGTGTCACGGGTGTGCTGGACGACGCCCGGCATCGCGCTGATCGGCACCGGCTCGCTGACACCCTCCCGCACGAACGCCGGGAGGATCAGATCGGACGGGTGCAGGCGGTACTCCGCGACCATCCTTCGCATGGCCGGGGTGGTACGCAGCCGCCGCGGCCGCGCCCCCGGAAAGCTTCCGTACTTCGTCATACCGACCACGCTACGCCCGCCCCGCACCCACCCATGCCGACGCCGCGTCGGCCGTACGGGCCGCGGCAACGGCGTCTGCACGGTGCGGCGCTCCCTGCCCAGCACTCAGTGTCCGGGCCCGAGGTCGAGCTCGGCCCACACCGTCTTCAACGGAACCGGACCCTCCACCACACCCCATCGGTCCGCCAACCCCTCGACGAGCAGCAGCCCGTAGCCGGACTCGGCCAACGCGCCCCGCACGACGGGCCTGCGGACCGGGAGCCGCTCCCTGCGGGTGTCGGTCACCTCGATACGCAGCGTGGCGGGCGGGGTGAGCACGAGGGCCAGGCGGAAGCTCCGCCCCGGAACCCGGCCGTGCCGCACGGCGTTCGCGGCCAGCTCGGCGACGAGGAGCCGGGCCGGGTCGTACGCCATTCCCCACGACCGCAGCTGCTCGGTGGCCAGCAACCGGGCCAGCCGGGCGCCACGGCGGGTGGCGGACAGCGGTACGCAGAACCGCAACGGCGGGCCGCAGGGCGCGGAGCCGCAAACGGAACTGCTGGTTCGGGTGATGTGTCGATTCACGTCACACAGCGTGGTCGCGCGTATCTAGCCTGAGAAGGGTCGGCGCCCGTGCCGACGGTGACCGTCCGCCTGCGCTCCGGCCCTGTCCGGGACGTACGGCGTGACGAGGAAGGGCGGGTAGGGACGTGGGTGACTGGGACACGGGAATGGACGACGACGAGGCCGGGGCGGTGATGCGGGCCGTGGCACGGCAGTTGAAGCTGTGGCGCGAGGCGGCGGGCCTCACCCAGGCGGAGTTCGGCGCGGCGATCGGATACGGCGAGGAGCTGGTCTCGTCGGTGGAGCGGGGCCGCCGCATCCCCCGGCCGGAGTTCCTCGACCGGGCGGACGAGGTCCTGGGCGCGGGCGGCAAACTCGCGGCGCTGAAGGCGGATGTGGCGGAGGTCCGGTATCCGAAGAAGGTGCGGGACCTGAAGAAGCTGGAGGCGGAAGCGGTCGAGCTGTGCGCGTACAACAACTCGGTGATTCATGGGTTGTTGCAGACGGAGGAGTACGCGCGGGCGGTGATCGCAAACCGTCAACCGCCCTTCCCCACGGACGAGGTGGAGCGACGCGTTGCGGGTCGCATGTCCCGTCAGGAGATCGTCAACAAGTCAGCGGGACTACCCGTCTCTAACTTCGTACAGTGCGAGGCCACCTTGCGGCGCTGCATCGGGGGCACAATGGTGATGCGCACACAGCTCGAACGGCTGTTGGAGGTCGGGCAGTTGCCAAACGTTTCCATCCAGGTCCTGCCCTTACAACGGGAGGACAACGCAGGCCTCGAAGGGCCGTTCCGACTGCTCAAGCTCAAGGACGGCACCACGCTCGGACACCTTGAGGTCCAGCACATGAGCCGAGTGATCTCCAATCCGCGCGAGCTCCAACTCCTTGAAATGCGCTATGGCATGATCCGAGCGCAGGCGCTCACGCCACGGGAGTCGCTGGCCTTCATCGAGAAAGTGCGGGGAGAGACATGACCCTCAAGCCCTCTGCCGGAACCGGGTCGGCACTGGAGTGGATAAAAAGCAGCTACAGCACGGGCGACGGCCCCGACTGCGTCGAAGTCGCCTGGCGCAAGAGCAGCTACAGCACGGACGACGGGCCCGACTGCGTCGAAGTCGCCACCTGCCCCGACACCATCCACATCCGCGACTCCAAGAACCCCGACGGGCCCCAGCTCACCTTCGCCCCCACCACCTGGGCCGACTTCCTGCCGTACGCCACCAAGCCCTGACCGCGTCGGAACAAGCAGTCGGAACAACAAGAAGGGCGCCCCCACAACAGGGGCGCCCTTCTTCGTTCTTCCTCGCTCAGCTACGGGCCCGCCGGCGCGAGCCCGGCCGCCGCTCGCTCGGGCGGGTGACCGGGTCACCCGCCTCGACCGCGGCGTCGCGCCGCGCCGCGCCGAAGTCCGCGAGGGCCTCGGCCAGCTTGTGCACCGACGGCTCGGGCGACATGACGTCCACCCGCAGCCCGTGCTCCTCGGCCGTCTTGGCGGTGGCCGGGCCGATGCAGGCGATCACGGTCACGTTGTGCGGCTTGCCGGCGATGCCGACGAGGTTCCGCACGGTCGACGACGACGTGAACAGCACCGCGTCGAAGCCGCCGCCCTTGATCGCCTCGCGGGTCTCGGCCGGCGGCGGCGAGGCGCGCACGGTCCGGTAGGCGGTGACGTCGTCGACCTCCCAGCCCAGCTCGATCAGGCCCGCCACCAGCGTCTCGGTGGCGATGTCGGCGCGCGGCAGGAAGACCCGGTCGATCGGGTCGAAGACCGGGTCGTAGGGCGGCCAGTCCTCCAGCAGCCCGGCGGCGGACTGCTCACCGCTCGGCACCAGGTCGGGCTTCACGCCGAAGGCGACCAGCGCCTTGGCGGTCTGCTCGCCGACCGCGGCGACCTTGATCCCGGCGAAGGCGCGGGCGTCGAGCCCGTACTCCTCGAACTTCTCCCGCACCGCCTTGACGGCGTTGACCGAGGTGAAGGCGATCCACTCGTAGCGGCCGGTGACCAGGCCCTTGACCGCGCGCTCCATCTGCTGCGGGGTGCGCGGCGGTTCGACGGCGATGGTCGGGACCTCGTGCGGCACCGCGCCGTACGAGACGAGCTGGTCGGAGAGCGACGCGGCCTGCTCCTTCGTACGCGGCACGAGCACCCGCCAGCCGAACAGCGGCTTGGACTCGAACCACGAAAGGCGGTCGCGCTGCGCGGCGGCACTGCGCTCACCGACCACGGCTATGACCGGCTGGCCGCCATCCGCCGAGGGCAGCACCTTGGCGGCCTTGAGCACCTGGGCGATGGACCCGAGGGTGGCGGTCCAGGTGCGCTGGCGGGTGGTGGTGCCGGCGACCGTGACGGTCAGCGGGGTGTCCGGCTTGCGGCCCGCGGAGACCAGCTCACCGGCGGCCGCGGCGACCGCGTCGAGGGTGGTGGAGACCACGGCGGTGGCGTCGCTGGTGCCCAGCTCCGTCCAGCAGCGGTCGTCGGCGCAGCGGGCGTCGACGAAGCGCACGTCGGTGCCCTGGGCGTCGCGCAGCGGCACACCGGCGTACGCGGGCACGCCGACGGCCGCGGCGATGCCGGGCACCACCTCGAAGACGATGCCCTCGGCGGCGCAGGCCAGCATCTCCTCGGCGACGTTCCCGTCCAGGCCGGGGTCGCCGGTGACCGCACGCACGACCCGCTTGCCCGCGCGGGCGGCCGCCATGACAAGATTGGCGGTGTCCCTAAGGGTGGGGACGTCGGCGGGGATTGACGCCTCGTCAGCTGACCCCTGCAGTGGCGTGTCCACGTGTGCGCGCGCATGCGCACGCACGACGTCCAGCACCTGCGGGTCGGCGATCAGTACGTCCGCGGAGGCCAGCGCCTCCACGGCACGCAGCGTCAGCAGACCCGGGTCTCCCGGCCCGGCACCCAGGAAGGTGACCTGACCGGAGGCGGAGTGGTTTGGGGCGGTGGGGTTCAAAGTGCTCGCTCCCCCATAAGACCGGCCGCACCCTTCGCGAGCATCTCGGCGGCGAGTTCCCGGCCCATGTTCTGCGGGGTCGAGACATCGTCGGGAGAGGCGGGTACGTGCCCGGTGGTGGACATCTGCACCAGCGTGCTGCCGTCGGTCGAGCCGACGACACCGCGCAGGTGCAATTCGGTGACAACCTGCTCGTCGGCCGTGGGGCCTCCCCTTGGGGAAATCTCGGCCAGCGCCCCGACGGGTGCGGAACAGCCGGCCTCCAGGGCGGCGAGCAGGGAACGCTCGGCGGTCACGGCGGCCCGGGTGTCCGGGTCGTCGAGCTCGGCGAGCGTGGCGACGAGGTCTGCGTTCTCAGCAGCACACTCGATCGCCAGTGCCCCCTGGCCGGGGGCGGGCAGAACCACGTCGGGCGACAGCAGCTGCGTCGCCTCGTCGATGCGGCCGATGCGGGTGAGTCCGGCGGCGGCCAGTACGACCGCGTCCAGTTCGCCCTTCTCGACGAAACCGATGCGGGTGTCGATGTTCCCGCGTATCGGCACGGTCTCCACGCGCCGGCCCAGCGACCTGGCCCAGGCGTTGAGCTGCGCCATCCTCCGGGGGGAGCCGGTGCCTATGCGGGCGATCCGGTCCTGGTCGGCGGTCAGCTCCTCGAAGGTGAGCCCGTCCCGGGCGATCAGCGCGTCACGGGGGTCTTCCCGTACGGGGATCGCGGCCAGGGCGAGGCTCTCGGGCTGCGTGGTGGGCAGGTCCTTGAGCGAGTGGACGGCGAAGTCGATGTCCCCGGCGAGCAGCGCGTCGCGCAGCGCGGAGACGAAGACGCCGGTCCCGCCGATCTGCGCGAGGTGCTCGCGGGAGGTGTCGCCGTAGGTGGTGATCTCCACCAGCTCGACGGGGCGGCCGGTCAGCTCGCGCACCGCCTCGGCGATCTGTCCGGACTGGGCCAGGGCGAGCTTGCTGCGCCGTGTTCCCAGCCTGAGGGCTCTGTCAGTGCTGTCGTTCATGACCGCTCCCGTGCATCGTGGCTGCCGCCGCGCGTGTCGGCCCGGCTGACGGCGGCAACCGTCTGGGGGTCGAGGTCGAAGAGTTCGCGCAGCGCGTCGGCGTACCCGGCGCCGCCGGGCTCGCTGGCGAGCTGCTTGACCCGCACGGTGGGCGCGTGCAGGAGTTTGTCGACGACGCGGCGCACGGTCTGGGTGATCTCGGCGCGCTGCTTGTCGTCCAGGTCGGGCAGGCGGCCGTCGAGCCGGGCGATCTCACCGGCGACGACGTCCGCGGCCATGGTGCGCAGGGCGACCACGGTCGGGGTGATGTGCGCGGCGCGCTGGGCGGCGCCGAAGGCCGCGACCTCGTCGGAGACGATGCCGCGCACCTTGTCCACGTCGGCGGCCATCGGAGCGTCGGCGGAGGCGTCGGCCAGCGACTCGATGTCGACCAGGTGCGCGCCCTCGATGCGGTGCACCGCGGCGTCGATGTCGCGCGGCATGGCGAGGTCGAGCAGCGCCAGCGGCGCCTCGCGGCCCTCCAGCGCGGCCGCGACCAGGTCGCCGCCGAGGACCAGGCCGGTCGCGCCGGTGCAGGAGACCACGATGTCGGCGACCGCCAGCTCGTGGTCGACACAGCTCATCGCCGCGGCCCGGGCGCGCAGCCTGTTGGCGGCGCCGGGTCCGCCCGGCTCGGTGAGGATCGCGACGAGCCGCTCGGCGCGCGCCACCGTCCGGTTGGCGACCGCGAGCTCGTCGATACCGGCCCGCACCAGGGTGGTGGCGGCCAGCGACGACATCGAACCCGCGCCGATGACCAGCGCCCGCTTGCCGCGCGCCCAGGCCTCGACGTCCTGGCCGGCGGCCAGCTGCTCCAGGCCGAAGGTGACCAGCGACTGGCCGGCCTTGTCGATGCCGGTCTCGCTGTGGGCGCGCTTGCCGACCCGCAGGGCCTGCTGGAACAGGTCGTTCAGCAGTCGTCCGGCGGTGTGCTGCTCCTGGGCGACGGCCAGCGCGTCCTTGATCTGGCCGAGGATCTGGCCCTCGCCGATGACCATCGAGTCCAGGCCGCAGGCCACCGAGAACAGGTGGTGGACGGCGCGGTCCTCGTAGTGGACGTAGAGGTAGGGGGTGAGCTCCTCCAGGGCGGCACCGCCGTGGCGCGCCAGGAGGGTGGACAGCTCGGCGACACCGGCGTGGAACTTGTCCACGTCGGCGTAGACCTCGATGCGGTTGCAGGTGGACAGCACCGCGGACTCGGTGACCGGCTCGGCCGACACCGCGTCCTGCAGCAGCTTGCCGCGCGACTCCGGGGCGAGCGCGGCCCGCTCCAGCACGCTCACCGGCGCGCTGCGGTGGCTCAGTCCGACGACAAGGAGACTCATGCCCGCACCTCGCTCCGCGAGGCACAGCCTGCGCCTGTGACGCACCCTGCGATGATTCGCTCGCTGCGCTCGCTCATGCCGGCATCACGGCGGGGACGTCCCCGTCCGGTCCCTTGCGGTCGCCGGTGACGGCAGCGGCGGCGGCGTCGCCGACTGCGGCGGCACGGTCGGCCGGGCCCGTCGCGCCGCCCTCGGAGCCACCCTCCTCGCCCGCCTTGCGCTGCTCGTGGAAGGCGAGGATCTGCAGTTCTATCGACAGGTCGACCTTGCGCACGTCGACCCCGTCGGGGACGGTCAGCACGGTCGGCGCGAAGTTGAGGATCGAGGTGACGCCGGCGGCGACCAGGCGGTCGCAGACCTGCTGGGCGGCCCCGGCCGGCGTGGCGATCACGCCGATCGAGACGCCGTTGCTCTCGATGATGTGCTCCAGCTCGTCGGTGTGCTGGACCGCGATGCCGGCGACGGGCTTGCCGGCCATGGCCGGGTCGGCGTCGATCAGCGCGGCGACGCGGAAGCCCCTGGAGGCGAAGCCGCCGTAGTTGGCGAGGGCGGCGCCGAGGTTACCGATGCCGACGATCACGACCGGCCAGTCCTGGGTCAGGCCCAGTTCCCGCGAGATCTGGTAGACGAGGTACTCCACGTCGTAGCCGACGCCCCGGGTCCCGTAGGAGCCCAGGTAGGAGAAGTCCTTCCGCAGCTTGGCGGAGTTGACCCCCGCCGCGGCCGCGAGCTCCTCGGAGGAGACCGTGGGCACCGAGCGCTCGGAGAGCGCGGTCAGTGCGCGCAGATACAGCGGAAGCCTGGCGACGGTGGCCTCGGGAATCCCTCGGCTTCGGGTCGCCGGTCGGTGAGTTCGGCCAGTTGCCACGGTGCTCCTGCGGGTAGAGCGGGGCTGCGGGCGCCCGTACGGAACCCGACCGCCCTGTCCACTGCAGGCTATGTCTTTGTGAACGCGTGCACAAAGATGGTGTCCGTTTTGCCCGGCCAAAGTGATGGGGGTCACGCGGCTTTTACGGGCCTTCGCGGAACCAACTCCCACGTCACACCGTTCACTCGCGCCGCTCGTGAAACACGGCAGCACCGACGGGAGCACCGGCCCTCACTCCTCACCGCTATACCCCCACACACCTACAAATCGCCCACCGATGGTAGTCGACCCGCGCCCCCGGGAGCACCGCCCGCGACCCGGCACAATGGGCTTCATGGCCCCCTTGTTCAGCCGCAGCCCCCGCAAGAGCCCCGCCGACCGGATGGTCACCCTCATCGGCAAGCCGGGCTGCCACCTGTGCGACGACGCGCAGGCGGTGATCGAGCAGGTGTGCGCCGAGACGGGTGCGTCCTGGGAGAAGAAGGACATCACCGAGGACGCCGAGCTGCACCGCAAGTACTGGGAGCAGATTCCGGTCGTCCTGGTCGACGGCGCCCAGCACGACTTCTGGCGCGTCGACCCCAAGCGGCTGCGTACGGCCCTGGGCGCCTGAGCCCCCCGGACAGCGGCAGGGACCGCTCGCGGATGGCCGTAACGCAACCGTCCGCCGCCCCAGGCCTCGCGGACACGCGCCCGTAACCGGAACCTCCGAACAAACTGGCTACGCTAGCGCCATGTCCCTCCCGTCTCCCGACCAGCACCCCGGCAGGAGTCCCTACGGGACGCCCCCCGGCGCCTCTCCCGCCCGCCGGTCCGGCTGGAGGCCCTCCGGGGCGCTCTTCCCGCTGGGCTGGTTCCCGCGCCGCAGACAGCCCACCACGGCCCGCAGCGTGCTGGCCGGCGAGGCCGCGGCCGAGGCCGCCCGCAAGTCCTCACAGGAGGCCGAGGAGGCGCAGGCCGCCGAGGCGGCTCCCGCCGAGCCGGAGTTCCCGGTCGTCGGGGACACCGCCGCCGCCGCCTTCTTCGACCTCGACAACACGGTCATGCAGGGCGCCGCGCTCTTCCACTTCGGCCGCGGCCTGTACAAGCGGCACTTCTTCCACAAGCGCGACCTGGCCCGCTTCGCCTGGCAGCAGATCTACTTCCGGCTGGCCGGCTCGGAGAACCCCGAGCACATGGCGGACGTCCGCAACAGCGCGCTGTCCATCGTCCAGGGCCATCGCGTCGCCGAGTTGATGTCCATCGGCGAGGAGATCTACGACGAGTACATGGCCGAGCGCGTCTGGCCCGGCACCCGCGCGCTCGCCCAGGCCCACCTCGACGCCGGCCAGAAGGTCTGGCTGGTGACCGCGGCCCCGGTCGAGACCGCGACGATCATCGCCCGCCGGCTCGGCCTGACCGGCGCGCTGGGCACCGTCGCCGAGTCCGTCGGCGGTGTCTACACGGGCAAGTTGGTGGGCGAACCGCTGCACGGCCCGGCGAAGGCCGAAGCGGTGCGCGCACTGGCGGCGGCCGAGGGCCTGGACCTGTCGCACTGCGCCGCCTACAGCGACTCCGCCAACGACATCCCGATGCTCTCGCTCGTCGGACACCCCTACGCGATCAACCCCGACAGCCGGCTGCGCAAGCACGCCCGGGCGCACGGCTGGCGGCTGCGCGACTACCGCACCGGCCGCAAGGCGGCCAAGATCGGCATCCCGGCGGCGGCCGGAGTGGGCGCCCTCGCGGGCGGTGCCGCCGCCGCGGTCGCCCTGCAGCGCCGCCGCCGCTGACCAGGCGTGATCGCCGGGCGGCGGCGTGGGCCATCCACCCTCCCTACCCCCTCCGCCGCCCCGTCAGTCCCGTTGCTTGCAGTCAGCCACAACACGCCCTCCAACCAGGCAGATTGCACACCCTTCCGATCAAAAGTTGCTCAGTATTCGATACTTGATCTGCCACCAACCCGGCACGGACCGTAAGTAATCGATGATTTGAGCAACTGGGTGTAGCGCTGCCTGTACGAAGCGTTATTCTCCTCAGACGCAATCCGGAACCCACACGTCCCTACGACGAGTGAACGGTCCCGCACTGCACGTGATGGAAGCTCTGCCTCTGGGAGTCCCGTGTACCCACACGTCGGGGTTGACGCCTCGGGCCTGGCTACGCTGCGTACGACACTCGTCGACCACCTGCGCAGTTTCGTCCCCACCGCGTACGCCGTCCCCGCATTCGCCTCAGCCGTCCCCACCTCCGGACACTGCTACGCCCTGGCCGACGGCAGCGCCGCGGTCAGCAAGCCCGCCGCCGGCCGGACCCGCCGCTCCGGCGCCGGCACGACCACCGCCCGCCGCCCCGCCGACAGCGACAGCCGTCGCATGATGGACCTCGTCGAACGAGCCCAGGCCGGCGAGGCCGAGGCCTTCGGCCGCCTCTACGACCAGTACGCCGACACGGTCTACCGCTACATCTACTACCGCGTGGGCGGCCGCGCCACGGCCGAGGACCTCACCAGCGAGACCTTCCTGCGCGCCCTGCGCCGCATCGGCACCTTCACCTGGCAGGGCCGCGACTTCGGCGCCTGGCTGGTGACCATCGCCCGCAACCTCGTCGCCGACCACTTCAAGTCCTCGCGCTTCCGCCTGGAAGTCACCACCGGAGAGATGCTCGACGCCAACGAGGTCGAGCGCAGCCCCGAGGACTCGGTCCTCGAATCCCTCTCCAACGCCGCCCTGTTGGAGGCGGTACGCAAGCTCAACCCCCAGCAGCAGGAATGCGTCACGCTGCGCTTTCTGCAGGGCCTCTCGGTCGCCGAGACCGCCCGCGTCATGGGCAAGAACGAGGGCGCGATCAAGACCCTCCAGTACCGCGCCGTACGCACCCTGGCGCGCCTCCTTCCCGAAGACGCCCGCTGACCCGCCCCCCTCCGCCCCACCCCCCGTACGCCCCTTTTCCGACCCGCCCGCACGCCCCTCCTCGCTCACGTTTGGTGACCGGCCATGACCGGTCGGTCAGATCATCGTGAGTGCGTAACCCGAGTGCCGAGCCGCTCGTTGTGCGGGATGCAGGCTCCATGCGGTCACGCCATGCCCGCTGCCTCTCACTCGATCGAGTGGCCGTGGACAGTCGGCGTGCAACCGTCCGGTCCGTCTGGATAGTCAAAGCCAGTCCGGGGAGTCGAACGGGATGACGAGAGGAGGTGCCGCCCGTGATCGCGAATGTCTCGGTGCACCGGCGGGCCAACGCCTTCGCCCAGGCCCTGGAGGACCAGGTCCTCGAGGGCGCGGCGGCCGAGGAGCAGGTCGACAATCCGGCGCAGGCGCCGGGCGAAGCACGGCTGTTGGCGGTCGCCGACGGCCTCGGGAAACTTCCGAGGCCGGAGATGGCCACCGAGGTCAAGACTGTCCAGCGCGCACAGCTCCTCGCCGCGATGGAGACCGCCTTCGCCGAAGGCGCTGCTCCGTCCGACGGCGCCGGGGCACCCGAGCAGCGTGAACGCAGGGGCGCGCACCGCGCCACGAAATCGATCGGCCGGCTACGGCCGCGCTCCCGCCTCTCCAAGGGGCTGGCCGCGGGCGGTCTGACGGTCGGCGTCGCAGCCGGAGCCTTCAGCGGCGTCGCCGCCGCCAGCTCCGACGCCCTCCCGGGCGACTCCCTGTACGGCCTCAAGCGCGGCATGGAGGACCTCAAGCTCGGCATGGCCGACGACGACTCCGACCGCGGCCGGCTCTATCTGGACCAGGCCTCCACCCGCATGATGGAGGCCCGCCGGCTGATGGAGCGGGGCCGGGCCGCCGACCTCGACCACGAGTCCCTCGGCGAGGTCCGCAAGGCGCTCTCCGGCGTCAAACACGACGCGGGCGAGGGGCACCGCCTGCTGCACCAGGCGTACGAGCGCGACGGCTCGCTCGGTCCCATCCAGGCGCTGAACTCCTTCACCAAGTCCCATCGCAACACCTGGTCGCAGCTGCGCGACAGGCTCCCGCTGCAGCTCATGGACGTCCGCGACGAGGTCAGTTCGGTCTTCGACGCCATAGACCAAGAGGTCGGTCCGCTGCGTTCGCTGCTGCCCACCACCCCGGACGGCAAGAACCACCCGCACGACACGCCAGCCTCCGCGGGCGCCGGCTCCGGCTCCAACGACCGCCCGGCACCGTCCGGCAGCCAGGCCCGCTCCGGCCGGCACACGGGCGGCGCGCACGCCCCGCGCCCGTCGTCCTCACCGTCCCAGGAGAGCGGTCTGCTCGGCGGCGGTACGGGGGGTCTGCTCGACCCGCCGGCCAAGGGCAGCAGCCCGTCGCCGCACGACCGCGGCAAGGGCCACGAAGCTGACAGCCGGCCCGACGTCACCCTTCCGCCGCTGCTCCCGGGCCTGCTCCCCCGCCTGGGCATCGACGGCGAGGACCTCCCGAAGTAACTCGGTCGGCCCGCCGCGGCGGGGGGGGGGGGGGGGGGGGGGGGGGGGGGGGGGGGGAGGGGCGGGGGGGGGGGGGGGGGGGGGGGGGGGGGGGGGGGGGTGGATATGGTGTGTGGGGTGGGGGGTT
>NZ_JBWKCJ010000008.1:0-7987 GCF_056436545.1 Streptomyces sp. NPDC043738 | reverse complement strand
ACCCTCCCCCCCCCCCTCCCCCCCCCCCCCCCCCCTCCCCCCCCCCCCCCCCCCCCCCCCCCCCCCCCCCCCCCCCCCCGCTGCACGAGCAGCTTGTAGAGGGTGTGCTGAATCGTTTCGCGCACCTGGTCGGTCAGGTTGAACATCAGCATCGGGTCGTCCGCGGCCTCCGGCGGATAGCCGTCCGTCGGGATCGGCTCGCCGAACTGGATCGTCCACTTCGTCGGGAGCGGCACCGCGCCCAGCGGCCCCAGCCAGGGGAACGTCGGCGTGATCGGGAAGTACGGCAGCCCCAGCACCCGCGCCAGCGTCTTGGCGTTCCCGATCATCGGGTAGATCTCCTCCGCGCCCACGATCGAGCACGGCACGATCGGCACCCCGGCCTTCAGCGCCGTCGAGACGAACCCGCCCCGCCCGAAGCGCTGCAGCTTGTAGCGCTCCGCGAAGGGCTTGCCGATGCCCTTGAAGCCCTCCGGCATCACGCCCACGATCTCGCCGCGCTCCAGCAGCCGCTGTGCGTCCTCCGCGCAGGCCAGGGTGTGCCCCGCCTTGCGCGCCAGCTCGTTTATCACCGGCAGGACGAACACCAAGTCGGCCGCCAGCAGCCGCAGATGCCGCTGCGCCGGGTGGTTGTCGTGCACCGCGACCTGGAGCATCAGCCCGTCCAGCGGCAGCGTTCCGGAGTGGTTGGCGACGATCAGCGCCCCGCCGTCGGAGGGGATGTTCTCGACGCCCTTGACCTCGACCCGGAAGTACTTCTCGTAGAAGGGCCGCAGCAGCGACATCAGGACCTGGTCGGTCAGCTCTTCGTCGTAGCCGAAGTCGTCGACCTCGTACTCGCCGGTGATCCGGCGGCGCAGGAAGGCCAGCCCGCCCGCGATCCGCTCGTCCAGGGTCCGCGGGCTCGGCGGCGGGGGTGCCGCCGGCGGATGCTCGGTCCGCGCTTCGGGGACGGGCGCCAGCGCCGTTCCGCGCCCCGCGCGCCCGGCCCGCCGGGCCTTTCTACGCGCGCGAGGCTCCTCGCCGAAGGGAATGACCTTGGCGTCCGCCATCGTGGGTGAACTCCTCACTGGGTCGGGCCGCCGGGTGCGGGCAGCAGACCGGCGAGCCGGTCGACGGTACGGGCGAGGGACTCGGGCGGCACCAGCCCGGGTCCGCGGCTGCGGGCGAACTCCGCGAAGGCCTCCGCCGTCGTGTACTTCGGGTGGAAGCCCAGTGTCTCGCGCATCTGCGTGGTCTCGACGACCCTGCCGTGTGTGAGCAGCCGGATCTGTTCCGGCGAGAAGTCCGTGATGCCGATGGACCGCAGCGCCGTACCGGCCCAGGTCACCGTCGGCAGGAACAGCGGCAGAGTGGGCCGCCCCAGCCGCCGGGAGGTCTGCGACAGCAGCAGGACGCCGTCGCCGGCGATGTTGAAGGTGCCGCTGTTGAGGGTGCCGCGGCGCGGCGCGGCGGCGGCGATCCGCAGCACCTCGATGGCGTCGCCCTCGTGGACGAACTGCAGCCGCGGGTCGTAGCCGAGGACGGTGGGCAGCACGGGCAGCGAGAAGTACTCGGCGAGCGGGGAGTCCGCGCACGGCCCGAGGATGTTGGCGAAGCGCAGTACGCACACCGCCACATCGGGCCGGCGCCGCGCGAAGCCGCGTACATACCCCTCGACCTCGACGATGTCCTTGGCGAAACCACCGCTCGGCAGGGACTTCGGCGTGGTGGTCTCGGTGAAGACGGCGGGGTCCCGGGACGCGGATCCGTAGACGCTGGTGCTGGACTTGATGACCAGGCGCTGCACGTTCGGGGCCTTCTGGCAGGCGCCGAGCAGCTGCATCGTCCCGATGACGTTGGTTTCCTTCACCGAGGCGCGGCTGCCGCGCTTGCCCAACGGCGTTCCGTTGATGTCCATGTGGACGACGGTGTCGACGCCCGTCTCGGCCAGGACCCTGGCGATCGCCGGATGCCGGATGTCGGCCTTGAGGAATTCGGCGCCACCCAGATGGTGCTCCGGCGGCACGGCGTCGACCCCGATCACCCGGTCGACATCGGGATCGCGCTGGATCCGGCGGACGAACCGGCCGCCCAGTTGCCGTGCGACTCCCGTGACGAGCACGACCTTGCCCAAGATCAGCCCTTCCTTCCCGCCGCGACTTCCCCTGGCCCAGCTGTGCCGACCACGCTAGCCGGTCGGTGTTGCGCTGTGATGACCGCGGGATGCCCGCGGCGACATTTCCGTCCGACCACCGTCCATACGGCCCACAAACACCGCAGCCCCCCGTCGCACACAGGCGATGGGGGGCTGCGAAATCGCGATCAGCGCCGCTTACTTCTTGTTACGACGCTGAACACGGGTGCGCTTGAGCAGCTTGCGGTGCTTCTTCTTGGCCATCCGCTTGCGCCGCTTCTTGATAACAGAGCCCACGACTACCCTCGCTCACTTCGAATCACTCGGTGCGGGGCGTCCGAGCCCACACTACCTACATCGGGCCAGCCTACCCGGCGCCGGGCGAACGGCGTAATCCGAGGGTCGGCGACGGACCCGTCAGGCTGATTCCACCCCCACATAGGACTCACGGAGATAGTCGTGAACGGCCTGCTCCGGAACCCGGAACGACCTCCCCACGCGAATAGCGGGCAGATGACCGCTGTGCACCAGGCGGTACACGGTCATCTTGGACACTCGCATCACCGTGGCGACTTCCGCCACTGTCAGGAACACGACCTCGTTCAGAGGCCTCTGGTCTGCAGCCATGCCACACCTGCACCTTCCGCATAAGACGGTCACCGGCTTCCCCTCCGGTGACTCTTCGTCGCTATGCGCTCACTCCCCAGATTAGGGGCGGGTGATGCGAGTGGGGAAGAGGAGCAGCGAACTGCCGCCTAACGTGACAGATACGCCCGATTGAGTACATAACGGATCAGCGGTCGGTAGGACGCGACCCGGGCGGCGTCGTCGAGGGGCACCACCTCGGCCACCCGCCCCTCCGCCTGCCCGACGAACAGCGCCGGGTCGTCCGTATCGGCCAGCCCGATCGCCTCGATGCCCAGTTGACCTGCCCCGCAGACCCAGCCGTGGTCCCCGATCACCAGCCCCGGCAGCGGCCCTCCGGCGTCCGCCGCGGCCCCCAGCGCGGTCCGTACCGGCAGCGGCGAATGGGTGTGTACGCCCCCCACTCCGGGCGCGCCCCGCACGCCGGTTTCTCGCATCAGCGCGACTCCCCGTACGTAGTCCAGGACACGGGTGCGTACGCCGAACCGGGTCGCTATGTCGACACGGGAGCCATACGCCGGGGTGAGTACGGGGCAGCCCGCCGACGAGAGGGCGTCTGCCAGGGCGGCGTAGAACTCCAGCAGCCGGTGCGGATGGCCGGTGCCGAGCAGCACCGGTGTCCGGCGGCCGGCCGCCGCACCGATCCGGTCGGCGAAGCGGTCGAGGGCCGCGATCGTACGATCCGGGTCGATCACATCCGGGCCGGAAGTGTGCGCGGGATCGACCGGAACCCCGCACTTCTGCCCCATCAGTCGCAGTAGTTCACCCAGCGGCCAGTCCCGTTCGGGATCCAGCCCCAGCAGCACCCTCGGATCCCGCGCCGCGAAGAGCCGGTATCGCCCCAGGCTCTTCTCCCGCATGGTCGCGATCGTCCCCGCGAGCCGCGCCTCGATCAGATGCGCCCGAAGTTCCCCGGTGCCCAACACGGGCCCCATGCTGTCCCGTTGGCCAGCCTACGGTTGCCCCAACCGACGGGTAGTCACACCTCCGTGGCACAACCCGATCCACCGGACACGCACTCACCGGGCGGCTCGCCGGAACGACTTCGACCAGCCGCCGTGCTGCACCCCCAGGCAGGCACCTCGCCGGGCCTTCCCTTCAGGCACGCACACACCTCGACGAGCCGCCCCCTCGGCACGACCCATGACCAGCCGCCACCCGGTCAGGCGCAACCCCGCCGAGCCGCCTTCTCGGCCAAGCGCCTTGCCCGGCCGTCCCTCAGGAACGCGCCGGCCCGTGCGAGCCACCTCCTCCAGCACTCACCTCGACCAGCCACCCCCTGGACCACGCACGCCGACCAGCGACCCCCTGAGCCACGCACCTCGACCAGCCACCTCCTGGGCCACGCACCTCGACCAGCGACCCCCTGAGCCACGCACCTCGACCAGCCACCTCCTGGGTCACGCACTCGACCAGCCACCCCCTGAGCCACGCACGCCGCCGAGTCGCCCCCTCAGGCGCATACCTTGACCAGCCGCCCCCTCAGACACACACGCACCTCGACGAGCCGTCCCCTCAGGCTCGCACCGGCCTGGGCGAGCCGCCTCCTCCAGCACGCGCCCTGCCTGGCCTTCCCCTCTCAGCCACACACCTTGACGCGCCCTCTGCTCAGATCACGCGCCTCGCCGAACCGCCTTCTCAGGCACGCACCTTGACGCACCGTCTGCTCAATCACGCACCTTGCCGAACCGCCTTCTCAGCCACACACCTTGCCGAGCCGCCCCCTCAAGCACGCACCTCGCCGAGCCGCCGCCCCCCAGCACCCGCCGGCCCCCGGGAATACCCCCCAGAACCCCCACGTTGTGGACCCGCAGGGGGCCCTCGCATCCCCTACGGGATGTGTTCGCCCCACCCCTACGGCAGCAGCCCGTGCGCCGGAAACACCGCCCGGCGCGTCGCCAGCACCGCCTGGTCCAACCGGTCGGCCGGGTCGTAGCCGTCATCGACGAAGTCCCGCCAGCTCGGCGTACGCCCGTCCGTCATCCGCTGCGGCGCCAACTGCCGCGTACGGCGGAACACTTCGTGCCGCCAAGCCTCCGGAACCATCGAGGCCGGATCGATCGGCCGGCCCGCCGCGATCGCCGTCAGATGCGTCCAGCTGCGCGGCACCACGTCCACCACCGCATAGCCCCCACCTCCGAGCGCGACCCACCGCCCGTCCGCGAGCTCGTGCGCCAGCTCATGGCACGACTCCGCCACCAACCGCTGCGCGTCCAGACTCACCGCGAGATGCGCCAGCGGATCCTCGAAGTGGGTGTCCGCCCCGTGCTGCGTCACGATCACCTGCGGCTGGAAGGCCCGCAGCAGCTCCGGCACCACCGCGTGGAAGGCCCGCAGCCAGCCCGCGTCCCCGGTCCCGGCCGGCAGCGCCACATTGGCCGCGCTGCCCTGCGCGCCCTCCCCGCCGGTCTCCTCCGCCCAGCCGGTCTGCGGGAAGAGCGTCCGCGGATGCTCGTGCAGCGAGATCGTCAGGACCCGCGGGTCCTCCCAGAACGCCGCCTGCACCCCGTCGCCGTGGTGCACATCCACATCCACGTACGCGACCCGCTCGGCACCGAGCTCCAGCAGCCGGGCGATCGCCAGCGACGCGTCGTTGTAGATGCAGAAGCCGGACGCGCCGCCCGGCATGGCGTGGTGCAGCCCGCCGGCGAAGTTCACCGCATGCGCCGCGTCGCCGCGCCAGACGGCCTCCGCCGCGCCGACCGACTGCCCGGCGATCAGCGCCGACGCCTCGTGCATCCCCGCGAACGCCGGATCGTCCGCGGTGCCCAGTCCGTACGACGGGTCCGCGGCGGCAGGATCGGCCGAGGCCCGGCGGACCGCCTTGATGTAGTCCTCACGATGCACCAGCCGCAGGGTGGAGTCCCCGGCAGGCTTGGCCGCAACCACCTCCAGCGGCCCCCGGTCGAGCTCGTACGCCTCCACCAAACGCATGGTCAGCGCGAGCCGGACCGGATCCATCGGATGTCCGGACCCGAAGTCGTAGCCCGTTACTGCCTCATCCCACATCAGCTGTGCGCGGCCGCTCATGCCCGTCACCGTATCGGGCCTCCGGCCCCCCGAACGATCGGGCATACACAAGCGTCACCAGCACCAGCGCCATCGGTACGAGCATCGCCCCCCGATAGCTCCAGGCATCGCCGAGCACACCTACCAGCGGAGAACCGATCAAGAAGCCGACATAGTTGAAGATGTTCAGCCGCGCGACGGCCATATCCGAAGCGCCGGCACCCTGCTTCTCAAAGGCGTACCGCCCCGCCGCCGCAAAGGTCTGCGGCACGATCACACACAGCCCGAGCCCCAGCAACGTGAACCCCGCCATACCGGCCCAGGCTCCCGGCGCGGCCGCGACCACCGCGAACCCACCCGCCGCGAGTACCGTCCCGCACCGCACCACCGCGACCGCCCCGAAGCGCCGCACCCCCAGGTCGCCCACCGCCCGCCCGAGCAGCGTGGTGACCATATAGACGTTGTACGGCACGGTGGCGAGCTGCTCCGAGCTCCCCAGGACATCCTGCAGGTACTTCGCGCTCCAGTTGGAGACCGTCGAGTCCCCGATGTACGCAAACGCCATCACCAGACACAGCGGCAGCAGCAGCCTCATGGCGACAGGAGCGCCGGCCTCCGCCCTCCCCCTGGGGTCCTGCCCCTGCGCCTGGTCGTCCCGTGGCCGGTCCACGAACCACCGGCCCGCGACGAGCGCGAGCGGCACCAGGGCGGCCACCACCGGCCCGTAGAGCAACGCGAGCGACAGCTTCCAGTGCGCTCCGGCCCAGGCCAGCGAGGCGCCCACGATGCCGCCCAGGCTGTACGCGGCGTGGAAGCCGAGCATGATGCTGCGCCCGTACGCCCGCTGCAGACTCACTCCGAGCATGTTCATCGAGGCGTCCAGCGCCCCCACCGCCAGCCCGAAGACCGCCAGCGCCACCGCCGCCTGCGCCATCGAGTCGACTGCCCCGACGGCCAGCAGCGCCAGGCACACCACCGGCTGCACCAGCCGCAGCACCAGGCCCGGTCGTACCCGCTTCACCAGCTGCTCGGTGACGACACTGCCCACCCCCGCGAGGACCGGCACGGCGGCCAGGAAGGCCGGCAGCAGGCCGTCCGAGATCCCGTAGCGGTCCTGGATCGCGGGTATTCGGGTCACCAGGAGGGCGAAGACCGCGCCCTGGACGAGGAAGCTGACGGCGAGCGAGACCCGGCCGCGCCGCAGCTGCACTCCTGGTGCCAGAGGGTCCGTCGGTGCCGGAGGGGCCGTCATGGCCGCTCAGCCTAGAACGCGCCCCTACCCCTGGGTAGATACCGCACACCGTCAATTCCGACGTATGCCCGACAGGTGATACCGAGTCACGTACGGCACCCACGCCACCCCAGACGCACCTCCCTTCTACTGCAGCAGCGCCGAAACCTCCGCCATATGGCCGAACAGCCCGGTCACCCCGGCCTCCGTCAGCTTCTCCGCCGGCGTCATACCGGTGAACCCGTAGACGTCCATCCCCGCGGCGACCGCCGCCTGCACCCCCAGCGGGCTGTCCTCGATCACGACACACCGCTCCGGGGGCACACCCATCTCCCGTGCCGCGTGCAGAAAGAGATCCGGCGCCGGCTTCCCCCGCCCCACATCCTGCGAGGAGAAGATGCGCCCGGGCTCGAACCACCGGTCCAGTCCGGTCTTCCGGTGCCCTCTCCGGATCCGCTCATGGCTACCCGAGGAGCCGACGCAGTACGGAACACCGTCCGCGGCCAGCTTCTCCAGCGTCTCCGTCACACCGGGCACCGGCTGCAACTCACGCTCGAACGCCGCGAAGACCCGGCCGTGGAAGACCTCGTCGAATTCCTCCGGCAGGCGCTGCCCCGTGCGTTCCCTGACGATTTCGTGGATACGGTGCATCGCCGAGCCCATGTAGTCGCGTATCGAATCCTCGTACGACGTGGGGTGGCCGAGCTCGGTGAGATAGCCGGCCAGGATGGTGTTGGAGATGGGCTCGCTGTCGACGAGCACACCGTCGTTGTCAAAGATGACCAGGTCATAGCGCATACCCCGAACTCTATGTGCGGCTCATGGACCCGGAACGCAAAATAGCCTCGTTCCCCGAGTCGAAACTCGGGGAACGAGGCTATTTCAAAATTTGTTCGGCGGCGTCCTACTCTCCCACAGGGTCCCCCCTGCAGTACCATCGGCGCTGAAAGGCTTAGCTTCCGGGTTCGGAATGTAACCGGGCGTTT
>NZ_JBWKCJ010000007.1:259138-275391 GCF_056436545.1 Streptomyces sp. NPDC043738 | reverse complement strand
TGCTTTTTTGGGTCCTCCGGCGCCCCGGGGGGCCTGCTCCAGGTGCTGCGCAACGCCGCGCGGACGCGGATCGCGGCGGGGGGAGCGCGGGGCCCCCCCCCCCCCCCCCCCACACCGGCGCACACGGCGGTGGCGGTGGCCGGCGGCGCCGTCGCCGGGGCGCTGGTGACCAGGCTCGAAGACCTCGCGGCGCTGTTCCGCCCGACGGCGCCGGCCCAGCCGGAACACGCCCGCGACCAAGGGAACAACACCGGCCCGGCACTCCAGGGGCCGTACGGAACAAGAGGAGTGGGGAAATGGCCTTCCTGATTGCGGCAGTGGTGTTCGTCGGCACGCTGTGCACGCTGGACCTGGTACTCACCCTGGGGGTGATCAAGCGGCTGCGCGAGCACTCCGAGCAGCTGTCCGGGGCGAGCGGACCGGGCGGCCGGTTCGACACCCTCGACCTGGCCGTGGGGGAGGAGGTGGGGGAGTTCGCCACCGCCACCGTGGACGGTGAACGGCTGACCCACGGCATGCTCGCCGCGGACACACTGGTGGCGTTCTTCGCCCCCGGGTGCCGGCCGTGCCGGGAGAAGCTGCCGGCGTTCGTGGACCATGCGCGGGCCCTGCCCGGCGGGCGGGCACAGGTGGTGGCCGCCGTGGTCGGCGATCCCGCCGAGGCCGCCGCGTTCGTGGCCGAGCTGTCCCCGGTCGCCCGTGTGGTCGTCGAGGAGGGGCCCGACGAACCGCTGAGCGCCGCGTTCCGGGCGCGCTCGTACCCCACACTGCTGCGGGTGTCCCCGGACGACGACGGCAGGGTCCGGGTCACCGCCAACCGCATGGCGCTGGACCGACCGGTCACCGCGGCGCGATGACGGACACCGACGTCACACCGCGCGGACGCCGGGTGACCCGGGGCACGGGGGCCCGGGTCACCACGGCGTGGTCGTTCGCGGTCAAGGCCGCGCCCGGCACCCTGGCGGCCTTCGTGCTGCTGACACTGGCGACCGGCGGGCTGCCGGTCGCCACGGCCCTGCTGACCAAACTCGTACTGGACCACCTGGTCGCCGGTGCTTCACCCGGGACCCTGACCGGACTGGGGCTCTGCCTCGCCGCGGCCGGCGTGGTGGCCGGGGCGGCCCCGCAGATCAGCCAGTATCTGCGCGCGGAGCTCGACCGTCGGGTCGGACTGCTCATGCAGGACCGGCTGTTCACCGCCGTGGACGGGTTCGTCGGACTGGAACGGTTCGAGAACCCCCGCTTCCTGGACCGCCTGCGGCTGGCCCAGCAGACCGCCGGCGGCACCCCCGACGAAACCGTCTCCGGGGCACTGGGCATCGTCCGGGCCGCCGTCACCCTCACCGGGTTCATCGGCTCACTGCTGGTGCTCAGTCCCGTCCTGACCGGGCTGGTGCTGGTGGCCGGAGTGCCGGTACTGCTCGCGGAGATCGCGCTGTCGCGACGGCGGGCGCGGATGGTGTGGGACATCGGCCCCGCCGAGCGGCGCGAGCTGTTCTACAACGACCTGCTCTCCAGCATGGAAGCCGCCAAGGAGGTGCGGCTGTTCGGCATCGGGGGCTTTCTGCGCGGGCGGATGCTGGCCGAGCGGCGCAGGTCCGACGCCGCCAAGCGGGCGGTGGACCGGCGGGAGGTCCGCGCCCAGGCGGGGCTCGGGCTGCTCGCCGCGCTGATCTCCGGCTGCGGGCTCGTGTGGGCGGTGGGAGCGGCGCGGTCCGGAGGCCTGTCGGCCGGTGACGTCACCATGTTCGTGGCCGCGGTGGCCGGTGTGCAGGGCGCGCTCGCCACGCTCGCGCTGGAGGTCGCCCGCACGCACCAGGCCCTGCTGATGCTCGACCACTACCTGGCGGTGACCACCGCCGGTCCCGATCTGCCGCTCGCGGCGGTGCCCCGGCCGCTCCCCGCCCTGAGCGGCGGAATCGAACTGCGCGACGTGTGGTTCCGGTACTCCGACGCGCACCCCTGGATCCTGCGCGGGGTCAGCCTGCGCATCCCCCATGGCCGGGCGCTGGCACTCGTCGGGCTCAACGGAGCCGGGAAGTCCACGCTGGTGAAGCTGCTGTGCCGGTTCTACGACCCCACCCGCGGGGCGATCCTGTGGGACGGGGTGGACCTGCGCGAGGTGGACGTCACCGCGTACCGCCGACGCCTCAGCGTGGTGTTCCAGGACTACATGCACTACGACATGACCGCGGCGGAGAACATCGCCCTCGGGGACCTGGACGCACTCCACGACGACCGGCGGCTGCGCGCCGCCGCCGAACGGGCCGGCATCCACCAGAAGCTGGCCGGCCTGCCGCACGGCTACCGCACCCTCCTGTCACGGATCTTCTTCACACGGCCCGAGGGGGACGGGGCGCGGAGCGGGGTGATGCTCTCCGGCGGACAGTGGCAACGGCTGGCGCTGGCCCGCGCGTTCCTGCGTGAGGGGCGGGACCTGATGATCCTGGACGAACCCTCGGCCGGGCTCGACGCCGCGGCCGAGCACGAGATCCACGCCGCCTTGTGCGGCCACCGGGGCGACCGCACCGGCCTGCTGATCTCCCACCGCCTCAGCGCGGTACGTGACGCGGACCGGATCGTCGTGCTCCAGGACGGCATCGTCGCCGAACAGGGCAGCCATGACGAGCTGATGGCGCTGGACGGCGAGTACGCCCGCCTGTTCACCCTGCAGGCGGCCGGTTACCGGACGGACGGCGAGCCGGTGGGCGCCGAGCCCGGTACGGCGGCGCCATGAGGACGCCGCCATGGGCCCTGACGGCGGGCCTGCCGGTGCTGGCGGCTTTCGGCCTCGTCCTGACCGCCTGCGCGCTGCGGCGCCGGCTGGTCGCGGTCACCGTACGCGGAGCGAGCATGGAACCGGCCTACCGGGACGGCGACCGCGTCCTCGTACGGCGCGGACGCCCGCCCGCACCGGGTCAGGTCGTCGTGGTGACGGACCTTCCGGACACCGGCCCGACCGCTGCCCCGACCACCGGCCCGGTACCCGCCGCCGCGTCCCGCGCCGTGCCGGGTCCGGGCCTGCTGATCAAACGCGTGGCCGCGGTGCCCGGGGACCCCGTGCCCCGCGACCGGGTGGCCGCGCTGGCCGGTGTGCCGGAGCGGTATGTGCCCCGCGGACGGCTGGTCCTGCTCGGGGACAACCCGGCGGCCAGTTTCGACTCCCGCCACCGGGGCTACTTCGCGGCCGCGTGTGTGGTGGGAACGGTGTGGCGCTCGCTTCCCGGCTGACCGGGGTTCGGCGGTGCCCCGCCGAACCCCACCGCGGCACCGCCGGCCGGCTACTTCGCCTGCTGCACCCGCGCCACGATCTTCTTGGTCAGATCGAGGCCGGCGGCGCCCATGTCACTGGACTGGACGCTGTAGAAGGTCGTGACGACGACGTTCCCGACGCGCGTCGCCACCAGCGTGGTGCCGCCCTCCCACTCAGGTGCGGAGAGCTCGGCCTTGAGGGTCTGGTCGCCCACCTTCGGCACGGTCGTGGTCTTGATCGTCACCGAGGCCTTGGTGTCGCCGGAGGTGTCCTTGAAGTGCGCGCAGTGCTTGAGGACCTGTTCCAGGCGCTTCATGACCGTCTGCGCGTCCGTGCCCCGGAAGCTGTCGAGCTCCTGGTTGAACTCCTCCTGGGAGGCGTTGACGAAGTCGCCCTGCGCGAAGGCGGCGCCCTCGATGCCACTGGTCTGGATCCAGGCGCTGGCCTCCAGCTTGGGGCAGGCGCTCGCCAGGTCGACGGGCTTCTTCGACGACGTGGCGGCCAGGGTGCCCCCGGAGTCGCGGGTGGCCTCGGGGTCGGCCTTGTAGCCCTTGGGCAGCACCCCGACCGGAAGCAGCAGGGACTTCAACCGGGTGCCGTTGAGCAGGGGGGTCTTGGCGGCACCGGCACTGGCCGACGGGGCGGACGTGTCCTTCGAGGGGCTGCCGGAGCCGCCGGAGCAGGCGGTGAGGGCGAGCGGCAGGACAGCGGTCGTGGCGACCGTCACCAAGGCACGACGAAGTTTCATGAAGCCTTCTTCTGGTTCGGATAACGAAGTCAGGAAAGGAAGAGGGCCGTCGCGGTATGGGGGTGCGCGGTGCGGCAGGCGCTGATCGTAAGGCCGTGAGACCGGGTCGCCTAGCGCTCCGCCGCAGGTCGGCGGGTGTGCGGCCGGCGAACCGCAGGGGAGGATCTCGGCGAAACCGGGCAGTTGCCCCTGCTTTTCGAGAATTTCCTATGGCAACCATCACGCCGCCGGGGCAGCCGGCCCAGACAAACCGGAGGCCGCACCTCGGCACCCGGCCGGCTCGTCCACACCAGCCGCGACCACGACGAGGGGCCCGTCCACATCGAGGACTCGATCACCTCGCTCCTCGGCCACCATCCGGAACCGCTGGACCAAGGCGCATACGCGTCACCGGCGCCCTCAAGGCAACCGACGGCGACGAGAGCAGGTCAGGGTTGCGGTCGTGATCCGAGGCGTCTTCTTCCCCAGGGACGTGGGGCGGCATTGTGCCCGTAGGGAAGCGTGATCGCCACCGGTATCAGAAAGGTCCGCTCGTCCCGGTGGTGAACTGACGCCCTGCCAACTTCCTTGCGCATATGCCGGATACGCTCCCGCAGGTCGTCCTACGATCTTCTATTCCCATGGGTTGAGGGTGCTAATGGTCCGGCAGAAGTCGATGTCGAGATTGCCTTCCGTGGCGGTTTACGCGTGGCTCATACCAGTGGTTGCGTCCGCGATCGTGATGAGCCTCGTCGGGTCGTCGGCGCTCACCGCGGCACTGTGGATCGGTGTGCCGGCGGTGGTCGCGGTGACCGTCACCGCGAGCGTGGCCGCGCGTCGGAGCCGGCAGGTCGTCACGTTGGAGGAAGGCGGCCACTCGCAGACGGTCGCGATGGCACGGCAGCAGGAGGCGACCGTACGGCTGGCCGACAACCTGGTGCCGGACATGCTGACGCGGCTGCGCCTGAACGAGGCTCCCGAGGAGGTGCTCAACTGGCTCACCGCACGGTGGGCGGACTCCTACAACGGTCTGCCCCCCGAGTTCCAGGCGGCCCACTGGTCGGTGCTGCGCACCGTGATCGAGGCCGTGGACGCGGAGGAAGGGCTGCGGGACTCCGCGCAGCGGTCGCTGGTGAACCTGTCCCGGCGCGTGCAGGCGATCGTGCATCAGCAGGCGCAGGAGCTGCGGGAGATGGAGGACCGCCACGGACGGTCGCCCGGTGTCTTCGGCGACCTGCTGCGGATCGACCACAACACCGCGCTGATCGGCAGGCTCGCCGACTCCATCGCCGTGCTCGGCGGCGCCCGGCCCGGCCGCCAGTGGAACCGGCCGGTACCGCTGTACAGCGTGCTGCGCGGTGCGATGTCCCGGATCGTCGGCTACGAGCGGGTCGACCTGAGCACCGCCACGGATGTCGCCGTCATCGGTCCGGCCGTCGAGCCGCTCATCCACGCCCTGGCCGAGCTGCTGGACAACGCGACGCGCTACTCGCCGCCGCACACCCGCGTCCATCTGACGGCGGCGGAGGTGCAGTCCGGGATCGCGGTGGAGATCGAAGACGGCGGCGTGGGCATGAGCGAGTCCGCCCGTCGACGCGCCGAGCAGATGCTGGAACAGGCTCAGCAGGGCATCGACCTCGGCGACCTGGGGGAGACCCCGCGGCTCGGTCTGGCGGTGGTGGGCAGGCTGGCCCAGGCCTACGGCCTTCAGGTCGCCCTCCGCGCGTCCGCCTACGGCGGCGTACGGGCCGTCCTCATCGTCCCGCAGCAGCTGATCACCACGGTGGCCGAGGCCTCGGGTGTGGCGCACGGCATCGGCACCTTCTCCGGCCCCCGGGTGGCGGGCGGGTCGCCGCAGTCGCTCCCCCGCCAGTCCATGAAGCCGCAGGCCCCGAGCCACCACACCGAGACGTCGCCGGCGGTCGAGCGTACGGCGAACGGCCTGCCGCAGCGACGCCGCAGAACGCGCGTGGCGGAGGCGGCGGAACCCACTGCAAGCACACGTCAAGCGGAGCCAGGACCACAACGAGCGCCGGGGGAGTGGCTGGTCGCGTTCAAGGACGGCCTGACGGGCGACGGCAACAGCGGTAGCGACGACGCCGCCGCGCCGAGAGGAGAACAGTGAATCAGCGGCAGGCCAACCTGGACTGGATGCTCAAGGATCTGGCGGAGAGCGTGCCGCAGACCCGCAACGTCGTGGTGTTGTCCGCGGACGGGCTGCGCATGGGCCGGCACGGTGGCGACACCGACGCGGCCGACCGGCTGGCCGCCGCCTGTTCGGGGCTGCAGAGCCTGGCGGGCGCGGTGGGCGCCGAGCTTCCCCAGGCGGGCAGGATGAAGCTGGTGGTCATCGAGATGGAGGGCGGCTTCTTCTATCTGATGGCCGCCGGCGCGGGTGCCTACCTCGCGGTACTGGCCGACGAGGGCGTGGACGCCGGACTGATGGGCCAGCGCATGCGCGACCTCATCATCCGGCTCGGAGAACACATCACGAGTCCGCCCCGCAGCGACGGGCAGGTCAGGTGAACGACTCGGACCAGGACGGGATGGATGACGTCCCGGAGCGTCTCTACGTCATCACCGGTGGCCGCGCATCCGCCTCCAACCGCCTCGACCTCGTCACCCTGATCGTGGCCAGGACCGGTCCCACGCCCGGGACCCAGCCGGAGCACGCGGCGATCCTGAGGCTGTGCCAGTCTCCGCTCTCGGTGGCCGAGATATCCGCCTACACCGGCCTGCCGGTGAGCGTCGTGACCGTATTGATCAGCGATCTCCTGGACGAGCAGAGGGTGCTCACGCGCGCACCGGTGCCGCCTGCAGAGCTCCCCGACATCTCACTTATCGAGAAAGTGATCGATGGACTTCAAAAACTCTGAGCCCATGGCGCCGCTCAGTGAGGAACGGCTGCCGCACACGGCGTCGGCCGCGGTCAAGATCGTGGTGGTGGGCGGCTTCGGGGTCGGCAAGACGACCCTGGTCGGTTCGGTGAGTGAGATCCGGCCGCTCACCACCGAGGAGACGATGACGCAGGCCGGCGTCGGCATCGACGATCCCGCGGGCGTGGAGCGCAAGACGGCGACCACCGTCGCGATGGACTTCGGCCGGATCAGCATCAGCGACGAGCTGGTCCTGTATCTGTTCGGCACCCCTGGTCAGGAGCGGTTCTGGTTCCTGTGGAACGGCCTGTTCGAAGGCGCCCTGGGCGCGGTGGTGCTGGTAGACACCCGCCGCCTGGAGGTCAGCTTCGATGTGATGGGCCGGCTGGAGGAGAGCGGAGTCCCCTTCGTCGTCGCGGTCAACTCCTTTCCGGGCGCCCCGGCGCATTCGCTGGAGGAGCTCCGCGCCGCCCTCGACCTTCCTGCGGGCGTTCCCCTCCTGGCCTGCGATGCCCGGCGCCGTGACTCCAGCCGCGACGTCCTGATGACCCTCATGCACTACCTCCACTCCCTTGTCGTATCGGAGATCTCATGAGCACGACTCCCCTCCCACCGCCCGGGTGTCCGGCCCACGGTCTCGGCCCGGAAGGTCTGCAGCGCCTGTACGGCGTGGAAGCCGAGCGGGACCCCATGCACCTGTACGAGAAACTGCGCGCGGAACATGGCGCGGTGGCGCCCGTGCTGGTTCACGGGGACCTGCCGGCCTGGCTGGTCCTCGGCCACAACGAGAACCTCGAAGTGGCCCGCAACTCCAGCCGCTTCGCCCGTGACCCGCGGGTGTGGCGCGCCGCGCAGGAGGGCTCGGTGGTTCCCGAGGAACACGCGCTGGGACCGATGGTGACCTGGTGGCCGGTGATCAACTTCAATGACGGCCCGGTCTTCGAGCGGTTGCGAGGCGCGGTGCTGGAGTCCCTCCAGCGCTTCGACCGGCGCGGGATCCGCCGGTATGTGATGCGCTTCGCCCACCAGTTGATCGACGACTTCGTGGCGAACGGCCGGGCCGATCTCGTGGCGGAGTTCTCCAGCCAGTTGCCGATGCTGGTGATGACGCAGCTGATCGGGGCACCGGACGAGCACGGCCCGAGGCTCGTACGGGCGGTCCCCGACATGCTGGAGGGCTCGGACACCGCCCTCGCCAGCGACGAGTACGTCACGACCACGCTGTACCAGCTCGTGGAGAACAAGAAGGCCGCCCGCGGCCACGACCTGACGTCCTGGCTGCTGGACCACCCCGCGGAGCTGACGGACGTCGAGGTCCTGGCGCATGTGCGGGTGATCCTGGTCGCGGCCTATGCGACCACGGCCAACCTGATCGCGAACACCCTGCGGATGGTGCTCACCGACCCGCGCTTCCGCGCGAACCTCTCGGGTGGGCGTATGACGCTCCCGGACGCGCTGGAGCAGGTGCTGTGGGACCAGCCTCCCATCAACACCGTCCTGGGGCGCTGGGCGACGGCGGACACCGTGCTGGGCGGGCAGGAGATCAAGCGCGGTGACATGCTGCTGCTCTCCCTGGCGGCGGGCAACGTCGATCCTCAGATCCGGCCGGACCTCTCGCAGCCGGTCCACGGCAACCGCTCGCACCTGGCGTTCAGCGCCGGCCCGCACGAGTGCCCGGGTCAGGACATCGGCCGGGCCATCGCCGACACCGGCATCGAGGTGCTGCTGGCGCGCCTGCCCGACATCGAGCTGACCGTGGACGACTCCGAACTCAGTCGCCGGGGGACGCTGATGTCCCAGCAACTCGTGGCACTGCCGGTGACGTTCACCCCCAAGCGGGCCGGCTCGGCCCCCGCCGCACCGCCCGCGCCCGGCCCGATGCCCTTCCCCGCGCCCGCCACGGCGGTTCATGTGGCGCCACCGCCCCGGACCCGGCACCTGTGGCCCTGGCTGGGACGTCTGTTCCGCCGGCGCTGAGCCCGTCGAGAGGGGCCCGCGGCTTCCACGCCGCGGGCCCCTCTCGTCATCCCGTACCCGGTCTCCCGGACCGCTCACCGGTCCAGCTGCCGCCACCACCACGCGAGCGCGGGCAGGGCAGGCGGCTCGGTGCTCGGGACGCTCGGGGTGTCGCTCCAGACGACTCCGAAGGACGCTCCTTCGACGGGCAGCTTGTTGCGGTTGCGGGGACTTGCGTAGCGGGGAGCGGCGTCCTGCCAGGCGATGCTGCCGGCGATGTAGTGCTCCAGCGAATCGAGGTAGCGGTGCAGCGGCCCGTCCGCTTCCCGTGCGAGCTGTGCGCGCAGCCGGACGAAGAGCGTCATCACCCGGTCCCGCAGGGCGACCGCCTCGGCGACGGCCTCCCGGGGTGTGCAGCCGCGCTCATGGGCGAGGACGTTGATCAGGTTCTGTTCCCACGGTTCCTGGTCGTCGTCCTTGTTGTACGAGAAGAGGTCGTTGTCGGCGCTGACGATGAACCCTGCCGCGTCGGTCAGGGCCTGGACCGGGGCCGCGTAGAGGGTGTCGGGCGGCAGCCGTGTCCCGTTCGCCGCGTCGGCCCAGGTGAGGCTGAACCGGGTACCGTTGGCGAGTGCGCCGAGGCCGGCGTAGTCATTGAGGTTCGGCATGCGGCCGCGTTCGGCGTTGGCGGTACGCCAGCCGGCTCCGATCAGCCAGTCCCGGGCCCCCTCCGTGAACCTGCGTAGCTGGAAGGGGGTGAGCAGGTCGCGGGTCCGTGTGACGAGGTCGTCGAGAGCCGTCGTGAGCGGCCCGGGCGGAAGCAGTGAGCAGCCGGGGGTTTCCAGGGCGCGGGCGAGTCGGGCGCCGTGATCGGTGATGTCGGCCGTGCTGGTGGTCGCGGGTCCGGCGTCCTGCCAGTCGTCGATCGCGTTGGCCCAGTAGTTCCACAGGGTGAACGTCAGGACATGGTCGACGTCGCCGAAGGGGATGATCCGGCAGGAGAAGTCGGTGCTGTGGGTGGCCAGACCCCAGGCGCGCTCGGTGGCGTCGGGGTAGATGCCGAAGTCGTCGATCCACGCCAGGGCCCGCCGCTCGATCTCCTTCGCCTCGGTGTGCAGCCGGGCGCCGAACGGGCAGAAGAACGGCGGGAGTCGCCACCCGATGCGGGAGGGGTGCCCGTGCTCGGGAACCATCGTCAGCCTCCGAGCCGGAAGAGCAGCAGCCGGGTCTCCACGGCGTGGTCGCGCCAGATACGGAAGAGTTTGCCGTGGGCTATGGCGCTCTCCTGGAGCCGCGGCAGGGACCACGCGGCCTGTGGCCCTCCTTGTTCGATGCGGGTCAGCTCGGCGGTGTTCCACGCCATCGACTGCAGCCAGAACTCGCTGACGCCGTCCGTGACGTCCTCGTCCTGCTCCAGTTCGAAGCCCGCTTCCTTCGCGGCGATGATGTATTCGGTGAGGGTGCCCAGCCGGGTCTTGTAGTAGCCGTTGATCCAGTCGACCCATTCAGGACGGCAGATGAAGTGCTCCTGGATGCCGAACCAGCCTCCAGGGCGCAGTGCGCGGGCCACGACCTGGAACAGCCGTCCGCGATCCATGTAGCCGGAGCTCTCGTTCGCGTACGCGGCGTCGTACCTGCGCTCCTCGGACAGCTCGTGGATGTCCCCCAGCCGCGGGGTGACCCGCCCGCCGACGCCGGCCTGACATGCGAAGGCCTTGATGACCGGGATGTGCTCGGCCGCGACGGTGAGGCCGGTGACGTGTGCGCCGTGCTCCTGAGCCCAGTACAGAGAGCCCCCGCCCAGTCCGCAGCCGATGTCGAGCAGGTGTGCCGGGGGTGGGCCGCCGGCCGCCCACGAGCGGGCCGCGTGCGCCACGATCGCCTCCTGCGCCGCGACGATGCGTCTCTTGAGGACGCGCTGCGGGACGGTCGTGTTGAGTGTGACGGCCGGGTCGAAGAGACCGACATGGAAGTGCACCCGCGGCCCCGGGCCGTACTTGTGGAGTATGTCGGCCGTCTTCCGCCTGTAGTACAGCGGCACCGCGCTCTCGTCGAACGCCTGGTCGTCCGAGATCGGCCGAATGGCTAGGTCACCGTTTCTCTTCATGGGCTCTCCGGGGCGTACTGGGGTGTGCGTGGGAGACCGGACCACACTGCCCACAACGGGCCGGATCAATTCGGTTTTGAATCATCTCGCCACCAGGTGATACGCATTCGTGATCATGATTGCAGGTTTACCGGTGCGTGGTGGATCAGTCGCACGAAGACCCACCGCGTGCAGTGGCTCCGGTACCAACATCGAGGGTGGCGGGGCTAGTTGACCGGCTTCCGCTGCATGGTTCTCACCGCTTCCACGGCAGGCGTGCGGGCCGGATCACCCGGCTCTCACCAACGGATCGAGTGTTGTCGAACCAGCGGACTGACTGTGCAAGCCCACCACTCTAAGGGCAGGAACGCGCCGTTGGAGGGTCCCCGTGCTCCCGAACACCACCATGCGCCCCCCTGGCCCGACCGGCCGGCGGGACGACCGCTACCCGTACGCCACCCAGAACTCGATCAAGAGGGCGAAATAGACGCCGGGGGCGCTCGACACCGGCTCGAAACCCGTCCATGTGCCCATGTGGGCAGGCAGGATCGGCGAGTTGGCGTGGGTCACCGTCGTCGGCAGCCACTGTCCGCGGAGCAACAGGTAGAAGTAGGGGAAGAACAGGGTGATGAACGCGGGGAGGGCGGCCGTCGCCCCGAGCAACGCGACCGTCGTCAGGCCCGAGATCCTGTCCTTCGGCACGTAGGACCACTGTCCTCGCCAGGTCGAGGAGAGCGTCACGGGCATCCACAGCACCGAGATCGCCACGCCGGCCCACACCAACGACAGCACCGACGCCACCACACAGTGCGTACGGAACCGGGACGCGGAGATCCTGCGCGTCGCCACGACGTTCCCCATGCGCACCAGGTGCACGACCAGCGGGACGGTCACCGCGACCAGGAGCGTGCTCTGGACCTGCAACGGCCGCAGCACCGCGGCCACCAGGGCGAAGCCGGGGAAGAAGGCGGTGATGCTCCGGCACGACGTGACGAAGTAGCGCACCCAGGTCGGCGCGAGATAGCGCTCGGTGATGACCGGCGCCGGAGGGAGGATCTTGCCGGCCGTCTCGGCTTCGGGGGACCGCAGCGCGGCCAGGAGCTGGAACAGGCTGTCGGGGCGCCGTTCGCGGAAGTCCAGCCACTGATGCCGTCGGAGTTCGGCCGCGTCGGACGGCAGGCGGACGGCGTCCAGGAGGACGCAGATCGCGCGGGGCCCCAACCGCCGTATCGCACGCGCGGTCTCGCGCCAGGGAGCCTGTGAACTGACCAGCACCAGGACCCACCGTGCCGGAGACGCGCCCGCCGCCATGCCCGCCTGCCGGCACGCCACCCGGAGGTGGTGGGCGACGGCCTCCTCCGCCGGCGCCAGACACAACACCTCGACCGTCACCGGCACTTCACCGTCCGGTACCGGCAGCGCGGCCAGGCGCTCACAAAGAATCCTCCACTGGCTCAGAAAGACCACATCGGCACCTCGTGGCAGGGCGGAGGTGTCCAGCGCGGGGTACGCGTCCCAGGCCGCGAGGAACGCCTGCCACTCCACGGCGAACTGCTGGTGCGCGCGCCGCCTCGTGATGATCCGGGTGCGGTGATGGTCCCCGTCCGCCCCGGTGGGCAGCCACAGATTCAGCGTGCGTGACCAGCCGACCACGACCGCGCCGGCCGCCGCGCACACCACCGCGGCCGCCAACGGCGCTCTGAGCATCGTCACGGCGGCGGTCATCTCGGGCGGGGTCGGGAGGATCAGCTCCGTGACGGCGGCATTCCGCAGGTTCCCGGCCTTCATGACGAGCCCGACACCGACCAGGAGGATCGATCCCACGCCCACGGTCGCGACGAAGCCGATCGCCAGCGCCCTGCGACTGCTCCGTCGCCGCAACAGCCGCAGGCCCGGGATCAGGACACAGGGCACCAACGGCGCCGCGAGAGCGGTCAGACCCAGCAGGCCGAACATCGTCCCCTGCCAGCGCTGGGTGCGCATCACCTCCAACGCGCTGCCCCGGTCCACCCAGGGAACGTCGTTGTCGAAGGGGTTCCACGCCAGGCGCACGACCGCGAGGTCCAGGCCCACCAAGAGCACGATCGCCCACACCAGGGCGACCGAGGCGAGCGCCGACAGCACCACCGTCGCGGCCACCGGGGCGGGCATCCGGCCGGGCAGTCCGAAGCGGTTCGGCCGGGGCGCGGCGACACCCGGCACGGTGCGCGCCTGGGCCATCGCCTCCGCGAGTCCGGCGGCGCGCTCCCAGAACCGGGTGCGCAGGTCGTGTACGGGGAAGCCGGCGAGCTCCGTCGGCAGGTCGACGGCCTCGACGACACCGAGGTGAATCGGAATGCCGCGCTCCAGGGCCCGGGTCCATTCGCGCCGCACATATGCCGAGGCGAGGGCCGCCGGAGAGGCCAGCAGGAGCAGGGCGTCAGCGTGGTCGAGGCTCTCGTCCAGGGCCCTGGCCCAGTCCGTACCCGGCCGCAGCCGCTGCACGTCGAACCACGGGTCCAGCCCGGCCTGCGACCTCAGCGTCGCGGTCACCGCCTCGGCGAAGTGGAATTCACGCCGCGAGTAGCTGACGAACACCGTCACCGGCCGCCGCCCGCGGTCGCCCTCGTCCCTGCCCCCCACCACCCCCACATGATGCCCATGGGACTTCGGCTGTCAACGAACCTGAGGCAGGGACCCTCTCCTGACCGCGGCCCCGCGGGTCAGAAGGCCGTGTGGGTGAACCAGTGGTCGAGCGTGGCGACTTCGCCCGAGACGTCGAAGGCCGCGTCCTGGTACGACCGCCGCTTGTAGAGCAGCAGCAGGAGGTCCGACGCCTGCCCCCGTACCACCGTCTGCGCCTCGGCCGGCGTGGCGTCGGCCGAGGCCCCCGGCAGCAGGCGGAAGCCGTCCGGCTCCAGTCGCACCCGCCACTCCTCTGCGGTGCCGCCGTCGGCGTCCGCACACCGGAAGGCGAGGGTCTCGCCGTTGCCGCGCAGCTGCGCCACGGCCGGGGCGAAGAAGCCCGCGGAGGGCAGGTTGACGAGGAACTCGTCCACCCCGTCCGCCGCCAGGGCGGGTTCGATGTCCGACTCCCGGCCGACGGCCCGCTCCGCGTCCACTCGGTGCACCAGGGTTTCGAACAGCATCCGGCGGGCCCAGAACCGTGCGTGCTGGTCCGCGCCCCAGGCCCACATCGGCGCCTGGGGATCGGTCCTGCGCAGCACGTCGGCCACTGCGGGCACACCCGCGGCCACCCAGTCGGCATAGTCCGCCGGGTGCTCCGGCAGCCCCAGCTCCACATCGCGGCTGCGCGGAGGCTCCTGCACCAGCTGGGTCAGCAGAGCGGAGAACCAGCGCTGCAGCGCTCCCACATGCCGGGTGAGCTCCGCCAGCGTCCAGTCGGGGCAGGAGGGCACGGGGGTCGCGGGGTCGGCGCCCTTGACCACGTCGGCGAAGCGCAGGGTCTCCCGCTCGATCGCCTGCCGGTAGGTGTCGTACGGAAGAGGGTGCCCCGCCCGGCTCGTCGTCTCCATCAGCTGCCGCCCTTTCTGTTCCGCGGCTGTGTTTCGCAGCGCGGATCGTGTCGTGGTCAGTGTGGATGCTGGAGTGCACTCGAAGGCAAATCCCGCGGACGGGGAAGCGAGCGCACGGCCGAGATCGTCCGGCCGCCCGACACCATCCACTCGGCACCTTCGGTGCGCGACATGATCTTCACCGTGCGTGAGGGACGGTTCCGAATAGTGGGCGTTCACGTCATACGTGCAACCCCTCCCCGCAGACTCGTGCGGCTCACCGAACGTCTCAAGCAATGAACAGGCACGACCATGAGTCGGACAATCACCCGGTCCACCCCGGACTCCCCGCAGGCCGTGCAGAGCGGCGAACCCGTGCTGTCACACGGCCTCAAGCAGCGCCATCTGTCGATGATCGCACTCGGCGGGGTGATCGGTGCGGGGCTCTTCGTGGGCTCCGGCGCCGGCATCGCGGCGGCCGGTCCGGCCATCGTCCTGCTCTTCGTGGGTGCCGGCGCGCTGGTCATGCTGATCATGCGCATGCTCGGCGAGATGTCGGCGGCCCGGCCCTCCACCGGCTCGTTCTCGGTGCACGCCGAGGAGGAGCTCGGCTCCTGGGCGGGCACCACCTCGGGCTGGATGTACTGGCTGATGCTCTGCGCGGGGGTGGCGGCCGAAGCCACCGCGGCGGGCGCGATCATGCACACCTGGGTGTCGTTCATCCCCGCCTACGGCTGGGTGGCGATCTTCATGGCGTTCTTCTGCGCCAGCAACCTGACCGCGGTCAAGAACTTCGGCGAGTTCGAGTTCTGGTTCGCCGCCATCAAGGTCGCCACCATCGTCGCCTTCCTGGTGCTGGGTGTGCTCGGCATCCTCGGGGTGTTCGGCAGCGCACCGGGCACCGGGCATCTCACCGGCCACGGCGGCTTCTTCCCGACCGGCGCCGCCGGGCTCGCCGCCGGGCTGCTGACCGCCATCTCCGCGTTCGCCGGCCTGGAGACCGTCACCATCGCGGCGGCGGAGTCCGACCACCCGAGCCGGAACGTGGCCCGCGCCGTTCGCACCGCCGTCTGGCGCATCGCCGTCTTCTACATCGGCTCCATGGCCGTGGTCGTCACCCTGGTGCCGTGGAACGACCCGAAGGTCGCCACGGCCGGCCCGTACGTCACCGTGCTCGACCGGCTCGGCATCCCGGCGGCCGGCACCATCATGCAGATCGTGGTGCTGGTGGCCCTGCTCTCCGCGATGAACGCCAACATCTACGGCTCGTCGCGGATGGCGTACTCCCTCGTCAACCGGGGCCAGGGCCCGCGCCTGCTGGGCAGGGTCACCAACGGTGTGCCGATGGCGGCCGTGCTGGCGTCCTGCGTGTTCGGCTTCGCGGCGGTGATCGCCGGCATCGTCTGGCCGACCACCGTGTTCGCCTGGCTGCTGAACATCGCGGGCTGCTCGGTGCTGGTCGTCTGGTCCATCGTCTGCCTCACCCAGCTGAGGATGCGCCGCCGTCTGGAACGTGAGGCGCCCGAGCTGCTCTCGGTGCGGATGTGGGGCTTCCCCTACCTGACCTGGCTCGCGTTCGCCGCCATCCTCGGCGTCTTCGGCGTCATGGCCGCCAGTTCCGACGGGCGTCATCAGCTCGCCGGTACGGCCGTCGTGGTGGCGGCACTGGCCGGTGCGGGCCATCTCAAGCAGCGCCGTGACCGGCGGGCCGCCGCCACCGCCTGAGAACCCCTCGCCGGCGGTCGAGTCACTGCTGAACGCATCGGTGCCCCGGGGGGGGGGGGGGGGGGGGGGGGGGGGGGGGGGGGGGGGGGGGGGGGGGGGGGGGGGGGGTGCGGGGGGGGGGGGGGGGGTGGGGAGA
>NZ_JBWKCJ010000007.1:0-259128 GCF_056436545.1 Streptomyces sp. NPDC043738 | reverse complement strand
ACTCCCCCCCCCCCCCCCCCCCCCCCCCCCCCCCCGCACCCCCCCCCCCCCCCCCCCCCCCCCTCCCCCCCCCCCCCCCCCCCCCCCCCCCCCCCCCCCCGGGCCACCGTCGCTTCGCCAGGGGGCGTTCTGTCCGGGAGACGGTCATTCGCTAGGCATATCCAAGATCTGTGCTATTAAATCCCTAACATTGCATGGCATGTGGGGGAGTTAATGGCTTCTTTCGAAGGTCGCCTTCTGGGGCGGGCGACCGAGCTGGCGGAGCTGGCCCGGTTGGCGGAGTCCACCCTCGCGGGCGTGGGGCAGGCCGGTTTCGTGGTGGGGGAGGCCGGTCTGGGGAAGACCGCGGTGCTCGAACAGGCCGCGGCGGACGCGCGGCGCAGGGGCGTACAGGTGCTCTCCGCGAGCGCCCACAACCTGGCGCAGCCCTGCCCGTTCGCCGTCATCTCCAGCTGCCTGGGGCTGGCGGAGTCCCCCTCGGACGACCGGCGGGCGCAGGCCGCCGAGGTCCTGCGCGGCGATGCTCGCTACGGTGTGCCGGGCGCCAGGAGCGAGGCGGCGGGGGCGGCCGCCGCGACGATCGAGGCGATGGTCGGGCTGGTCGAGGACCTGTGCGCGCAGGGGCCGCTGGCCCTGTTCCTCGACGATCTGCAGTGGGCCGATCCGGCGAGCCTGGCCGTGCTGCACAAGCTGGTGCGTTCGGTGCATCAGCTGCCGCTTCTGGTGGTCGGCGCCCATCGGCCCGTGCCCGGAGCGGGGGACGTCGCCCACCTGTCACGGAGCCCGATAGCCGGCAACCGCACCCTGCTGGAGCTGGCGCCACTGGAAGCCCGGGACGTGGCGGCCCTGCTGGCGGACCTGTGCGGCCGGGAGGCCGGCCCGCGACTGCGGCGGATGGCCGAGGGCGCCGCCGGAAACCCGCTGTACCTCACGGAGTTGACCGCCGCGCTGCAGCGCGAGCACGCCATCGAGACCGTCGGGGCCACGGCGGAGATCGCCGTCGGCTGTGCGCTGCCGCCGCTGACCGCACTGGTGACCCACCGGCTCCGCTACCTGCGTGCGGACGTACTGCAGATGCTGCGCACCGTCTCCGTACTGGGCGCCGGTTGCACCACCGCCGAACTCGCAGCGGTCATGGACATCCCGCTGCGCGACCTGCTGACCGCCATGGCGGAGGCCGAGGCCGCCGGGATCCTGAGGGACACCGGCCAGAGCCTGCGCTTTCGTCATGAGCTCATCAGGGACGCGCTGTACGACGCCGTGCCGGGGTCGGTCCGGGCCATGCTGCACATGAGAGCGGCGCAGCGGCTCGCCGAGGCCGGCGCGGCTCCCGAACGCGTTGCCGAGCACCTGCTCAACGGGGTGCCGAGCCCGGAGTTCCTGACCACATGGCTGGAGCGAGCCGCGGCCCGGCTCACCACCCGGGCCCCCGCCATGGCCCTGCGGCTGCTCACCACGGCACTGGAACTGGGCGACCCCACGGACGCCGGGTACGGCAACCTCCGTCTGCACCACGCCGTCGCGCAGCTCTCCTGCGGCCATCTCGCGGAGGCGGAGGAGAGCGCCCGCTCCGCCCTGGCCAAGGTGCCCGAGCCAGGATTGGCATCCGTGCTGCGCTGGATCGTCATCCAGGCCGCGTTCGCCCGCGGCCGACCCGACCTGGCGCTGGCGGAGGCGCGGGCCGGAGGGCGCAGCCCCGGTGTCGCGGCGGTCGAGCGGGTCCGGCTGCAGGCGTTCAGCGCGGTGTGCCTCTTCGCGCTGGGCGACCTCCCCGAAGCCGGCGCGGTCGCCTCGCGCGCCCGGTCCGCCGCCGACGAGGCCGGCGACAGCTCCGCCCTGGCCAGCACCCTGCACGTACTGGCCGCCAAGCGCTTCCTCGAAACACCCGACGCCGAAGCGGTCGAACTGGCGCGGCAGGCCTCCCGCCTCACCCCCGACACGATGCACCCCGCGCAGTGGCTCGGGCTGCAACTCTCCCTGGTCAACTGCTACATCGATCTCGACCTCGGGCCCGACGCCCGGCGGACCCTCGCCGCGCTACGAAGACCGGCGGAGCGCATCGGAGGGGTGTTCCTGCCCTGGTACCACCTTTCCTGCGCACTCCTGGCGTTCCACACGGGGCGCTGGGACGACGCGCTGGCGGAGATCGAAGCGGGGCTGGACTGCGGGGACCAGGCCGCGATGAGCCGGGCGCTACGGGCGATGGCGGCGGTGATCGCCGTACACAGAGGCCGGCGCCCCCTCGCCGAAACGCAGCTGGCCGTCGTGCTGCCCGAGCTCGACAACGCGACGGTCGCCGCCTTCTACGAGTACCTGCCGATGTGCGCGGGCGCCCTGCTGGACGAGGCGCGGGGCGAGGACCGGCGGGCGTACTCGCGGCTTGCCGAGGCGTTCGACGAGGGCGTCGGCCATCTGCCGGGCCAGCTGATCCTGGGCTTCCTGACCCCCGACCTGGTCCGACTCGCCCTGGCCCAGGGGGATCACGACAGCGCGCGACGCTACGCCGCCGCCGCGCAGCGACGGGCCGAGGACAGCGGCGGCCTCTACCACCTCGGTGACGCCTACCGCTGCGAGGGTCTGCTGAGCGGGGACCCCGATCTGCTCATGGAGGCGGTCCGCTGCTACCGCAACGCACCGCGGCCCCTCGACGCGGCACACGCCTGTACCGACGCGGCCGAGGCGCTCGCCCGCCGCGGGCGCCTGGACGACGCCCGTCTCCTGCTCGACCAGGCGCTGGAGACGTTCACGGGGCTCGGCGCGGTCTGGGACGCGGCACAGGCGACGTCCCGGCTGCGGGCGGTCGCCGTCCGCCGCGGCTCGCACCGGGCCCGAACCGGTGTCCGCGACGGCTGGCAGGCGCTCACCCATACGGAACGCCTGGTCGCCGAGCACGTGGCCGAAGGGTGTTCCAACCCCGAGATCGCGGCGCGGCTGTCCATCGCCCGAAGCACCGTCAGCACCCATGTCTCCAGCATCCTCAGAAAGCTGGCGATGACCTCGCGGGTCGAGATCGCCGCGGAGGTGACCCGTCGGCGCCCGGCCTAGGGCCGGGGTGCGGCGGGCCGACGGGGTGTTCCCCGGCCCCGTTCGCGGAGGCCGGGGAACCGTCCGACGGCGTGCCGTCAGATCACGAGATGGCGGGCGGTGCGCCGGTCACCGGTTGTCGACGCACTCCTTGGCGGTGCTGTCGCTCGTGCACAGCACGAGGTTGCTGCTGAGGTCGTCGGTACCGTCGACGGCGGGGAGCGTGGCGGTGCCGTCGCCGGACCACTTGTCACCGAGGTCGTTGGTGAACGTCCACTTGCCCGTCACCGTCTTCATCAGCTGGCCCCGCATCGCCCAGCTGTAGTTGTTCGGCTTCACGGATATCTTGTTGGCGTCGCTCACGGTGTTGGTCTGGGTCCAGGAGTGCTCGTAGCGCGCGCTGATCGCGCTGCTGACCTTGACCGAGACGACCTCGATGTTGACCCCGACCTCGCTGGTGACGGTGATGGAGCTGCCCACCGTGTTGGACTCGGAAGAGGTCTGCGTCCAGGTGATGGTCCGGTCGGCCGGATCGGTGCTGTTGTTCCACACGTTGGAGCTGACCCGCTTGAGGTTCCCCACGGACGCCACGCTGTCACCGGTGACCGTGTAGTCACAGGACTTGATGACGCTGGAACTGTTGCTGCACTGCTTGAGGGCGTACGCGGTGGCCAGATCCGACAGAGTGGGGCCCGTGGACCCCGGGCTGGGCGTCGGACCGATGATCCACTCCTGGTTGCCGCGACCGTGGCAACCGTCGAGGCCGACCGTCGTGCCGTCGTTACCGCTTCCCCCGAACACGTCCATGCACTTGTCGTTGTTGACGTTCCGGATCAGGTAATAGCCGCCACCACCGTCCGAGGGCTGCAGATACCAGTTCTGCTTGGTGTTGGTCGGGTCGCAGTACACCGGCTCGACGAGATGGTTGTTGTCGGTGTTGAAGTCGAGGCACTTCTGTGTCTTGTCGTTGCGGATCAGGAAACTCCCGTCACCGTTGGGCAGGATGCTCCAGTTCGCCATCGGCGTCTTGTTGACGACGATCTCGGTCCCGTAGTCGGGCGAGTCCTTCGCCAGGTCCAGGGACGGCGCGAGGCCGTCCGCCTGGGGCAGGCGCGGTGACAGCGACAGGCCCGCCAGGGCGGAGGTGTCCGCATGTGCCGTGCCGGTCGTCAGCGGAGACACCGACGTGGCGAGCGTGGCGAAGGCGACCGCGGCGAATGCGGCCATCGTGCGCCGCACCGGCCCGTGAGGGGTCGACTCGGTGATCATGATTGGTCTGTTCTCCTTCGGCAGTTCTTGCCTGCGGGGCGGGTCAAGGGAAGGAGGAGGTGCTCCGCCCCTGGCTGCGGCCCGCCGCGGCGGTGTCAACGTACGGGCGTCCACGCGGCGTTACATCCGTCAACTGACGGAGGCTTTTCGGGACGAGCGGCGGCAGCAGGAGACGGCCGGCGTGATCGACGGCGGATGTCGGCCGAGCGCGTCAGCTGCTTTCGCTGCGGTGGCATTGCGTACGTTCGAGGCGCGCCGATACGGTAGGAGGTTTTTCACTCTCGGAAGTCGGGCTCTCGCGACGAATTCCGTCGCGCCCCCTGAGGATGAGCAGTTAGCCTCCGCCTGGACAGGGCGAGACTGGTGATCACGAAGGGGCCGGGCGTGGAGACTGGGCGTGCGAGGACCGGACGTGTGGACCTGCTGCTCGACCAGTTCGACTGTGCCAGGCAGATGGCGCAGGTCCGGCTGGCGGGACTCGGCGACGAGGAGCACCTGTGGGAGCCGGCCCCCGGCTGCTGGTCGATCCGGCGCCGGGGCGAGGCGGTGACGCCCAGGGCGTTCGGGCCGGGTGACTGGGTGCTCGACCAGGGCGCCCCGCAGATCCCGGCGAGCGAGTACGCCGAGGTCGCCCGGCAGGCCGCCGACGGCATGACGGTCGCCAAGATCGCCGAAGACTGGGGCGTGAGCGTCGAGCGGGTCGAGCAGGTCCTCGCCCACACCGGACCCCCGGAGCCCGACCAGACCCCTGTCACCACGATCGCGTGGCGGCTGGGGCACCTGCACTGCTGCTTCGCGGGCGAATGGGAGTGGGCCTTCGGCGAACGGCGGCGGGACCCGAAACTGCTGGTCGACTTCACCCCCGACGCCACCTCGGCCCTTGAGCGGTTCTGGGCGCTGATCGACCGCTGGCGCGACGGCCTGGCCACCGTGACCGACGAACAGCTCGACACGATCGGCCTCTCGCAGTATCCGTACGGCTCCCACCCGGACGACCCGTTCGTCGATGTGCTGTGGGGGGCCAACCTCGAATTCATCCACCACATGGCAGAGATCGCGCTGCTCCGCGACCTCTGGCGGACCCGCTCCACCACTCGCGGGTAGCCCCGGGCGCTCCGCGAGGGTGCACGACGGCGCCCGTCGGTGCGATCGGTGCGATCGGCGCGAGGCGCCCGTCGCCGCGCCCGCGGCCTTCGCGGGCCGAGTCCGCCGCGTCACACAGGGCACAGTCGTCACAGGTGCATCCGAGGTGAACATGAGTGCGGTGTACTGCCAGACCCAGGTTGGCGAGAAGCGGCCCCCGAACGGCAGGTGTCGCTCGCGGCGTCGTCACGGGTGGTGTGTGCAGTTCCTCTGATTCCGCTTCCCTGGGCGAGCCGGCGGAGCCGGTGCGGTCGGCGGTGTGCGGCGGCGACTCCCGTGCGTACGGGAGCCAGAGCCCGCCGGGGCGGGGTACGGCCGTGATCGGCGGAACGTTTCGGGAGTTGTGGACTCCTGCCATTCCCATGGGTAATGAACGGAGCGTCAGTACGGCAGAAGCATGCGGGTTCCAGTCAAATCCCCCGAAGCCCCCTCTGGCTGGAAATCCGGGCCATGACAATTCAGCAGTGCAAACTGCATGGCCGAACGGAAGGAACGAGGGTGATCCGGGTCTTGGTGGTCCATGAGACACGGCTGGTGCGATCGGGGCTTGCTGCGTTGCTGCGCGATGAGGAGGGCATCGACGCCATCGCGTCCTGCTGGGCGAGCGCTCCCAGACGAGCGCGTTCCTTCCGGCCTCAGGTGTGTGTGGTGGACGGTGACTCCGCGGGGTCGCCGCAGCCGACGAGTCATCCCGGAGGGCCGGGCTGCGAACTGCTCGTGCTCGCCAGCTCCTGCCGGCCCGGCACCCTCCGGCGCGCCGTCGCCGCCAAGGCGCGTGGGTTCGTGGACAAGGACGCCCCGCCCGACCGGTTCCGGCACGCCATAAACCAGGTCGCGGCGGGAGAGCGGTACGTCGACCACACGTTGACACTGGACTTTCTGCAGGCCGCCGACATGCCCCTGACGGCAAGGGAGTTGACCGTACTCTCGCTCGCCGCGGGTGGGGCGTCCGTTCCGGAGATCGCAGGCGAACTGCATCTGAGCAGCGGCACGGTGCGCAATTACATGGCCGCGATCAATCGCAAGACCGGCGCCCGGAACCGGGTCGACGCCATTCGCATATCGCAGGGGGCCGGCTGGCTGTGAGGCCGCCCCGTAAGAGGTCTACCGCATGTCGATCAGTCGTCGGGCGGCGACCAGCGCACCGTCGGTGCGTACGTCGCCGGCGACGCTTCGCGCCCGGCCGGCGACCTTGCGGTCCAGGGCGTGGCGGAGAGCGCAGAGCAGCGAATCGGCGGTGGGTTCGCCTGCCGGGTGCGCACTGCCGATGCCGAGCCGGTCGACGCGGCGGGCGAAGTAGAACTGGTCGAACATCTGCGGGACGACCACCTGTGGTGCCCCGGACGCCGCGGCGGCGGTGGTGGTGCCCGCGCCACCGTGGTGCACCACCGCGGCGACCCGACGGAACAACGCCTGCTGGTTCACCTCGCCGATCGACAGGCAGTCCGGCTCGTCGTCCACGAGGGAGAGATCGGCCCACCCACGCGAGACGATCACCCGCCGTCCCAGCGCGCGAGCCGCTTCGATCACCGCCTTGGAGACGCCCTCGGGCGCGCGCACGCTGCCGAACCCGCAGTAGACGGGTGGCTCGCCGGCTTCCAGGAACGACGTCAGCTCGGCGGGCAGCGGTCGGTCGTCCGACAGCAGCCAGGCTCCGGTCTGGAACACCTCCAGCTCGGCCGGCGCCGGCCAGGGCGCCAGTGTCGGATCCGCGGCCAGCCACGGAGCGCTGGTGAAGAGGTGGTTGCGGATGTCCTCGACCGTGGGCAGTCCGGCAGCCGCACGGTGCGCGTGGAGGGCCGCCCGGAAGGTGGTGTTCCAGCGTTCGGCGTCCTCGGCCCACAGCGTGCCGTTGTCGACCGATCCGTCCGCCGGCTGCTGTCCCAGCATCCCGAAGACCGGCGGTGCGTGGTGCGCGGACGGCAGCGTGATCGGAGCGAACGCGGCGTACACGTAGCCGATGCCGTGCTGCTCGGCCACCGAGTGCGCGGCGAGGGCCAGCCCGCCGCCGCCCACGACGACGTCGCAGCCCTCGGCGGCCGCGCCGAACGCTTCGAACTGCGCGGCGACCGTGCCCTCGACCATCCGACGCCGCTGCTCGGGCGTCGGGACGGCGGTGGTGCTCCGCTTCGCCGTGCCGTGCAGCTCGGGGCCGACGGGGAGACAGCGGACTCCCAGCGACTCGGCCCATTCCTGGAAGTCAGGGGGTGCGCACACCACGGCCTCCTGCCCCAGTTCCCCCAATTGCCTGGCCAGTGCCACCACTGGCTGGACTTCCCCACGTGACCCGATCGTGGACAACAGAAACCGCATGGTGCTCCCCGTCTCGTGCTGGACTCCGGCTCCGACTCCGGAATACGGGAAGCGATTTTGCCCCTTATGGGGGACCTTGCGGCAAGGCCCCCCACCTGATATACGGTGAAAATGGCGGGAGGAGTCGTTCACGCAACTGCTCGGCGGGCCGGGGCCCTTACCGCGACCGGCCGTTGGCTTCGGTCCGGCGCACCACGATTCCTGGAATTTTCCGCGAGGTAACAAGCGCCGCGTACCGTCTTACGGATGAGCACAGTGGTGAATGGAGACGGGGCGGTCCCAGGCGCACGGATCCGGCCCGGCACCGGGGACGACCTCGAAGAGCTGACCCGGATCTACAACCACTACGTGAACGAGACGCCGATCACCTTCGACATCGAGCCGTTCACCGTGGAACAGCGCCGGCCGTGGCTGCTGGCCCATCCCGACTCCGGCCCCCACCGGCTCCTCGTGGCCGAGGAGGGCGGAAAGCTCCTCGGCTACACGACCAGCAGTGCGTTCCGGCCGAAGCCGGCGTATGCGACCTCCGTGGAAACCAGCGTCTATCTGGCGCCCGAGCATGTGGGGCGCGGCGTCGGCGGCCTGCTGTACGCGGCGCTCTTCGAGGTACTGGAGCAGCAGGACGTCCATATGGCGCTCGCCGGAATCGCCCTGCCCAACCCGGCGTCGCAGCGGCTCCATGAACGCTTCGGCTTCCGGCCCGTCGGTGTCTACGAGCAAGTCGGGCGGAAATTCGGGAGGTTCTGGGACGTGGGCTGGTACCAGAAGCCGCTCAGATCACTGGGGTGAGACCTTGTGGACGGTGGTGTCGTCGGAGTCGAGCCGTCGTCCGTCCGCGGACAGCACTTCCAGTGCGCGGAGGCGACGTCCCTGTCGGCGGTCGACCAACTGTGAGTGCGGTTCGTCGGGGGCGAAGAAGTTCTGTTCGCCCCACTGCCGCAGTGCCACGATGACGGGGAAGAGCGCCTTGCCCTTCGGGGTCAGTACGTACTCGCGGTAGGCGCTGCCGTCCGAGGCGGGGACGGATTCGAGGACGCCGCCGGCGACCAGGGTGCGCAGCCGCGCGGTGAGGATGTTCTTCGCCACGCCGAGGCTGCGCTGGAACTCCCCGAAGCGCCGGCTTCCGTCGAAGGCGTCCCGGACGATCAGCAGGGACCACCAGTCGCCGATCGCGTCCACCGACCGGGCGACGGGGCATTCGCTGTCGTCGAAGCGCGTCCTGGTCACCATGGCGTCCCTCTCTCACTTGGTTGCAACATGCTACCAGCAGGGTTACCGTCGCCACTGGTAGCAAGTTGAAACCAGAAGTGCGGAGGAGAGCTGATGCCCGGAAACGGTGAGGCTGTGACACGGCGGACCGAGGCCAGAAGCGGGGAGGGGCCCGCGTTCGTCCTGTCCCGCGGCGTCGTCGCACTGTTCGCGGTCGCCTGCGGGGCCGCGGTGGCCAACGTCTACTTCTCCCAGCCGCTCCTGGTGACCATGGGCCACGACCTCGCCATGAGTCCGGCACTCGTCGGCAGCGTGGTCACCCTCACGCATGTCGGATACGGGCTGGGACTCTTCTTCCTCGTGCCGCTGGGCGACGTGGTCGACCGCAGACGGCTCATCGTGGCCCAGTTACTGCTGCTGGTGGTGGCACTGGTCGTGGTGGCCGCCGCCCACACGGCGGCGCTCCTGCTCGTGGGCATGGCCGCGACAGGGCTTCTCGCGGTCGTCACGCAGACCCTGGTGGCCTTCGCGGCATCACTGGCCCCGCCCGCCGGGCGCGGCCGGGTCGTCGGCCTGGTCACCAGCGGCGTGGTCATCGGCATCCTGCTCGCCCGCACCGCATCCGGCCTCATGGCCGATGTCGCGGGCTGGCGCTCCGTCTACCTCGCCTCGGCGTCGCTCACCGCTCTGCTCGCCCTGGTCCTGTACCGAGTGCTGCCGCGCCACAGTGACGCGCAACCGACGACCCTGCGCTACGGACAGCTCCTGCGCTCCACGATCGCTCTGTTCGCGCGGGAACGACTGCTGCGGCTCCGGGCCCTGTTCGGTCTGCTGGTCTTCGCCTCCTTCAGCACCCTGTGGAGCAGCGTCGCGCTGCCGCTCAGCGAGGCCCCGTACTTCCTGCCCCACAGCGCGATCGGGGCGCTGGGGCTGATCGGTGTCGCCGGCGCGCTGGCCGCGTCCGTGGCGGGCCGCCTGAACGACCGCGGACTCTCCCGGCGGACCACCGGCCTCGCCCTGGCGCTGCTCGCCGCCTCGTGGTTGCCCTTGGCCTTCACCCACAGCTCGCTGTGGGCCCTGGTCGTCGGTGTGATCCTGCTCGACCTCGCCGTGCAGGCGGTCCATGTCACCAACCAGACCCTGATCTACGCGCTGCACCCGGACGCGGGCAGCCGGCTGATCGGCGGATACATGGTCTTCTACTCGATCGGCAGCGCCACCGGCGCCCTCGCCGCGACCTCCCTCTACACGCTGGCCGGCTGGGGCGCCGTATGCGCACTGGGTGCCGCCTTCAGCTGCCTCGGGCTCGTGCTGTGGGCGTGCACCCGGCACGGCCTTGGTCGTCACCGGCCCCTGTCGGCGGATTCCGGTTGCCAGTTGCCGGCCAGCTCGCGGTAGAGGGGCGAGCGGTCCAGCAGTTCGGCGTGGCTGCCGACGGTGGCCCGGATCCCGTCCAGCACCAGGACGCGGTCGGCGCGTTGGGCCGAGGTGATCCGGTGGGCGATGACGATCAGGGTGCCGGGCCGGTCGGCGAAGGCCTGCTCGGCTCGCTGCTCGGCCATGGGGTCGAGGTGGCAGGTGGCCTCGTCGAGGAGGACCAGCGGCGCCGGCGCGAGGTGGGCCCGGCCGAGCGCGATCAGCTGGCGTTCGCCCTGGGACAGCGCGGCCGGATCGATCCGTGCGTCCGGACCACCCAGCCGGGCAACCAACGGGCCCATCCCCACGGCGTCCACTGCGGCCGCCACGGCGGCGTCGGACGCCCCGTCAGGACACAGATAGAGCAGATTGTCCCGCACGGTGCCGGAGAAGACGTACGCCTGCTGTGGGATCAGCACCCGGCGGTGGGACGGACCGGGACAGGGGAGGTGAGGGCGGCCGGGCTCGGCATCGGGACGGGGACCGGGCGCGGCCGGCGGACGGCCGTCCACCCGTACCGTGCCCTCGGTGGGGGGCAGCAGGCCGGTGATGAGGCCGGCCAGTGTGGACTTGCCGATGCCGCTCGGACCGACGACGGCGAGGTGCTCACCGGGCTCCACGACGAGATCGAGGTCGTGCAGGACCGGTTGCGCGCCGGGGCCGTAGGCGAAGGCCACCGCACGTAGTTCGACCCGGGGGCCGGTCGGATCGGTCAGGCTCCCGGAGCGTGGTGCGGCGGTTCCGGGCTCGGAGGCGGCTGTGCCGCAAACGGAGCCGGCGTGGTCGGCCGCGGCCGTCCCGCCCCGCGGGGCCCGGTCGCAGGACCCGGTGAGCCGGTCCAGCACGACCAGGAGCCGGGTCCCGGCCGAGCCGAGCGCGTTCATCAGGGTGTGCAGGGCGGGCAGCAGGGCCTGCGTCAGATACGTCAGGGCACCGAGCACGGTCCCCGCGGTGAGCTGCTGCCGCAGCAGCCAGGGCGTGCTGAGGAGCAGCAGGAGGACCGGCAGCTGGCCGGCGACGCCGAGGGCGAGACAGCGGGCCGCGGCCCAACCCGCCAGGCGCCGGGCCGCCCGTGCCTCGGCGTCGATCAGGCCGTCGGCGCGCCCCTTGACGGTGCGGTGCGCGCCGCAGGCGGCCACGTCGCGCAGCCCGGCCGCAACGGCACCGAAGTGGGCCGAGAGCGTTTCGTCGGCCTGGAGGAAGGCGCCCTGTTGACGTGCCATCGGGCGCAGCGTGGCCAGGAACAGCAGCAGTCCGACGACGAGGGGCGGCAGCACGATCAGCAGCAGCTGCGGAGCCAGGGAGAAGAGTCCGAGCAGGGCCCCCGCGGAGGTGAAGACGAAGGAACGGGCCACCAGGACCAGTCCGGCGAAGCTGTCCCGTGCGAGCTCCGTCTGGTTGGTCAACCGCGAGACCACCGCGGTGTCCGCGGCGCGGGCCGGATCGGCGACCGCCTGGTCCAGCGCGCGGGTCACCACGGTACGGACCAGGCCGTCACGCAGCGGTTCGACCAGGTCCGCGAGCCCGCGGAAGACTCCCCGGCCGGCGGCCCCACCGAGGACGACGGCCACCGCGGCAACGGCCAGCCAGGCCATGCCCGTTCCGGTGCGGCCGGCCAGAAAACCGTCGTCCAGGGCCTTGGCCACACCGTAGCCGCTGACGAAGGTGTGCCCGGTCTCCAGCAGGGACCAGCCGCCCATCAGCAGCAGCACCCGGGTGCGGCCCCGTAGGAAGCGGAGCGCCCGCGGCAGCAGCCGGGCCGTCGCCGCCGTCATGAGGAGGGGCCCGGGTCCGGGGCGGTGGGGGAGAAGACCGCGCGGTAGTCGGGGTCCCGCCACAGCAGATGGTGCGGCGCGACCGCCCGTATCCGGCCCTCCTCCAGCCAGGCGACCAGATCGGCGCGGGCGGCCGAGGACAGCCGGTGGGTGATCAGCAGCCGGGTGCCCGGCCGTACGTCCTGCAGGAGCGCCCGGCTGACATGGTGCTCGGTGACGGTGTCCAGGCTGGAGGTGGCGTCGTCGAGGATCAGCAGACGACCGGCGTGGGCGAAGGCCCGGGCCACGCCGAGGCGCTGGAACTCGCCCCCGGAGAGGGGCGCGTCGGCCAGCGGTGTGGCGTAGCCGCGCGGCAGCAGCCGTATGAACGGATCGGCGCCGGCGGCGCGGGCCGCGGCCTCGATGCCGCAGGCCGGGACCGGCCGGGGCCCGAACGCGATGGCCGCGCCGACGGTGTCGCCGAAGAGCGCCGGCCGTTCGAAGGCGTAGCCCACTTCTCGGCGCAGCCGCGCCGGATCGGCCTGATCGAGCGGCACCCTGTCCAGCAGCACCGTGCCGTCGTCGGGATCGGCGAGCCGCCCCGCGACGGCGGCCAGCAGGGACTTGCCCGCCCCCGACCGCCCCACCACGGCCATGGTGATCCCCCCGGGCACGACCAGATCCACACCGCGCAGCACGGGCACGCCGTCGCGGGCGAGGGTGACCCCGCGCAGTTCGAGCCGGCCACGGCCGTCGGCGGGCAGCAGCCGGGAACCGTGCCCCGCCGGGGGCAGCGCCAGTAGTCCGCCGATGCGCCGGGCCGCGGCGCGGCTCCGTACCAAGGCGCTGAGCTGACCGGTCAGCCCGCCCAGGCCCGCGGTGAGTGCCGCGTACCGGGAGGCGGCCAGCAGTCCACCGACGGTCAGGGCGCCGTGGGCGAGCCGGATCCCGCCCACCGCGAGGACGGCCGTGGTCAGCAGCGGCACCAGAATGCTGCTGCCGACCACCGCCCGCCCGTACACCTGCCACATCAGCCGTCCCTGTGCGCCGAGTTCGGGCAGCGGGGCCAGGACGCGGTCGGTTTCCCGGCGCGCGGTGCCCGCGGCGGCGATCGTCCGGGCCCCGCCCAGCGCCTCGACGAGCCGGGAGGCGATCTCCGCCTGTACGCGTTGATAGCGCCGGACGCTGTCGGAGGAGCCCCGGGCGAAGGCCCGCAGCAGCAGGGTCAGCAGGGGGAGCCCGGCCAGGAAGACGGCCGCCAGCCAGATGTCGGTGAGGGCCAGTGCGACGAGGGCCCCGACCGGGGTGAGCAGCGCGGCGAGGGCGGCAGCCGCCGTGGTGGGCGCGTATCCGGCCTCGGCGGCGTTGCCCGTGAGGCGGTTGACCAGATCGCCGGTCGTGAAGCGATCGGTGGCGCGCAGCGGGCCGAGCGACAGCAGATGGTCGATTCCGCGGCGGCGCAGCCAGGCGGTGCTGCGGGCGGTGGTGATGCCGCCGGTGAGCGTCACCAAGGCGTCCAGCAGCACCTCCGCCACCAGCAGGACGGCACTCAGCGCGAGGGCGGTGCCCGCTCCGGGCGCGGAGTCGAGCGCGAGGTCGAGGGTGTGGCCGAGTACGGCGGGCAGCGCGACGGCCGTGGCGGCGGAGGCCGCGCCGAGGAGGCCGACGGTGATGGTGCGCAGCAGGCTGTGCCGGAGCGCACCGGCCAGGACACTTCCGGCGTCCGATTGCCGCGTCGGCGAGGTGGGCCCGGGCGTGGGGGACGGACGAGGGACCATGCGAGGGACCGGGCCTCCTTCGGACGTGTCCACGCGGGTGGGCTGCATGCGGGTGGGCGGGTTCCGGGCAACAGGCACCCGGAACCCGCCCTCCTCGTCGCTACGGGACCTCGGGCCCCGCGGCGACCGGCAGTCAGTTACAGGTGGTGACGCTCAGGCTGCTGTCGCCGCAGAGCAGCAGGCTCGCGCGGCTGCCGGTGTGCAGCTCCTCGGTGGCCTCGGGCTTGGGCGTCTCCATCGTCTGCAGGTCGAGAAGCGACATGATGATTCCTTTCGATATGGGGACGGGGATGACTTTCGTGTTCGACCCCGGTCGGGGCCGGCTTCAGGGCCGCCGGAGCGGCGGGAGGAAGGGCAGGTGCACGGGCTTGTCGTGCAGCGCGCTGCCCAGGGCGAGCAGACATCCGGCCGTGCCGGTGCTCAGGTCCATCGAGAGCCGCATCATCTGCTCACCGGCGAAGGCCAGATGCCCTTGGTAGGGAACGGCGCCCCAGGAGAGGGAGTCGATCTGGCGGCGCAGGTCCGCGGCGTCGGTGCCCGGTCCCGGGGCGGTGGTCCGGCTCAGGTACAGCACCATGCCGGCGGCACCGCGGAACAGCCCCGGCTGGGCGTAGAACTTGGCCTGCGCGGCCCGCACTATCTCGCCCCGCGCCGCCGCGAAGCCGTCGTCGGGCCGATGGGAGAGGTAGTCGTCGAGCACCATTCCGATGCCCACACTGCCGGCGCCGAGGTAGGGCATGGTCCGCCAGCCCTCGTCGACCTGGAGGGTCCCCGCCGCGCTGCGCACGCAGCGCGCCAGGTCACGTCGCAGGGCGTCCCCGGCCAGATCCAACAGCGCGCCGTCGCCGGTGCGTTCGTACAGCCGCAGGAAGAGCAGCGCGGCACCGCTGTCGCCGTGCAGCAGCCCGGCGCGGGAGGGCCCGGGTCCCTCCCCTGCGGTCGTCCGGCCGAATCGATCGGCGACCAACTCGGCGCACCGCAGGGCCTGTTCCCGTAATCCGGAGGCGCCCGCGGAGTCGGCGAGCCCGTCCAGCGCCAGCCCCACGCCGGCCAGTCCACCGTGCAGGTCGGGTCCGATGTCCTGCCAGCTCTGCGCCGTGACCAGATCCATCAGGTCCAGGGCCCGTGCGTGGTGCCCGAGGCGGTCGAGGACCCAGGCGACGCCGGAAAGGCCGTCGTAGAAGCCGACGGGACTGCCCGAGGCGGGTGCCTTCGTCCGCTGCAGCAACCACTCCTCCGCCTGCGGACATCGCTCGGCGCCCGTCGCGGCGAGGGCGTACAGCACGCCGGCCGCGCCGTAGGCGAAACAGGTCCCGCCGCCGGTGAGGGCGAACTGGGCGATGTCGCCGGGAAAGAGGCGGTCCTCCCGTGCCGGGGTGGCGGAGGCCAGTACGGCGCGGACGGCGGAGTCCCGGCTGCGGGGCCAGTCCGCGAGCGAAACCGGCAAGTAGTCGTGTCCGTTCCCGCCGCCCGCGGCGCCGGTCCCGACCGTTTCCGCGGCGCCTCGATCGCCACGCAGAATCTCGTCGACCGCCGCGTCGAGGAACTCGACCGGCACCGGGAACTGCTCGGCGGCGATCCGCGCCAGATGCCGGCTCTTGGCCCGGTCCACCGCGAACAGGCTGGTCAGCGGCAGGAACAGGGCCAGCCGCAGACAGGCCAGGGCATAGCGGTCGACGTCGGGGCCACGGCGGTCGGCGGGGGCCACGAATCCTGGGTTGGCGATCACCTGCCGGCTGCCCGGGTCATCGACGGAGGCGGCCTCGAAGTCCAGCAGCACGACCGAGGATTCGTCCTCGGAGAGCATGATGTTGAACAGATGGAGGTCGTTGAAGACCACACCCCGGGCGTGGATCGCCTCCACGGCCTCCTCCACCAGCCGGTGCACGCGCAGTGCCCATTCGGTGTACTCGGCAAGCCGCTGCGGACTGGGATCGGACTCGATCAGCGGATGCCGATGCGCGAAGAAGCTGTTGAGCGGACGCCCCTCGATGTACTCCAGTACCAGGAAGGTGTGCTCGCCGAGCGTGAACCAGTCCAGCACCTCGGGGGCGCACCCCAGCCCGGACAGCCGCCGCAGGGCGTCCCGTTCCCGCGCCAGCCGGGTCACCGCGTCCGCCTCGTCCGCGGCCAGCCCGGCATGCGGACGCCCCTCCTTCAGCACCACACGCCGCTGGGTCCGCAGGTCCCGCCCGACGTACACGCCGCCGCCGTTGGAGAAGTGCAGCGCCCGCTCGATGGCGTACGGGAGGTCGGAGACGGTGGTGGCGGAGCGCGCCGCCAGATGCGGCTCGAGGAACTCCGGAAGCGAGACCCACTCCGGAACCCGGAACGCGGGCTCCCGGCGGTCGGGAACGAGCTGTCCCCGGCCGTCCTCCACGGCAGGACACAGCTCGCCCTTGTCGTCGTAGCAGTGCCGCTCGGTGAAGCCGCCGTAGCGCACGTACACCGGGCCGGCGCCCCAGCGCAGATCGCTGAGGATGTACGGGCCGGGCTCACCGGCCAGCAGCGCGTCCAGCTCCTCGGCGATGACCCGGCACTGCTCCTCGTCGGCCGGATAGACCGTGATGAACTTGCCGCTCGCGCCCCGGTCGGTGTACTTGGCGTTGCGGATGTGCAGCAGATACCGGCTCGGCATGCACTTGAAGGCCACCGAGCGGGGTACGCAGTACTCCCAGACCTTCGTGAGCACCCGCTCGGCGTTGTCGAGGCAGGCCGACACATGGATCTTCCAGCCCTGAGAGGGCAGTTCACGGTCGAGCGGCCGGAACGCCAGCCAGTCACCCGAGCGGTGCCGCTGCCAGCCGGCCGGCAACTCCCGGTTCAGCACCGGGTACTGGCCGCTGCGGCCCTGGGGGTCTTCGGACAGCCGGTGCGGAGCGTCGTAGAACTTGCGGTCAGCGTCGCAGAAGACCGCGTATCCCTTGTTCATCCCACTCCCTCGGCCGGTGACACCACGACGCTGTCACAGCCGCGGAGGCGTGAACCAGTCATGAGTGTCACGAAGAGATCGTGAGAAATGCATGTTTTATGTGAAGGGAAGCGGTCGAGCTGCCGACGGTCCACCCGTCGGCACCCCGACGCCGCGGGAACCGGGACCGGTCGGCGGGCGTCGTTCTCTACGCACCCTGCGGGAGAGAGGGAGCCGACCACACATGGAACGCCGAGAGGCATACGCGAACAGACATCTCTTACGCATCCTCGTCGCCGCCGGAGCGCTCATCGCCATGGCGGGTTGCGCACACACCGCTCCCGGGGGAGCCGATTCCGTACGGCCCACGGACTCCGCCGGCTCCTCCCCGACGGCGGGCGGGGCGGTGGGGGGAGCGTCAGGCGGAGATCAGTCCGGGGGCGGCGCGCAAGGGAACGAGCCCACCAAGGGCGGTAGCGCTCAGGACAACACCAGTGACGGCGGCCCGAGTTACGACGGAGACCCGGTGCCGCCGGTCGAGTCGCCGCCCAAGGGGCACGGCAGGCCCCCGGTGGGCGGTGGCGTGGATCCGACCGGCGGCGCCGACGGGGGCGGAGACGTGGGCGGTGGGGTCGGAGGAGGCGAAGGCCAATCGGGCGGCGAGACCTGCCCGCCCTCCGGTGGCTCCCCCTCCCCGTCCGAGGCGACGGGCTCACCCTCCCCGTCCGGGGAGGCAGGCTCGGCCTCCCCGTCCGGGGAGACAGGCTCGGCCTCCCCGGAGAACACCCCCTCGCCGAGCGGGACCTGCCCTTCGCCGTCCGGCACATGAGCGGTGACCCGGCGCCCCGGCCCTCCGCGCCACCCTCAGCCCCTTCCACCCCGGCCGGCGAGGAACGTACGGCGGCCTCCCTCCTCGGCGGCGTCATCGCCCAGGCCTCCTTCCTCGTGGCCGTCATGTACTTCCTGGGCGCGGTCTATATGACGGCCTACTACACCTACTTCCGCGTGGACTCCTTCAACCTCGGCTTCGGATTCGCGGAGATGGCGATCCAGAGCCTCAATGTCGTCACCGCTCCACTGGCGATCGTCTGCGTCCTCGCGGTCCTGATACTCCGTCACTTGGCCACGACCCCGGCCCTCGCCGCGCGGCCGGACACCGACCAGACGCACCAGGACCGCCTCATCCGCGCACTGCAGCGCGCCCTGCGAGCCGTCGCTCGGGCTCACCTCTCCCTCGTCGGAGCCGGCCTGGTGCTCCTGCTCCTCTGGTCCTGGCTCGGCGGCTTCAGATGGCTGGCGCCCATCCTGCTGGGAGTCGGCGTACTCCTCGGCCAGAGCCCATGGGCCCGCAGCCGGGCCGGAGACGGGGGCGCAGCGGTACCGCCCGACACCGACGAGGGCGCCGCGGCGCCCTCCCACCCCGTGCTGCCCGGAGTGTGGAGCCGGGCGGTACCGGCGTTCACGGCCGGTCTGCTGGTGATGTGGGGGCTCAGCCTGGGCACCGCCGGGCTGGGCGAGCGGGAGGCCCGGCAGGCCGCCGCGAACCTCGTGCGCCGGCCCGCCGTCGTCCTCCTGAGCACCGACCGGCTCAGCCTGGCCGGGCCCGGCGTGGAGGTGTCGGACCTGGGCGCCAAGGTCCGCTACCGCTACCGCTACACCGGTCTGCGCCGCCTCATCGAACGCAACGGCCGCTACTACCTCCTCCCCCTCGGCTGGAACCACCAGACCGGTCCCACCTACGTCATCCACGAAGGCGACGACCTGCGCGTCGAACTCTTCCCCGGCATCCAGGACGAGTGCGGTGCCTGGTGCACGGAGGGCCAGGGCGTGTCCGTCACAGGCCGCTTCGTCCCCGGTAGCACGGTTGCCGAGAACGGCGGCTACGGATCGAGCAGCTGAGTGCTCGCCAGTTCGCCGTAAAGGGCGTCGCATTTCATGAGCTGGGCATGGGTGCCGACGGCCCGTACCCGACCCGCCTCCATCACCACGATCCGGTCCGCGCTGGTCACGGTGGAAAGCCGGTGGGCGACCACCAACACCGTCGTATCGAGGGCGGTCTCGGTGATCGTGTCGCGCAACGCCGCCTCGTTGGCCGCGTCGAGCTGGGAGGTGGCCTCGTCCAGCAGCAGCAGCCTGGGTCGACGCAACAAGGCGCGGGCGATCGCGACACGCTGTCGCTCGCCACCGGACAGCCGGCTGCCCCGATGGCCGACATCGGTGTCCAGACCGTGCGGCAGACGGTCCGCCAGTCCATCCAGCCGGGCCATCCGCAGGACTCGGGCGAGTTCCTCGTCGCCGGGCTCGACGGTGCCCAGGGTCAGGTTGTCGCGCAGGGTGCCGGCGAGGACGGGGACGTCCTGCTCGACGTAGCCGATCGATGCGCGAAGCCGGGTCAGAGGCCACCGACGTACGTCCTCACCGTCCAGGAGCACACGACCGGCGGCAGGCTCGTAGAAGCGCTCGATCAGGGAGAAGACCGTGGTCTTGCCGGCGCCGGACGGGCCGACGAAAGCGGTCAGTCCGCGCGGGGGAACGGAGAAGGTGACCTCGTGGTGGACGCGGGGCAGTTCGGGGCGGTAGGCGAAGCACACCTGATGGAACGCCACGCCGACGGGGCGCCCGCCGCATTCGGAGGCCGCCTTTGCGCGCGTCGCTTCCCGCTCTCGTACGGGCTCCGCTTCCAGCCTCTCGACCTCCAGCCGCTCGATGTGTTCGATACGGACGGCCGCTGCCGATCCGACCTGGAACTGGCCCACTCCCTCGGCCAGTTGGCCGATGCGTGGAGCCAGTGCGAAGAGGTAGAGGAGGAAGGCGACGAGCGTGGAGACGCTGATGGCGCCGGACGCGACGCGGGCGCCCCCCACTCCGAGGACGACGAGGAAACTGACCTGGACGACGACCGCCGAGGCCGTCGCCGACACCGCTTCCCACGCCGCGGCCCGTACCCCGGTCCGGCGGGCTTCCTCCGCCGCCCGGTGCAGCACCGCGGCCTCCCGGCGCTCGGCGCCCGACGCCTTGACCGTACGGAACGCTCCGAAGACCCGCTCCAGTGCCGCGCCGATCTGTCCCACCGACTCCTGTGTGCGCCGGGTGGCACGGCCGATCCGCGGGGCCACGACCGCGACGATGACACCGACGACGGCGATCACCGCGAGGGTGACGCACAGCAGCACGGCGTCGAGCAGTCCCATCATGACGACCGTCGCCGCGGTGACCAGAGTGCCGGTGACCGCCGCGGACACCGCCTGGGGAACGGCCTGGCGCAGCACCGCCGTATCGGAGGTCACGCGGGCGATCAGATCGCCCGGCTCGGTGCTCTCCACCACGGGCACCCGAAGCCGCAGAAGCCGCTCGGTCAGCCGTCGCCGGGCGGTGTACACCATCGACTCGGACGACCACTGCAGCACGTAGTGCCCCAGCCCTACGAGGAGCGCCCCGGCCACCACCAGCAGACTGAGCACGATGACCGGCCAGGCCTCGGGCTGCCCACGGCTCATCCCGTCCATCACCCGCTTGGCCGCCAGCGGCTGGGCGAGCCCCATGACGCTGCCCGCGAGCCCCAGCCCGACGCCCACGGCCATCCGCCCGCGCTGCCGGCGCAGATGCGCTGCGAGGGCCCGGTGGCCCGACCTCGCACCGACCGGGTTCCCACTCGTCCGGGAGTGGCTTCCGGGGCCGGTGCGAGGGGTCTCGACGGAGGGTGCCGCGCTCATCGGCTCACTCCACGGTGAAGAAGCGCTGGAAGTAGTCGGCCGAGGCGCCCTCGCCGACCAGGACCCCCTCGGCCTCCACCCAGGCGTGCGCCGCGAACGGCGGGCGGCTGCGCACTCCCACGCACCAGACGGGCCACCGGCCGTACCAACGGCACAGCAGGACGGTGGCCAGAGACCTGGTCAGGCACCCTTTGTGGCCTCCTGCGGCGAGACTCACGGCGAGCACCGTCTCCCGCGCCGTGCTCGCCTCGGCGAGGGTTGCGGGCCTCGCACCGCGGCGCAGCCGGCGCAGGACGGCGCGAATACGGCCCGGCGGCTGGGTGGCGAGCAGATGGGCGCAGCACACCACCACCCGGGCCAGGAAACGGCGGGCCGGTGGAACGGAGCGCGGGCGGTACGGGACCACTTCCGGCGTCGACATGTGTGGCTCTCCGGTTTGGGCGGACCGGCCCGGGTAGGCCGGGCCTGTACGGACGAAGTCGCCGGGCGGCCCCGATGGCAGGGAGGATCCGACGGGCAGAGCGGTGGGGCCGGCCGAATGGCTTGTGCATCGGCAGGTTCCGGGCCGGCTGCGCTCAGGACGTGACGAGTCCGGCCGAGCGCAGCTCGTCGACGATGCGGCCGACGTCCTCCGTGGCCAGGTCGACATCGACGTCGTCGTAGCGCGCGGTGAGGATCTCCACCGCCCGCTCGGGGCCGTAGCCGTCCGTGAGGGTCCGCAGAACGATGGCGGCCGTCGGGTTGAGCGTCCAGTACTCGGCACTCTCCTGGTCGAGCAGCGCCACACCGTACTCGGTCTCGGTCAGCAGGACACCGGGCTTCAGGGTAAACACGGAATTCACCACTCTCAGGTCTCGCGGTTGTCGGCGGGCAGGGCCGACGGGCTGGCGGGGGAGGGTTCCCGGGCGTGTCGCGTTGCTGCCCGGCCGGCGTTCGGTGGCGTCAACTCCCGGGAACGCAGCCAGACTTCGCAGGCGATGGTCGGGTGCAGCCGATAGCTCTCCGTCTCCGCGGTCAGAGCGCGACGGCACCATTCGCGAAGGATCCGCTCGTCGACGAGACCGAGCCGGGCGAGCCGGGAGCCCTCGCACAGCGCCAGCAGGCCCTTGCGGTGCTCGCGCAGTCCTGCCTCCTCCTCGTACGTGGCGTTCGCCTTGGTGTCGCGAGTGCGGCTGGCTTCCGGCACGACTCCGCGCATGGCCTCGACGATGAGCGGCTTGTAGCGCCACGGAGTGATCCGCTCCTGCGGTCGGACGGCGAGGGCCGCCTCGATGACGCGGGTGTCGTAGTAGGGCGCGCTGACCCCGATGCCCAGCGGGGCGGCCATCTGGCCGATGTGCCGCGTCCATTGGGAGATGCCGTCCATCGCGACCAGCTCGCGGTGTTCGCCGTGTCCCCGGCCCCGGGGCCGGACGTCGGGCAGCTCCGCACAGAGCAGCTCGCGCACCGTGCTGACGGCCTCCGGGGTGGCCCAGGGCGGCATCCGGGGCGGAACCGCCCAGCCGAGCAACGGCTCGCCTTCAGGTACCGCCGGTTCGGTCAGATCGCGGGCCACCCGCCGAAGCCACGTCCTGTAGGGACTCCGGTCCAGGAGCTGGCGTACTACGCCGCGCCGCGACCATCGGTATTTGGCGGCGTACCCCCGTACCGCCTGCCAGGCGACGAGGGGATGGCTGCGCAGCAGCGCATGCAGACGGGCGGGCGTACCGGCCAGCAGTTCGTCGCCGCCCAGGCCGGTGAGATGGAGGCCGGAACCGCGGGCCGCCGCCAGTTCCACGATGCCCATACGGCGGTTGCGGTCGACGGTGAGGATGCTGGGTGTGTCCAGGACGTCCTCCAGGGCATCGATCCCGTCGAAGGTCATGGCCACGTCCTGGGCCGGGATGATGTGGTGTTCGACGCCGTTCAGCGCCTCGACGGTCCGCCTGGCCCAGTACACGTCGTCGCCGGCCTCGTCGTGGATCCCGGCGGTGTAGGCGACGACTCGGGTCCCCGAGCGTGCCGCCGTACAGCACACGGCCGTGGAGTCCAGTCCGCCCAGGTCCGTGCTCACCAGATCGCGCCCGCGGATGCGCACCTCGATCGCCTCGTCGAGGGCCTCTCGCAGGTGCCCGGCGCCGACGGCGAGGGGGACGACGGGGTCGGGCGGTGACCACCACCGCCGGGTGTGGACCCGGCCGTCGTGGTGGATCGTCAGGCAGTGCCCGGCCGGTACGGCATGCAGACCGCGCCACAGTGGGTCCCCCGCGCGGGGGTAGGGAGCGCCGAGCATCTCAAGCGCGACGCGGCGCTCGTCCAGTTCGGCACCGACCAGTTCGGCGAGGACATCGGCCCGGTCGGACGCCACGCTCACCGGTCCGCGGCCAGACGTGTCGGCCCGGGTGTGGAACACCCGGCGCAGGTCGACTACGCCGGCCCGCACCGATACCCGGTCCCCGCCGCTGACGACCAGGTGGAAACTGCCGGCCCAGTCGCCCGCGCGGTCCCATGGCGTCGGTGTGCCGGCGTCCACCGCCGCGGCGGCCCGCTCGGCATCCCGCGCGGTGACGGCATGCTCCCCGACCACCGCGACCCGCGTCCCCCCGTGCGTCCCCGTCACGACCGTCCCCGGTGCCCATCGGCCCACCAGCCAGGGGCGCCCCGAGGCATGGGTCAGGTTCCGGTCCGCGTAGGAGAGCGCCTTGACAGCGAGGGCCCCGGCCGCGTCGGTGTCGGGCAGGACGACGAACCAGGCGGGTACGACCTGGAGCGACAAGGACTGGTCCATGGGCTACGGCCTTCGGTCGGTGACACTCGGAACAGGGAGGCAGAAACAGAGAACGGGTGGCGGCCGGCTGCCGCCACCCGATGACCGGACCGGCTCGACGGCCGGTCCGGTGCGCGCTGCGCCCCGGACCGCTCAGCGGTCGCGGGTGGCCTCGGTCAGAGGAGCTGCTTGCCGCCGAGGATGTCCTTCGGGCCGGTGTTCTTGATGCCGGTGACCTTGCGGAAGCTGCCGGCCTTGGTGAGGGTGGGGCGCTCGTACGTCATGATCGTTCTCCTTTTTCCTGGGGACGGTGTACACAACAGGCGCCTGTGCAGCGGATTTCGAGCAACTCCCGGGACGGGAATTGCGAGCGGTGAAATCCGCGGCACAACGATAAGTAGGACAACCCCAACAGCACAACGACGAACAACTGGCATTGAGTGGTACACAGAGGGCGCGCAATTCCGGCGCACTACAGTCGGGCGTCCCTTTGCGCCCTTGCGCCCACGTCGCGGTGCGCCAGTGAGTTCGCGAAAAAACGTTTGTCCTGTGAGCTGTCCAATGCCAGGAACGGAGATATCCGTCCCGTCCGGAATAAGCGCGAACAGGGAGTCGATAATTCGAAGAATCATTCGCCGTGGGTGTCGGAGCGCGGGAACTGCGCGAGGCGGTCGATGCGATGGGAAGTTCCAGACCGGCTCGCCGCGGGTCATGGTCCTGGCCGCAGCCGAGCGCGGGGACGGCGGCGCGAAAGGCTCTTGTTCCGGGCCGCCGGCCTGTAGTCGGCTGACCTCATGAGGAGCATGAGGAAGCGGAGCACCGCCACGCTGATCACTGCCCTGGTCGCGGTTTCCCTGTGTACCGGCGCACCGGGCCCGCGTGCGCAGGCCGCGGGATCCGGCGCCGGTGCCCCGCCAGCAGTCGGCGGGCCCCCGGAACTCGGCGTCGATCTCGATACCGTGACCATCCCTCAGCTGCAGGCGCGCATGGCGGACGGTTCGCTGACCTCGTCGGCACTGACCGCGGCCTATCTGCGGCGGATCAGGACCGTCGACCCCGAGATCAACGCGGTGCTGCGCACCGACCCGACGGCCCTGCGCCAGGCGGCCGCCAGCGACGCCAGGCATCGGGGCGGCGCCACCCGTGGGCCGCTCGACGGCATCCCAGTCCTGCTCAAGGACAACGTGAACACCCGGGACATGTCCACGACGGCCGGGTCGCTGGCGTTGGCCGGCAGTCCACCGGACGCCGACGCCGCCCTGGTGGCCCGGCTGCGGGAGGCCGGGGCGGTGATCCTCGGCAAGACCAACCTGTCCGAGTGGGCGAACTTCCGTGCGGAGAAGCCGGCTTCAGGGTGGTCGGCGGTGGGTGGCCAGACCCACAACCCGTACGTGCTGGACCGGAATCCGTGCGGGTCCTCCTCCGGTTCGGCCGCCGCGCTCGCCGCGTCGTTGGCGCAGGTGGCGATCGGGACCGAGACGGACGGCTCCATCGTGTGCCCGGCCGGGATGAACGGGGTGGTCGGCCACAAGCCCAGCCTCGGCCTGGTCAGCCAGGCCGGTGTGGTCCCGATCTCCGCCGAGCAGGACACCGCGGGGCCCATGGCGCGCAACGTGATCGACACCGCGCTCACCCTCTCGGTGCTCAGCGCAAGGGGCACCTCGCACGCGGGCGGTCCAGGAGGCCTCCCCGGCGAGCTGACGCGCTCCACCGGCCTGCGCGGCAAACGGATCGGCCTGTGGCGACTGCCCTCGCTCGGCGCGGAGGTGGATGCGCTGATGACCCGTACCGCGGAGCGGCTGCGCAACGCGGGAGCCGAGGTCGTCGAGGTGACACCGCCGTACCAGAAGCGTCTGGCGGCACTCGAATTCCCGGCGCTGCTGAGCGAGTTCCACCGGGACGTCGATGCCTATCTCGGCACGCGCGACGGGCCGCGGAACCTCGCCGGGCTGATCGAGTTCAACCGCACCCACCCGGCGGAGCGCACCTGTTTCGCCGGTCAGGAGCTGTTCGAGCGGGCCCTCGCCGCGCCTTCCACCACCGACCCGGAGTATCGGGCCAGGCGTGCCGAGTTGACGGACCTCGCCCGGCGCTCGTTGGACGAGACCATCGCCGCCCATCGACTGGACGCCATCGCCGCGCCGACGAACCCGCCCGCCTGGACGACCGACTGCGCGCGGGGCGACAACGACGTCATCCCGTCCTCGACCCCCGCGGCCGTGGCCGGTTACCCGTCCTTGTCGGTGCCCGCCGGGTTCGTCGACGAGTTGCCCGTGGGGCTGCTCCTGATGGCGGGTGACCGCAAGGACGCCGAGCTCCTGTCGCTGGGGGCCGCGGTGGAGCACCGACTCGACGCCTGGCGAGCGCCGCGCTATCTGCCTTCGGCAGGGGTCGGCACGCCTGCGGCAGGGGCCGGCGCCGCCCGGTGATCCGTCCGGGGACGGCGCCCCCGGACGGGGGCCGTCCGGAAGCCGTGGGGCAGGTCACTGTGCTGCCAGCGCCCGTGCCGCTCGGACCAGCAGGGGTACCGGCGGCGCGGAGGTGTCCTTGCGCCAGACGAGTTCGAGGTCGAAGCCGGGCAGGTCGTCGCTGATGCACAGGGCGGCCGTGCCGGGCGGCAGGTGGCGGGTCAGGGCCTGCGGGACGACGGCGAAGGTGCGGTCGTCCAGGACCAGGTGCCGAAAGCCCGGCACCGGCTCCTCCTCGACGGGGAAGGCCTCGCCGGCGCCGTGGAGCGCGGCGAGGACCGCGTCGTGGAAGGCGGGTGCGATGTCGCGTCTGATGGCCCGCAGTGTGTCGCCGCGCAGTTCGCGCAGCGACAGTCCGGTCCGGTCGGCGAGCCGGTGGCCGGCGGCGACGACCACGACGAGGTCCTCCCGTACGAGCGTCAGGCGGGCCAGGCCCGACCGGTGCGGCAGGCTGCGGGAGAGCGCGGCGTCGATCTCGTCGCGTTCGAGTGCGGCGGCGAGGTCGGCCGACCACATCTCGCGGGTCTCGACACGGACGCCGGGATGGCGGGCTCCCATGGCGGACAGCAGGGTGGGCACGGCCCAGTAGGCGGCGCTGGTGACGTAGCCGAGCCGCAGTGTGCCGGCCGTGCCGTGCGCGACGCTCACGGTCCGCTCCACCAGAGCGTCGGCTTCGGCGAGGAGGGCGCGGGCCCCTTCCACGAAGACCTTGCCGGGCTCGGTGAGGCGGGTGGGGCGTCGTTCGAAGAGCCGCACGCCCAACTCGCGTTCCAGGGCGGCGATCTGCCGGCTCAGCGGCGGCTGGGCCATGTGCAGCCGGTCGGCGGCCCGTTGGAACCCGCCCTCGTCGGCCACGGTCACCACGTAGCGCATGAGCCGCAGATCGATCGTCATACCCGCAGGGTATCTGGACGGTGCCCAACCGGTCTTGGCCAACGGCACCCGGCGCGCACCAGAATCGACGACGTCGGGCCGTCGCCCCTCATCCTCCCCGTCTCCTCAAGGAGTTCGCCATGCACGCGCGCACCCTCGCCTCCCTTCGTGTTTCCGCCCTCGGCCTCGGCTGCATGGGGATGAGCGACTACTACGCCCCCGGTGACGAAGTCGACTCGCTCATCACCATCAGGCGGGCCCTCGACGTGGGCGTGACGTTCCTGGACACCGCCGACGCATACGGCCCCTTCACCAACGAGACGCTGGTCGGCAAGGCGATCGCGGGCCGCCGGGACGAGGTCGTCCTCGCCACCAAGTTCGGCGTCGAGCGCCGTCCCGACGGCACCCCGGTCGGTGTCAACGGGCGGCCGGAGTACGTCCGGGCCGCGTGCGAGGCGTCCCTTCGCCGGCTGGGGGCCGACCACATCGACCTCTACTACCAGCACCGCATCGACCCGACCGTCCCCGTCGAGGAGACCTGGGGCGCGATGGCCGAGCTGGTCACCGCCGGCAAGGTGCGCCACCTCGGCATCTCCGAGGCCTCCCCGGCGACGATCCGGCGGGCCCACGCCGTGCACCCGATCACCGCCGGGCAGTACGAGTACTCGCTGTTCACCCGGGACATCGAGGACGAACACCTGCCGACGATGCGCGAGCTGGGCATCGGCCTCGTCGCATACAGCCCCATCGGGCGCGGCCTGCTGACCGGGACCCTCGGCCGGCACGCGTACGGCGAGCGGGACTTCCGCCGCACCGCGCCCCGCTTCCAGGGCGAGAACCTCGCCCTCAACCTCGCCCTCGTCGAGCGCGTACGGGCGCTGGCCGACGCCAAGGGCGTCACCCCCGCACAGCTCGCCCTCGCCTGGCTGCTGGCCCAGGGGCCGGACGTCACCGCTGTCCCCGGTACCAAGCGGGTTCGCTACCTCGAGGAGAACGCCGCCGCGGCCGATGTCACGCTGACCGCGGGCGAGCTGGCGGCTCTCGACCAGGCCGTGCCGCGCGGAGCGGTGGCGGGCGAGCGATACGACGCGGCCCGGCTGGCCCAGGTCGACGTGTGACCGGGTCGGGCGGGAGGGCCGCCCGGCGGGTCAGGACGCTTGGGCGTGGTGGTCCAGCAAGCGGGTGAGCAACTGTACGAACTGGTCGCGTTCGGCCGGGCTCAGCGGCGCGAGCAGCTCGTCGTGGAGGTCGTCCAGGACCTTGTCGAGGCGGCGCAGACGGCGGCGGCCCAGGGCGGAGATCGTGATGACGTTGCGACGCCGGTCGTCGGGGTCGGGCGCCCGCTCGACGAGGTCGCGCTCGGCCAGTTCGTTGAGCACACCGACCATGTCGCTGCGGTAGATGCCGGTGCGTGTGCTCAGCGCGGCCTGGCTGCCCGGCCCGAAATCCTGCAGTGAGGCGAGCACGGCGTAGTGCCACTTGCGGGCGTCGATCCGGGCCAGCCCCTCGTTGATCAGCCGATCCGACCGCACGGTCAGCTGCGACAACAGGCGGCTCGCCCGTCGACGCAGCCTGTCGGGCGTCCTGGGCGCGTCGTCGTCGGGCAGGTCCGCGGCTTCGGCTCTGATCATGGCGCCGATCCTATCCATTGCGTTAGTGGAACTAACGATATACGTTCGCTCGTGCCGAGAACGTTAGTGAGACAAACGTTGCCTCGGCGAACTTCAGGAAGGAACATCCGCCATTCCCACCGAGATCAAGTCGCTGCAGATTCCCACCACGGACGGCCGGGCCGACGCCTTCGCCGCCTTCCCCGACGACGGCGAGCGGCACCCAGCGGTGCTGATGTACGGGGACGCCTTCGGCATCCGGCCCGTGCTGCGGGAGATGGCCCGCGAACTGGCCGGGCACGGGTACTACGTGCTCGTCCCCAACTTCTTCTACCGGCACGGCCCGGCACCGCTGATCGAACTTCCCGAGCACATCGGAGAAGAGGAGCGGCCCGCGGTCATCGCCCAGGTGATGCCCTTGGTCGAGGCGCACACCGCCGAACGCGTCCTGCGCGACGCCGAGGCCTACCTCGGGTTCCTCACCACCCAGCCCGAGGTCGCCACCGGACCGGTCGCGGTGACCGGCTACTGCATAGGCGGTCTCCTGGCGATGCGCACCGCCACGGCCCACCCCGGCCGGGTGGCCGCCGTCGCCGCGTTCCACGGCCCCGTGGGGGCCGACGGGCCCGACAGCCTCTCCGAGCTCACCGCCCAGGTCCACTTCGGCCACGCCGAAACCGACCTGACGCCCGAGGCCCTCGGCGAGCTCAACCAGGCCCTGGACGCCGCGGGTGTCGACTACACCTCCGAGATCTACCCCGGCACCGTCCACGGCTTCACCATGTCCGACACCGACGCCTTCAACTCCTCCGCACTGCAACGCCACTGGGACCGCCTGCTTCCCCTCCTCGCTCGCACCCTGACCAGCAGCTGAGGCCCCCGACGCCGCCGACGGGCAGGCCGTACCGGTTCCACTGGCCTGCTCGTCGGCCACGAGGGCGCCGTCCGGCTCACAACCACCCGGACAGCACAACCGAATCTCCGCCTCGCACCCGGCACATCGCGTTAGCCTCGATCCCGTGGGCCACGGGGCGGTGCGTGTGCCGCCACGGAGCGCGGAAATTCCTGGCCGCCTTCAGGCAGCCGCCTGTGTGTCACTGCCACTTCCCGGTGAGCAACGGCCATCCTTTTGAAGGGATGTGCGGTGCCAAGGACCACCCACCGGCAGCAGGACAACCTGACGAGGCGAGCTGTGCGAGTTCTTATTCCAAGCCCCGGCACCTGGGGCGACGTGGCTCCGTATCTCGGGCTGGGCAGGCGGTTGAAGGCCGCCGGCCATGAGGTGACCGTGGCGTGCCACGCGCGCTTCGAAGACGCCGTCCGCGCGCATCGGCTGGACTGCCGGACCCTGCCGCTGGATCCGATGGACTACATGGCGACCGACATCGATCCAACGCCTCCGCGCAGTCTCGTCCGGGAGATGCGACGCAACCTCCTCCCGCAGATCGCACAGGGGATCCTGAATGCCTCCAGAGGCGGGGTGGACGTCCTCCTGACCGGCTTGGTAACCCATCCGATCTGCGCGTTCGTCGCCGAAGGCGTGGGGGCGCGCTGCATCGGCGCCTACCTCCAGCCGATGCGTTCGGCCGTCCGGTTCGGTCTGAACGGCGTCGTGCCCGACCGTTGCCGGGACCGTATCGTCGAGGCCGCCGTGGCCAAGAGCGCGGGCCTCAACATGGCACCGTCCCTCAACGTGCTGCAGCAGGACCTCGGGCTCCCGAAACAAGCGAACCGACGCGCGCTACGGGCCATGCGCACCGAGACGGTGTGCCACGGCTACAGCCCGATGGTGGTGCCGCCGTCCACCTACTCGTCCGGTCGACAGCGGACCGGCGGATACTGGTGGCCGCCCCGCCCCGACGGCTGGCGCCCGGACAATCGACTGGTCGACTTTCTGAACTCCGGCAGCAAACCGGTGTTCATCGGATTCGGCAGCATGGCCATGGGAGACGCTGAGCAGTTGAGCGGACTGCTCGTCCAGGCGCTGCGCAAGGCACGGCTGCGCGCCGTGGTCCAGTCGGGCTGGCTGGGGATCCACATGGCCGGCGACGATGTCCTCACCGTCTCCGAAGTCCCGCACGACTGGCTCTTTCCCCGGATGGCCGCGGTGGTGCACCACGCAGGCGCGGGCACCACGGGCGCGGGCCTCAAGGCCGGGGTGCCGGCCGTTCCCGTACCGGTCCACTTCGACCAGTTCTACTGGGCCTCCCGACTGGCCGCCATGGAAGTCGCCCCCGCCGCGATTCCCCGCCGCCAGTTGACGGCCGCCCGCCTGGCCGACGCGTTGCGCGACGTCGTGGAGGGACAGGCCTTCACCCGACGGGCCCGGACGATCGCCTCCCACCTCGCCGCGGAGGACGGAGCCGCCCCCGTACTCGCCGAACTGGAACAGATGGACGTCTGCACCGCTCCCGCGTGAACCACTTGTGCCAAGGGAGCCGGCCTCGCACGCAGTTGGTCGAGGATGAGTTCCCGCCCCAGGCCGCGGCGCCGCGCCCATCGGGTGCTGCGCCGCGGCCTGGAGGGCGGGTCGGTCTATCAGCCTTTCTCGTTGCTGTGGACGGCCGCGGCCCATGTGGCAAGCAGGTGTTCGTACTCGTCCTGCTCCTCGGGCCATAGCGGCCGACCGATGCGGGCGGCCATGAAGTCGCGTATCGCGCGATTGGCCTCGGCGGTGGCGTCAGGGACGCATTGGGGCGCCATGGCGTAGATGATATGCGCTGGGTTGGTATGGGGCCATTACCGCTTTTGGCTGACTCTGGCAACCTCTGCCCTTGACGTCACTGCCGTGCGGACATCGCCGGTACGTGGCCGCGGCGGGGCCGTACGACATACGCGGAGCACTTTTCGTTATCCGGAGCCGTCACCGGGGTCTCCCTTGCGTGGTCCGCCCGCACGGCGGGCCGCACGGACCCATATCCCCTACGGGCCACGGCTATGCAGGCCCCACGGCTGCACAGGAAACGACACCATGAACAACGACGACGCACACCGGCCGGCGGAACCGCGCGACGGGACGTCGACCGGGACCGGACGCCGAACCGGCGGGCCCGCCTCGCACCGCCGCTCCACCGCGCCCGGCCCCGGCGGCCGGCGCGGGCGGACCGCGCAGCGGGGCGGAAACCACCGCGCCGTCAGCAGCGGTCCCCGTCCCCGGCGGAGGACCGTGCTGCTGGCGGTGGCGGCCGCGATCGCCGCGGGCTGCTGCTCCGTGGCGCTGATACGTGCCGGCTCCGGCCCCGACCAGGAGCTCGCGGCGAACCGGTCCGTGGCGGCGCCGCTCACGGAGACCGCCTCCGCCCCGCCGGCATCGCCCAGTGCCGCTCCCTCGACCCAGCGCCACAAGGCGTCGGCCTCCCCCTCCGGTGCCGAAGAGCACGGCAAGCGGCACGCCCCCCAACGGCCGCGTAAGGCCCGCCCCGAGAGCGGCGCCAAGACGGCCGCGAACACGCCGCCCCGCACCTCCCGCACGGAGGCCGGGGCGAGAGCCGACGCCCCCGCCGCACCACGGGCCGCGACCGGCACCGCCGCGCAGTTCGCCCAAAAGGTCGTCGACCTGGTCAACGACCAGCGGGCCCGACACGGCTGCGGCCCGCTCACCGTCGACCCCCGGCTGCAGAACGCGGCGCAGGCCCACTCGGACGACATGGCGGCCCGCGACTACTACGAGCACAACACCCCCGAAGGCGTCGACCCCGGAACCCGGATGACCAATGCCGGATTCCGGTGGAGCAGCTGGGCCGAGAACATCTTCAAGAGCCCCAAGGATCCGGCCACGGCGCTCAAGGGCTGGATGGACAGCCCGGGACACCGGTCCAACATCCTCAACTGCTCCTACAAGTTCACCGGCGTGGGCGTCAACCTCCGCTCCAACGGCCCTTGGTGGACCCAGGACTTCGCCACCCGGTCCTGACCCACGCGAACGGGTGCCGCATCGGCGGCTCGGTGCGTCCGAGCCGCCGACGGCACGCCCTCACTCACTCCGCGGGACGTCCTTGACGAACACGATCCCGTCGTATCCGGCCAGGTGGGCCGGGTCGAGTGGGAAGTAGCCGAAGTACGGCGACCCGTGGGGAGCGGGCCGCGTGTCGCCGAACGCCTTGGTCAGCCGGGGGGCGTCGACGAGGCAGCGGTCCTCCGGGAGGGCGTACAGGAGGCCTTCGAGGGTGTCCGGCGGCGGGGTGTCCACTCCGTGGTGCCGGATCGTGCCGAGGGCCGTGGCCAGGAAGGCGTAACCCCCGCCCAGGCGGGCGCCGGCGAGCGCTCCGGCGCTCCACCACTCCAGCCGCCGGTCACCCATCCGCATCGAGCTCTTGTCCCGCTGGAGATGGGCGTTGTGGGCGTGGACCAGCGTCGGGCCCCGTTCGGCGAGGGCGAGGAGGTTGTCGGCCATCATCCGGTCCCGCAGGCTCACCAGCCACGTCATGCGGGCCGGTGCGGTGTCGGCCATCCAGAAGTGATAGCGCAGCAGGCCGGTGGCGGTACGCCCGTACAGGCGCGCCCGGTCCCAGTCGCCCCGCGAGGTCGCCGCGGTCAGGTGCGGCGTCTGCGCGTCGAGCAGCGCCACCAGATCGTCGGCGAGCAGCCGCAGTTCCCTGGCCTCGGTCGACCGCCCCACGGACCGGGCCGGATCCATCATCGCGGCGGGACGGGTCCAGCGGTCGTCCGCGCCGAGCAGACGGTCGAGCGTCTCCGCGGTGCAGGGGAGCAGGTCCGCGTCGACCTGGGCCGCGAGGTAGCCGTGGAGCGCGGTGAGGGCTTGCCGGGGGCTCGCGGCGCCGGTGATCTCCAGCGGGCCGTCGAAACCGGCGAAGCGGACCTGCTCGGACGCGGGCCGGCCGTCGTTGTAGGCGCGCATCCAGCGCACCAGCTCGCGGTTGGCCGCGGACGCGCCGAAGCCGTGGCTGAACCCGCGCTCCATGACCTCGTCGAGGGTGCCGGTGCCCGAGGTGACGTAGTCGTCCACGACCAGGCCCATCAGGCAGTCGCTCTCGATGGTGATCGTCCGGTAGCCCTCCTGCTCGACGAGTTGCCGGAAGAGCTCGTTGCGCAGGTCGAGCAGGGTGTCCTCGCCGTGGGTGGGCTCGCCCAGGGCGAGCAGCCGCGGCCGTGCCGGGAGCAGCCCCATGACGGCAGCGGCCTCGACGGCATGGACGGTGTCCTTGATGTCAGTAGCCATGCCTTCAACGCTATCGTTGAATCTTCGGTTGAAACTTTTCCACGATATCGGCGGCCTCATGGGACGAAACCTTCAAACCGGCGAACGTCTCCGGCCGGTTGATCTGGCGCGCGGGCACGGTCTGTCCACGCAGGCGATCAGGAACTACGAGGCGGCCGGCGTCCTTCCGGCCGCCGGTCGCACACCCCACGGCTACCGCACCTACACCTCGCTGCACGCGGAAGCCCTGCGCGCGTTCCTCGCCCTGCTGCCCGGCCACGGCCACCAGACGGCGACGTCGATCATGCGGGCGGTGAACGGGGGCACGGCCGAGGAGGCGTTCCGCCTCATCGACGAGAGCCACGCCCAGCTCCTCGACGACCGCCGCACCCTCCAGGCCGTCGAGAGCGCCCTGCGCGACCTGGAGCCCACGACGGCCTCCGGGCCCGGTGCGGGTTCCGAACCGGCCGCGCTGTCCGGGACCGGCGGCACCTTCATCGGCCCGCTGGCGGGGAATCTCGGCATCCGGCCCGCGACGCTGCGCAAATGGGAGCGCGCCGGGCTGGTGCGCCCGCGCCGCGACCCGCGGACCGGCTACCGCGTCTACGACGAGGCCGACGTACGGGACGCCCGGCTGGCCCACCAGCTCAGGCGGGGCGGCTACCGGCTGGAGCAGATCGCCCCGCTGCTCGCCCAAGTACGGGCGGCCGGCGGGCTGGAGCCGCTGGGAGCCGCCCTGCGCGACTGGCACGGTCGGCTGACCACCCGCGGGCGGGCGCTGCTGACCGGGGCCGCCGCGCTGGAGGCGTATCTGCGCGAGCGCGGATGAGCCTTTCGCCTCACGGCTCTTCGATCACGGCCGGATGTCCGTTCAGCGAGTCATGAAACGGCTCAACTCGCGGAGTGTGTCCAGGAGTTGGTCCAGCGCACGCTGGAGCGGAGACAGCACGACCTGCACCGTGGCGTTCATGGGGCCTTCCGATGCCGGCGGACGCGGACCAGATCGGCCGTCAGGGCGGGTTCCGCCGGTGGGATCAGTTGTGCGTAGCGTCCGCAGGAGCGGCTCCAGTGGAGGTAGCCGCTCATGGCCGAGCGCATGCAGTCGGCGAGGGACCGCAGCACCGGTTTGTCGCGCACGGCATCGCCGAGCAGCACTTGCTCGTGTTCCAGGAACTCCCGGCTCCAGTCGCCGATGAGCCGCTGGATCCGCGTGATGCTCTCCCGCCGGTCGCAGCCGCTCTCCCGCTCGATGACCAGAACCAGGTTGTGCAGGTCTCCCCGGGACTCTTCCTTCTCGACGGAGTGCACGTCGTTGAGCGTGTCGACGACATCAGCGGTGATGTCGAGCATGCGGCGCAGGACCGGGTCGTCGTATGCGTGCCGGGGCAGTTCGAAGCCCTGGGCCTTCTGGCTGAGGTCGATCATCGCGTAGACGAAGCCGGACTTGCGCCGCAGGGTGAAGTACTCCTGCACGGTCGGGAGTCGGCGGCGCGCCCTGTTGTCGGCCTCCTCGGCGTACGCGTCGAAGTGCCAGCCCCAGCGCAGGGCCGTCCGGTCGATCCACGCCGCGGATGCGCCCTGGCACAGTCCTCGCCACACCTCCGCGAAGGCCGCCATCAGCGGTCCGGATCCGCCGTCCACGTCGCCGGAGGTGGCCATGACCTCGTGGAAGGCGTCGCACACAGCACGTACGCGCCGGGTCTGCCGGGCGAGAGGGCCGTCGAACTGGTCGTCCAGGAAGGTGGCGACGAGGACGGCTGCCACGGCCAGGTCGAGCCGATCACCGCTCGCGTCCGGTATCCATGCCGCCATCAGCCCCGCGATGTCCCAGTGCCGGAAACGCGCCTCGTCGACGGAGTTGGTGACCAGCCCGCGCCGGCGGCACCAATCGAGGCTGCGTGTCCGGGCCGCATCCACGTCGGGACTGATCCGCGTGGTGAACGGAAGCACGAACTCGACATCTTGCGGCATGGCCGCGTCCCTCCTGCAAGGAAACAGGGCAGGCCCATGTGCCACCTCGGTGCGCACAGCGACCGCGGGTCCAGGACACCCCGCCATGCCGACCGGCGGCAAGCCTCGTCTCCGCCCGGCAGCGTGAACGCGTTGAACGCCGCGGCATCGCCCCCTCGTTACCGGTTTCGGGTTCGGTTTCGCCTTGCGGAGTGGTCACATCTGCAGGGGCTGGGGTGGTCTGGGGGACGGGGCCGGGGTGGGCGGTTCACCTGTGGGGGCGGTTTGCTGACGGACGCTGGTGGGCAACTCGCCTGGCCGGTGGCGGCTTCCTGGTAGGCCTGAAGCAGGCACGGGGTTCCTTGGGCCGCTCACCGTGGCCGGGTGCAGGTGTGCCGTTGGGGGGAGCATGCTGGAGCGGTGGGCCCTGCGCGGCCGGCTGTCCGGGGAGGCCGGCGAGTCGTCCACGTTCGCGGTGATGTTCCTACGGGGCGTGGACGCGGCGGACGGCGGCCCAGCGGTTCCGTGGCACGCGTTGTTGTGGTCCCGGTCGGGCGTCGGTGACCGGGAGCCGGCTGTCCGCACCTGGATGGACGGCCAAGCGGTGGCGATGCTGCGGTCGGTCGTCGAAGCCGACGGGGCCATGGACCCGCGGGTGCGGGCGGCGCTGGCGGAGGCGCTGGCGGACGGCACACCGGTGCCTCCCGACCGGCTGCTGCCCGGGCCCGTCGCGGTCGCCGCCATGGGGCGGGTGGGGCTCGAATACGGCGGTGTGGCCGCCCTGCAGGAGGCCGCCGACGGCTCGTACCGGCTCACCGTGCTGGAGGAGGACGGCCTCGGACTGGACCTGGTCGTCGCGCCCGCCCGGGCAGCTCTCCCGCACAGGGGCCTTGGGGACCTGGGCGGCCATTGCCGGCCGCGCTGCGGCGTGCGGGGCGTGATCGCCGTACCGGGCGAGCGGCCGGTGACGGTGTCGGGCAGCGGGTGGTACGACCACACCACCGGCGCCGGCCTTCCGCGGACGACCGGCGGGAGGACGGCGGCCGATGCCGGCTGGAGCCGTCTGGACATCGGGTTGGACTGCGGCTGGGACATCTGCGTCGGAGACGTCCGGGTCCAGGACGTGGTCTCCCGCCGTGTCACCGACCGCCTCACGGCGGCGGGTGTCATGGCTCCGGACGGCACCGTCGTCCGTGCCCGGCCGCACCTCGCCGAATCGTCCTGGTGGACCTCCCTCGCCACGCTGAACACCTATCCGACGTCCTGGGAGATCCGGCTCCCGGAAGTGGACGCGCAGCTCACGGTCACGGCGACCGTGGACCAGGACATCCGGAGCCTGCTGTTCGGCTGGGGGCTGCTCTGCACGGACGCCGAGGTGCGGGGCACTCTGGACGGTCGGCCGGTCCGGGGACGGGCCTGGGTGGAAGTGGTGCCCGCCCAGAAGGTCACCGACATCGAGGAGTATCTGGGACGGCTCCAGAAGGTCACCCGGCGCGAGGTGGACCTGCTCTACCCGGACCGCCCCTCACCGGCCTTGACGGCCTCGCTCCTCGGCGGCTGCGGCACCCCGACGGACGGCATGCCCGATACGACGGTGCACGAGACCATGGTGCGGCCCATCCGCCACCTCACGGACCCCGGGGGCAGGGGCTGGCGGACGTTCGTGTGCTGCGCGGCGATGGAGCTGCTCGGAGTCACCAGCGGCCCGTACGCCCCGTTGCTGGCGGTCGTCGAGGTGATCCACAGCGCGAACCTGGCGATCGACGACGTACAGGACGGTTCGACCTCCCGGAGGGGCGTTCCGGCCGTGCACACCGTCTACGGCGTGCCGACCGCGATCAACGCCGCCACCGCCGCGTACTTCGTCCTCGACCGCGTCATCGAGGACATCGTGCCCGATGACGACGCCCTGCGCCTGGGCGTCTACCAGCGGTGGATACGGATCCTGCGGGCGGCGCACGGCGGTCAGGCGGTCGACATAGCAGGCCACACCGAGGCGATGGACCAGGCGGTGGCCGCACACGATCCGACCGCGCTGCTGGCCCGCATCCAGGCGGCCCACCGGTTCAAGACCGGTTTGCCGGCCCGCGCCTTCGCCGAGATCGGAGGCTTGATCGCCAGGGGCGACGCCCCGCGGATCGACGCTCTGGGGGAGTACTTCGAGGCCGTCGGCACGGCCTACCAGATCACCGACGACCTCCTCGACCTGCACGGCGCGACGATTCCCGCCCCGCCCGGCGAACACCGCAAGCACTGCGGGGAGGATCTCCGGGCCGGCAAGGTCACCATGCCGCTCGCCCGCTCCGTCTCCCTGCTGCCGGCCGAGGAGATCTCCCGGCTGTGGAGGTCCGTGCGCGGCGGTGGAGCGGATCCGGCGACGGTGCGCGAGGTGGCCACCGCCGTCACCGGCTGCGGCGCCGTCCAAGCCTGCTACGAAGAGGCGAAGGCCCACGTCGACGCCGCGTGGCGCCGGCTCGAGCCCTTGCTGGCGGAGTCCGTCACCAAGATCCTGGTGCGTGCCCTGGGGAACTACGCCGCCCTGCGGGGGCCGGAAGTCCCCGCTCGGAACGGCGAGTTGTGGAAGTGACGGCAGCCGCTCGGGGTTAGGGAGGCGATGGCGGGGTGATCCCGCCCCAACCCTCTCTCGATCCCCGCCCGTTCGGCGTCGTGCCGGTTTAGCGCGCGTAGTCGCACCGTGCGGCTGCGGCATTTCTGACTCAGTTGCTGGAGTCGTCCCCGAACGCCGCTTCGCGCCCAGCCTGAGCCGTCCCAGGGTCCTGGCCCCGCTCATCAGCGATATTTCATCGGCATTTCAGCGCCTCCCGTAATGGTGGGCCGGTCTTCACCGAGAACCGCTCGAAGACAAGGAAACGGCGAGAGACGGAAGGCGTGTCCGGCACGGGAACTCCCCGTGCCGGTAGGCGCTGTCGGGGGCGGGGGCGTCTCCGCGGTCCGATGCGACCTCTCGCACCGCAGGTGAGAACCGTCGCCCCGACTGCTGGGGCCACCGCGTGGACCCGGCAGCGAGGTGGACGGTGCCGGATCGCGACGATGGGCGAAGGCATGGGCGTGTCACGCAGATTCAAGCGACTTCTCGTCGCGCTGGTGGTGCTGGTCGCACTGCTCGGGTTCGTCTCCCCGGCGGCGGCGAAACCGGTCCGGCCCGTTGATCTGTGCTCGGGGCAGGTCGCGGCGGCCCGGCAGGTCGGGGCGGACATACGGGCGCACAACGCCAAACCGCATGTCTTCCGGATGCCGGAGCAATCCCTGGCCGCGTCGGCGTACAACGCGGAGAAGTCGCTACTGGAGGCTCGCAGGGCCACGGTCGTCGCCCAACTGCGGGCCTGCATGGAGGCGATGCGGGCGCTCGAAGCCGGGGGCGGCAGCCCCCTGGGCCTCAAGGCCCCGGTCCGGCGAACCCTGGACAAGATCGAGCAGGCCCGGGAGAAGGCTCCGTCGAACTGGACCGCACCCTCGCCGCCGCCCAGGGGAAAGAACTGGGAGGTCCCCAAGAGTTCCCCGATACGTCCGGTCTTCGACTCCCTCCGAAAGGGCAATCCGGGAAAGGTGGGGAACATCCCGCTCCGCGGAGTTGCGCGGCCGGCGTCCACGGACCCCGATCCGGCATATCCGGCCGCTTCCGGCCGTACGATCGGGTCCTTCAACTCCGGGAACTCCGCGGTCTCGCCGGACCACATCGTCCCGTTGGCCGAGCTCGTCCAGATGCGGGGCTTCATGAAGCTCACGCCTCTGAACATGTACGTGGTCTCCCGTGCCCCGCTGAACTTCCAGTGGTTGTCGAAGGCGGCGAACGAGTCGAAGCAATCACGGAGCGCGGCGTATGTGTCGGGGGCCGATCCGAAGTGGATAAACGAACAGATCGCGCTGGAGCGTGAGACCCGCACGAAGTTGCAGGGGATCATCGACCAGCTGCTCAAGAGCCAGCATCGAGGTTAGACATGGGCCCTGCAGAAATCGCGGCTACGTTGGAGGACTGGTCGCTGACGTTCGTCGGCGGCGATTCGGACGAGGCCGCACGGATCCCCGAGAAGTGGCTGCCGATCGTGCGGTCGGCCGAAGCGGAGGACCGCCGTCGAACGGCACTGTCGTTGTGGAACCAGGGTTTCCTCGACCTCCTGCCGGAGTTCGCCGAGGTACTGGACGAGCACTGCGTCGACGTCCGCGTCTGCATCACCGACGGCACCCCGGTACTGGTCTACGTCCTGGAGGCGGCCGACGGCGAACTGGTCTCCTGGATCGGCTACGACCCCGGCACCTTCCAGGAACCGGATTTCTGGGAGAGCTTCCCGGAAGCGACGAAGGTGTTCCTGCGCGAGGTCCATGCGGGGTTCGTCTCGGCGAGCAGGGACGCGTTCGGCGTGGCGCGCCCCGTCGACATGGGCACCATCGCCGGGCTGGCCGACTTCCCCGACGGCGTACCCGGCTGGGAGGGCGACTCGCGTATTCCGTCGACGCGCCTGCTGCAGATCACGACGGACGGCGGCCTCCTCAAGTACTGCCTGTCCCCGGATCTCGAAGTGGGGAGGATCGCCCTGGTCTATGAAGGGGACGTCGACCCGAAGGACTTCGGGCCGGAGCTGGACGATCTGCTGATGTCGCGTTTCGAGGAACCGTCCTGATCAGAGAGGCAGGGAAATGTCACACCAGCCCGGTCAGGAGCCGCAGCGTCCCTGGCCCCCACAAGGAAACCAACCGCCCTTGCCTCCGCAAGGAAACCAACCGCCACCTCATCCGCCGGGGGCTGGGTCACCGCCGCCGCCGATGCCGGGGGGCCCGCCGTCTTCCCGCCCGCCATCCGGCCGTCGAAAGAAGTGGTGGTACCTCGCGGCGGCCGCCGTTCTGCTCGCCGCGGCCGGAGGCATCACGGCATACCTGCTCCCGGATCAGCAGGACAGCGAGCAGTCGAGGATAAAGAAGGTGGTCGCGGACTTCGCCCTCGCGGTCGATCGGGGTGACACCCCCCGGATGGTCGGTCTGCTCTGCGGGGAAGAGGCCCGCGATGTCACCGACGACGGCGCCGAATCGGACGACGCCGAGCGCGATACCCGTTCGAAGCCGATACCGGTGACGACGTCGGATGTCCGGATCAAGGGGAGCATCGCGAGTGTCGTGGTCACCAGGCCCGCCCAGAAGCCGAGGGCCGTCTACCTCCGCAAGGAGAAGGGCGCTTGGAAGTTGTGCGCTCCCGCTGCGAAGTCCCGCCCGGAGTCGTCCGGCGGGGGAGCCGTCTCGTCAGGCTGACCCCGATTCGTCGGTCGTCGGGCGTGGGCCGTCTGGTCCCGTCGGCTGCTGTGGGACGAGGGGGGAGCGGTAGGCGCGGGCGAGGTGGCGTTGCAGTCGGGCGTGGCGGAACTGGTAGACCGCGCCGGCTTGACGGAGCACACCGCGCTGGTAGGCGTCTTCGAGGAAGGTGACGACGGACCAGGGCAGCCGGCCGGTCAGCGGCAGCCAGATCCGGGAGAACACCGCCCACTGGCCCCAGGCGGTCAGGCTCAGCGCATAGCCGAGGGCGCCGCCGAGCCCGCTGATGAGGCCGAGCTTGAGGGAGGCCGTGAGACTCCAGACGACCGGGCCGGTGACCGCCGCCTCCACGAGACCGATCACCGCCATGGAACCCAGACCGACCAGGAGTCCGAAGGTGGGGGACCAGAGCAGGAGTTGGGTGGCGACCGTCCGGGAGTTCGTACGCAGCAGGCTGACCGGATTGACGGCGGACCGGATGTCGAGGGGGGCTTCGAAGAGGGCCAGCAGGCCGAAGGTGGGGCCGGCTCCCAGCGCGAACACGAGCCCGTAGATGATGCCGTCGTCGAGGCCGACGGCCAGGACGATCGGGAGGCTGCCGTGCGCGAGGATGCCGTTGAGCACCCCGCGGACGAAGCCGTAGCACAGGCCGAACACGAGCCCGCACACCACACCGATCACCAGCCGGGGGAGGGCTCTGCGTCTGGCCCGCGCGTCCATGCCGAACAGCTTCATGCGCATGCCGGACGGCTCCACGGCCGCGTCGTCGGACGCGACCAGCAGCCAGTACGCGATGCCGAACAGCAGCCCGGAGAGGAGTCCCGCCGCGAGCCCGTCCGCGAGCTGGAACCGGAGGGAGTCGAAGAGGGTGCCGACGACACTGTCGACGAGCCCGATGGCCAGGCAGGTCGCCAGCGCCGTCACCAGCGTGCGCGTGGTGCGGCGCAGCCCGTGACCGAGCCGCCACCACTCCAGGTCGGGGGTGTCGAGCCGGGTCAGGTGGTCGGCCAGGTAGCCGAGCCAGTACTGGGCGCGCTCCGGGGCGACGGCGCGGCGCGGCCCGCTGCCGGGGCGGTGCTCGGGCCGGGGCCGGTAGGCGGTGGCGATGAAGTTGTCGAGGAGGTGGTCCTCCAGCTCGTCGGGGCCGGAGAAGCGCCGGGTTTCCAGGAGCGAGGCCGGGTCGTTGCCGGGGGTGTCGCTGTAGACGGCCCGGGCGAGGGTGACCATCAGCGGAGTGGTCAGCACCGTGGCGAGGTTGGCGCCGGCCTGGCTGTGCGGCCGTGCGCGCAGCTCGTTCAGGACGGGATCCCAGGCGGTCGCCGAGGGGGACCCACCGCGGGCCTTGCGCGTGGTGCGCGGCAGGTAGTCGGCCAGGTCGCCCAGGGTGAGGTCGGTCAGCTCCACCGCGGCGGCGGAGGTGAGCACGTCGGTCTCCGCCACCGCGGCGGCGTACTCGGACGGACGGCTCGTCAGCAGCAGGGGAAGCGTGGTGGCGTTGAGCGCCTCCAGCGCGGGACGGCGCAGTCCGCCGGCTATCTCGTCGAAGCCGTCCAGCACGGGAAGCACCCGGCCGGTCTCGACCAGTGCGGCGGCCAGGCTCGACCCGCCGGGGCCCGGGGCGGCGAGACCGGGGTGATCGCGGGTGAGCTGCGCGGCCAGCCAGTCGCGGAACGTCACCGCGGTCGGGTCCCACGAACCGATGCTGAAGATCACCGGTACGGCGTCGGTACGGCTCCTCGAGGCCAGATGGTCCAGGACGAACCGCACGGCGAGGATCGTCTTCCCGGACCCTGAACGGCCCAGCACCACCAGCCGCCCGGACGGGATCCGCCGGTACACGCCCGCGACCTCGTCCAGTTGCCCGCTCAGGTCCAGCGGACCGGGCGCGGCACCCGCGGGAAGCCGGCGGATGTTGGCCCAGTGATCGGTCAACTCCTCGGCGACCGGCCGCCAGCGCACCGGTAACGGATAGGGATCGTGGACCTGCCGTTGCTCCTCCTCGCGCCGCCAGCGGGCGGCCACCGTCTGCGCCAGCTGCTCGGACACGTCGGCCAGGGTTTCGTCCAACGCCGACTCCGGCCGGCCGCCCGGCACCGGCTCGGTGCGCGGAGCCGGTTCCTCCGGACGGCTGCCGTCCCCGGTCCGGCGGACGGCGGCCGCCATCAGCTCCTCACGTTCCTCGGGTCTCAGCCCGAGCGCGTCGGCCAGCAGGCGCACCGTGGTCACCCTGGGGTCGGCGCGCTCGCCGGTCTCCAGCCCGCGGATGGTGCGCACGCCCACTCCGGCGCGCTCCGCCAACGCCTCCTGGGTCATCCCGGCCGCCCGTCGCAGCCGCTTCAACAGGGCGCTGAACTCACTGGTCGTCACAGGTCACGCCTTCCCCCGGCATGTCGATTCCCCCAGGTGAGGGACTCTAGCGCGGCCACCGGCCGGATACGGCCGGTCTGCTGGCCTGTCCACCGGACGCCGCCGGGGCCAGCGTCGACGGCATCGACCAGACCGACCAGCGAAGTCAGGGGATCCCGCGATGCCGACGACCGCGACCGCCGACCGACCGACCGTCACCACGCTCACGCCCCAGGAGCGCGAGCTGCTCTACGCGGTCGGCTGTGGCCTGAGGGACGCCGAGATCGCCTCCACCCTCGCCCTCCCCGACGACGCCGTGGCCGGACGCCTCGCCCGGATCCTCGCCAAACTCGGGCTGCGCGACCGGGCCGCCGCCATCGTCCACGCCTTCGACTGCGGCCTGGTCGTCCCCGGCCACGGCCCGCGCGAGGCGGCGAGCCCGGTGGCACGGACGGCCGGCGGCCGGGCGCGCGAGCCGCGGGTGCGGATCTGCGTGCTCGGCCCCCTGCGGGCCTGGCGTGACGGACAGCCCGTGGACCTGGGGCCGCTCCGCCAGCAGGCCGTGCTGGCGGCGCTGGCGCTCTGCCGGGACCGGACGGTCAGCCAGCAGGAACTGCTCGACGGAGTGTGGGGGACGGAACCGCCGAACACGAAGGTGGTGCCGGTGTACATCTACCGACTACGGAAGATCCTGAACATGGGGGACGGCCAGGACTCGGTGATCCGGCGCGACCGGTGCGGCTACCGGCTGGTCTCCGGCGCGGTCGAGGTGGATGTGACGCGCATGGAGGAACTGGTCGCCTCCGCCGCGAAGGCCGAGCGAGCCGGCGAACTGGCCGAGGCGGTCCGGGTCTGCGCCCAGGCGGTGGACCTGTTCCGCGGGGAGCTGCTGTCCTGTCTGCCCGGGCCGTTCGTCGAGTTGGAGCGGCTACGGCTCACCGAGCGCAGGATCGCCCTCGCGCAGCGGAAGCTGGACTGGCAGCTGCGGCTGGGCCGGCACGCCGAGGCCGTCGCCGAGCTGTGGGCCCTGTCCTTGGCGCAGCCCCTGAACGAACCGGTCGCCGCGATGCTGATGCGTGCGCTGTACCGCAGCGGCCGGCGGGCCGAGGCGTTGGCCGTCTACGACCGCACCCGACGCCGTCTGGCCGACGATCTGGGGGTGTCGCCGGGCGGGCTGCTGAGCCGGACGCACCTGATGATCCTGCGCGGGCAGGACGCCGGCCCCGGCCTCGCCCGCACCACGCCATGACCCGTCCGGCGCCGCGTGCGCGCGGTGAGGAACTGCTGCTGGCGCGGATCTCGGCAGCGGCCGGCCGGGCACGCATCGGCAGGCGGCGCGCCACTTACACGGGGGCCGGGCATCCGGCCCCCGCGCAGACCGGCCCGCTCCGGGTGATCCGCACGCTGCTGGCCTTCGCCCGCTACGGCCGGTCCTTTGCGACGAAGGTGCGCGTGGACGCGCGACTGGACCTGTACGAGCACGGGATGACGGTGGCCATCAAGGGACGGATCCAGGTCGTCCGCTACGACACCACCTCGGTGTTCCACGAGAGCATCCGGCCCGCGCACGGCTCGGCCCGGGCCGGCGCCCTCGGCGTCCACACGCTCGCCGATGTCGACGGGAAGCGGATCGTGCTGTACGACGGGCCGGAGCACGGCGATGCGGAGGAATGGGTGCCCGAGGTCCGACGGGCCGTCATCCGCGCCCAATTGCCGCGCGCCCTGGCCGCACTCGACCAGGGCGAACGACTGGCGTTCGGAGACATCTGGCTGACCCGGGAAGAGGTCGGTTCCGCGGAGGTCTCCGCCCGGTGGCCGCAGGTGCGGCAGCTGGAGATCGAGCGCGGGGCCGTCAGGCTCGACATCGACGGCACATGGCACACCCTGACGGACACCGCGGCCACGATCCGGAACCTCTTCGTCCTGCGCGTGCTCGTCGAGCACTTCCGAACGGACGGCGAGCGCTGAGCAACGCCCCGATCCCTCACGACCGGCCGCCGAACTGCCAGTTGTGGACCTCGATGTCGGCGTATCGCTCCCGGGTCAGGACGGTGCGAGCCGAGTCCGGGTCCGGCGCCCGGACCAGGGCCGCGGTACCCACCCAGATGGCGCCGTCGTCGGACAGCAGCGGACCGTACGCGATCAGCTCGTCCTGGTCGGGCGGCAGCGCGAGGTCGGCTGCCGGTCCCGTGCCGAGGCCGAGCACCAGGTAGCGGTTGCCGCCGGTCGCGCCACCGGGGAAGTCCCACATCGTGCGCCCCAGTATGTTGCGCCACCGCCGCAACAGCACGTCCCGGTACACGCCGGCCTGGTAGCCGGGCTCGTCGAAGGCGAACGCGCGGGCCGCGGCGAGATCGGGCAGGTCGACGATGTGGACGCTGCCGGTGGGCACGTCGCCGACGAGGGTCGGGCCGCGGGCGATCATCTCCTTCGCATAGCGGTCCATGTAGGACCAGTGCTCTTCCAACAGCTCCTCGCGCAGTGCCGAGGAGTCGGGCCGATCACGGTGGTAGCAGAAGAACTCCATGACCACATTATTGAGGTGTCGGTTTCTGGGGCCACGGGCGTCTTGGCGCCGGCCGGTCCCGCGGCCGGTCCCGCGGCCGGCGCCGGGCTCTGCTCAGCGGCGGTTCGGCCGCGCGGCCCGCCCGCGCAGCAGGGCCACAGTGCGTGCGGTGACGACCGCGGTGGAGGCGAGTGCCGCCGCGGTCGCGCAGACGACGAGCGCGGGCCAGGCGTAGGTGGTCTGTGCGAGGGTTCCCGAGCGGTTCATCAGCAGGCCGAGCAGCGCGGCGAGTTGGGTCAGGAGAAGGAGGGGAAGGGCCTGGGGCAGCATCCGCAGCGCCGCCAGCCACCACGGTCGCCGTGCGGCGCGCAGCGCCCACCGGCGGGCGCGCAGGACGCCGCGGACGCCGAGGCCCACGGCCAGCAGGGTGAGGGCCGCCAGGGCCCAGTCGGCCGTCATCGAGAACGGCTTGGCCACCTCGGGGTGCTTTCCCTGGGCGAGTTCGACGAGGCCCTGCAGGATCTGGGGTGCGTCGTCCCCGGAGATCATGCCGGTGTCGGTGACGACCGCGATGCCGACCTTGCTGTCGGGCAACAGGGTCGCCATGGAGTTGTGGGTCAGCAGTTCGCCCGTGTGCTGGATCCGTCTGGGGCCGCCGTCGTGCCGGTCCTCCGTCCAGCCCATCGCGTAGTCGCTGTCCCGGGGCGCTGGTGGCGGGGTGTGCGTGAGCTCGATGGTGCGCGCGGAGGCGATACGGCGTCCGTCGGCGGACACCCCTTGGTTGTTCTGGGCGATCAGCCACTGGGAGAGGTCGTCGGCGGTGGTGACGACGCCATGGCCGCCGGCGGTGAACCAGCGGGGGTGGGAACGCGGGATCACCGCGCCGTAGGCGCGGACGTAGCCGCGGGCGTGGTCGGGCATGTCGTCGGTGCTGTCGACGGACGTGGTGTGCGTCATGCGCAGCGGCTCGAAGAGCTTGGCGGACAGGTAGTCGGCGAAGGGCCGTTGGCTGACGACCTCGACCAGGCGGGCCGCGACGAAGTAATTGGGGTTGTGGTAGCGGTACGTGGTCCCAGGTGCGGTGGCCAGGCGCGCCCCGCGCATCGCGGCCACCGCCTCCTTGAGGGTGTGCGGTTGGGCGCGGGTCAGGTCGGGATAGGTCGAGTCGGCCATGCCCGAGGTCTGGGTCAGCAGCTGGCGGACGGTGATCCGTGCCGCGCGCCGGTCGGCCATGGTGAACTCCGGCAGATAGCGGTGCACGGGCCGGTCCAGGTCGACCTTGCCCGCCTCGACCAGCTGCATGACGGCGAGTGCGGTCATGGACTTCGACAGCGACGCCACCGGCAGGCGGGTGCGCGCGGTCACCGCCCGCCCGGAGGCGGTGTGCCCGTAGCCGGCCGTGTGGACGACCCGGTTGCCCTTGGTCACGGCGATCACCGCGCCCGGCAGACGCGTCTGCTCCAGGTAGTCGGTGACGAAGCGGTCGATCGAGGCCGGAGCCAGGCTCGCGGCGGGCTGGACGGCCGATGCGGCCGAGGAGAGGGAAGCGGCGGCCGTCGTGATGCCGAACGCGGCCACCAGGACGCCCAGTCTGCGACGGGCGCCACTGCGGACGGTGAACATTCTCATGGCGCCCAGTGCACCCCTTCGCCCCGGGCCGGCGCACTGGCGTAAAGGGGAGCCCGAAGGTAGTGCCAGCACTACCGCGGCAAGATCCCTGCCCCGGTACGGTCGTCGGGTGCGACATCGAACCGCCTGGCAGGCCCTGGGCCAGAACCCGCTGACGATGCTTCGGTCGAGCTGGCCCTGGCGGTCCCTGGCCTACCTCCTGTCCGGGGTCGCCTTCGGCGCCGTCGCCACGGCCGTCCTGGTGAGCGCGCTGATCGCGGGCATCGTCTCCCTGATCGTGGTCGTGGGCGCGGTGCTGCTGCTCGGCGTCGCGCTGTCGGGCATCGCCGTCACCCGCTTCGAGCGGTGGCGCCTGCGCCTGGTGGACCTGGACCCGGTGCCCGACCCCCACCAGGCCCCCGAGCGCCCGGGGTTGCGCGGATGGCTGCGGACCCGGATGCGGGAGCCGGCGACCTGGCGCGAGCTGGGCTTCACCGCGGTGTCCTCGGCCGCCTTGTGGTGGATGGACTTCCTCGTACTGGGCTTCGCCCTGGTCGTCCCCGTAGTGGTGATGTACTCGCCGGCCGACGACCCCGGTGCCTGGCCGTTGACGGTCGTCGGCCTGTGCCTGCTGGTCGCCGCGCCGTACACCATCACCGCGTGGGCCGGTGCCAGGGCCGCCGTCACCCGCCTGATGCTGGCGCCCCGCGACAGCGAACTGGGCCGGCAGCTCACCGACGTGCGGGCCTCCCGCGCACGTCTGGTCGACGCCTTCGACGCGGAACGGCGCCGGATCGAGCGGGACCTGCACGACGGAGCGCAACAGCGGCTGGTCTCCCTCAACGTGACGCTCGGCCTGGCCCGCCTCGACGTCGCGCCGGACTCACCGCTGGCCGGGCAGCTCGCCGACGCCCAGGCCCAGATCACCCTCGCTGTCGAGGAGTTGCGGGAGCTCAGCCGCGGTGTCCACCCCAAGGCCCTCACCGACCACGGCCTGCCGGCGGCCGTCGAGAACCTCGCGGCTCGCTCCGCCCTGCCCGTCACGGCCGACATCCGCCTGCCACACCGGGTGCCGGTCGCCGTGGAGACCACCGCGTACTTCGTGATCGCCGAAGCGCTGACCAACGCCACCAAGCACAGCCGAGCGACCCGGGTCGACGTGCACGCCCGCCTCCACACCGACGTACTCACCCTGTCCGTCAGGGACGACGGCATCGGCGGTGCCGCCCCCGAGGGGGGCACCGGCCTGACCGGCCTCGCCGACCGCGTCGCCGCGGCGGACGGCAGACTCCGCATCTCCAGCCCGCCGGGCGGACCTACACTCCTGCATGTGGAGCTGCCGTGCCGCTGACCGTCGTGCTCGCCGAGGACTCCCCGTTGATGCGGGACGGCCTGGTCGGCGTGCTCTCCCGCTTCGGCCACCAGGTACTCGCCGCCGTCGGCGACGCGGACGCCCTGGTCGCCGCGGTCCAGAAGCACGACCCCGACATCGTCGTCACCGACGTCCGCATGCCACCGGACAACACCGACGACGGGCTGCGTGCCGCGGTGTTCCTGCGCCACGAGCGTCCCACCCTGCCGATCCTGGTCCTCAGCCAGTACATCGAGCAGTCCTACGCCGCCCATCTGCTCGACCTCGGCAGCGACACCGGCGTCGGCTACCTCCTGAAGGACCGGGTCAGCGCGGTCGGCGAATTCGTCGACGCGGTGGCCCGGGTCGCGGCGGGCGCGACGGTGGTGGACCCCGAAGTGGTCGGTCAGCTCCTGAACCGCCGCCGTGATCCTCTGCGACGCCTCACCCCGCGCGAGCGCGAGGTGCTCTCCCTGATGGCGGAGGGCCGGGCCAACGCCGCCATCGCCCGCGAGCTGTACGTCACGGAAGCGGCGGTCAACAAGCACGTCAGCAGCATTCTGCAGAAGCTCGACCTCCACCTCGACGGCCAGGGCCACCGCCGCGTCCTGGCCGTCCTCGCCTATCTCCGCGCCTGACGGGCCCTCCGGGGGAGGGGCGGGCAGTGCGCCGTGACGGCGGGCGCGGGCCCCTGCGTATGCCGTGTGAGGCGCGCGGAGTGCATTTACCGGGCCGATACTGGGTTCGAGTCGAGCCAGGCGCCCGGTCGAGGCGGATCGAGCAGCCCCCCGGCGCCGACGCGCGGTCCCACTGGGACGGTACGAGGGTGGTAGGTGATGGACACACCGGTGACGACGTTCAGCGAGGGCCCGGACGACCCGTTCGCCGTGCGTCGCTCGGCCTCCGCGGTGCTGGACGGCAGGGGGCGGGTCGTCGGCTGGAGCGAGCGCGCGGAGGCCCTGCTCGGCCACTCGCCGGAGCAGGTGCTGGGGCGGACGGCGCGCGAGGTGCTGCTCGACCCGCGCGACGAGGACGTCGTCATGGCCGCGGTGGCGCACTGCGTGAGCGCCGGGGGCTGGTTCGGGGTGATCCCCGTACGGGAGCGCGGCGGCAAACGGGTGGAGCTGGGCTGCCGGGTCCGGGCGGTGGCGCGGGCCGACGGCGATGTCGAGTGGGTCCTGGTCGGCGCGCCCGCGGAGCAGGTGATCCAGTGGGAGACGGACCGGTCCGTCCTGGACGGGATGTTCCGCCGGTCACCGATCGGACTCGCGGTGCACGCCCCCGACCTGAGCCTGCTGCGGGTGAACCGGGCGATCGCGCGGTTCGGCGGCATCCCGGCCGAGTACTACCGCGGGCTGCGCACCGGCGACTTCGTCATCGGCCGGGACGCGGAAACGGTGGAGGCGAAGCTGCGGCGGGTGCTCGAAACGGGCGAGCCGCTGATCTTCACCGAGCAGCCCTGCCATCTGCGGCACGACCCCGACCGGGAGCTGGTGGTGTCGGTGTCGGCCTTCCGGATGCAGGATTCCGCCGGCCACATCCTCGGCGTCACCCAGATGGTGGAGGACGTCACCGACCGCTACCGGGCCCGCCGCAGACTGGCGCTGCTCAACGAGGCCGGAGCCGGTATCGGCACCACCCTCGACGTGGAGCGCACGGCGCGCGAGCTGGCCGAGGTGGCGGTCCCCGACCTCGCGGACTGCGTCTCCGTCGACCTGCTCGAACCGGTCACCCGCGGTGAGGAACCGGCTCGGGAGGAACTGGCCCACATGGTCCGGACGGCCGTCCGCAGCATCTCACCCGACGCCCCTCCGGTGATGTATCCGGTGGGCCACACGATGCACTTCCCGTCGGATGCCCCGCAGGCCCGGTGCCTGGCCGAGCGGACTCCCGTCCTCGAACCGGTCCTGGAGTTCTCTCCCGGCTGGTCCTCCCTCGACCCGGACAAGGTCGAGCGGGTCCTGGAACTGGGCGTCCATTCGCTCATCGTCGTGCCACTGGTCGCGCGCGGCCTCGTACTGGGCGTGGTGAGCCTGTGGCGGTGGCGGCGGCCCGAGCCGTTCGAGGAGGACGACCTCACGCTGGCCGAGGAGTTCGCGGCCCGGGCCGCCGTCTGCATCGACAACGCCCGCCGCTACACCCAGCAGCACCAGGCCGCGCTCGCGCTCCAGCGCAGCCTGCTCCCGCGCGAGGTGCCCGAGCACCCGGCGGTCGAGATCGACCACCGGTATCTGCCGGCCGACGCCACCGCCGGCGTGGGCGGCGACTGGTTCGACGTCATCCCGCTCTCCGGACTGCGGGTCGCCCTCGTCGTCGGTGACGTGGTCGGCCGCGGCATCCACGCGGCGGCCACCATGGGCCGGCTGCGCACCGCCGTCCACACCCTCGCCAACCTCGACCTGCCCCCGGACGAGGTCCTGTCCCATCTGGACGACCTCGTGGACCGGCTGGCAGCCGAGCAGGAGGCCACCGGCGAGCGTGCTCCGCAGGTCGTCGGCGCGACCTGCCTGTACGCGGTCTACGACCCGGTCTCCCGGCGCTGCGCCCTCGCCCGCGCCGGTCATCCGCCGCCCGCGGTGGTGACACCGGACGGACGGGTGGACTTCCCCGATCTGCCGGCCGGCCCGCCGCTCGGCCTCGGCGGACTGCCCTTCGAGGCCGCCGAGCTGGAACTGCCCGAGGGCACCGTGCTCGCCCTCTACACCGACGGCCTCCTGGCGCGTCACCGCCGCGACCTCGACGAGGGCCTGGCGCAGTTGCGCGGGGCGCTGAGCCGGCCCGCCCGCTCGCTGGAGGACACCTGCAAGGCGGTCGAGGACGCACTGCTGCCCGACCGTCCCAGCGACGACATCGCACTGCTCACCGCCCGTACGCGCTGTCTGGCCGCACACAAGGTGGCCACCTGGGAGCTGCCGGAGGAGCCGACCGCGGCCGCCGAGGGCCGGACGCTCGCGGTGGCCCAGCTCAAGGACTGGGGGCTGGCGGACCTGGCCTTCACCACCGAGCTGATCGTCAGCGAGCTGGTCACCAATGCCTACCGCTACAGCAGCGGCCCGGTCACGCTCCGGCTCATCCGCGACCGCGACCTCATCTGCGAGGTCTCGGACACCAGCAGCACCTCGCCCCATCTGCGCCACGCCGCCACCACCGACGAAGGCGGCCGGGGGCTCTTCCTGGTCGCCCAGCTCACCGAACGCTGGGGCACCCGCTATGTGCGCAACGGCAAGACCATCTGGGCGCAGCAGCCGTTGTGAGGCGCGGAGAGCGGTGAGGTAGCACCCGGTCCATGGGTCCCCGCGCGACGACTCTCCGCCCGCCGGCCGGCGGGCGGTCATCCGGCGACCGTGTACGAGCGCGCTCCCGTCCCGGCGAGCCCGCCCCCGTCGACGATCAGGTACTCCGGGCGGACGGGCCGTCCGTCGAGCCAGCACTCCAGGATCTCCCGGGTGCCGGCGGAGTAGCGGGCCTGCGCCGACAGCGTCGTACCGGCCACGTGCGGGGTCATCGCCTGGTGCGGCATGGTGCGCCAGGGGTGGTCGGGTGGTGGCGGCTGCGGATACCAGACGTCACCGGCGTATCCGGCCAGTTGTCCGCTGTCCAGGGCCCGCACCACGGCGTCCCGGCTGACGATGAGCGCACGTGCGGTGTTGACGATGTACGACCCGCGCTTCATGACCCCGATGAGCTCCTCGTCGAAGAGGTTGTGGGTCTGCGGATGCAGCGGGGTGTGGATGGACAGCACGTCGATCGAGGAGGCCAGTGAACGGGCGTCGGGGTGGAAGGTGAGCTCCCACTCCTCCTCGATGTCCCTGGGCAGCCGGTGCACGTCGCAGTAGTGCAGGGTGACGTCGAACGGCCTGAGGCGTCGCAGCACCGCCTGGCCGATGCGGCCGGAGCCGAGGACGCCGACGTCCATGCCTTCGAGGTCGTAGGAGCGCGAGACGCTGTCCGCGATGTTCCAGCCCCTCTTCGCGGTCACCCACTCATGGGCGGGCAGGTAGTCGTGCACCAGGGTGAGGATCTGCATGACGGCGTGCTCGGACACGCTGATGCTGTTGCTGTAGGTCACCTCCGCCACCGTCATGCCGTGGGAGATGGCGCTCGGCAGGTCGACGTGGTCCGACCCGATCCCGGCGGTGATCGCGAGTCTGAGCCGGGGCGCCGCGGCGATCCGGTCGGGGGTCAGATAGGCGGGCCAGAAGGGCTGCGAGATCACCACGTCGGAGTCGGGCAGCTCGCGGTCGAGCGCGCAGCCCGTGCCCTCCTTGTCGGACGTGACGACGAAGGTGTGGCCCCGCTCCTCCAGGAAGCGGCGCAGTCCCAGTTCTCCCGAGACACAGCCGAGCAGCTGTCCCGGGGTGAAGTCGAGGGCCTGCGGGGTCGGCGCGGTCTGACCGCCCGGATAGCCGGTGATGCTGGGAATCGCGTTGCGGGCGTACTCGGGTGGATAGCCGCCCACGGGATCCGGATAGAGCACCGCGAGGATCTTTGCCATGGCCGCCCTCCAACAGTGGGGCCACTGCAGTGGAATACCGGTGGTACACCGGTGAATCGAATAAAGTATCGATGATCTTGAATTTTAGTCGCACGGCTGTCCGCCCGGCAAACCTCCGAACGGTGCGCCGGGCGCGGGACGGGGCGCACCGACCGGCGCGCGACCGGACCGCACCGACGGCCCCGCAGCCCACGAGGACCGCGGGGCCGTGCTCAGGCCGCGACCAGCGCAACGATCTCGCGGGGGCGTGACTCGCGCTCGTCGTAGGCGACGTCGACTCCGGCCTCCATCACGGCGGCGAGCGACGCGTCCCGGGCCTCCTCGGACTCCCACCGCACTATGGAAATCACCGCGTCGCCGGACACCCAGCACTCACCCGAGAGGCATCCCGGCGTCCGCAGCATCACCTCGCGGACCTGGTGGACGCGCGAGACGAACTCCTCGCGGTGAGCGGCGTGCGGATAGTGGTACGCCACCATTCCTACCTTCATGGTGCTCTCCTTCGGTGTTTTTCAAGGGTCTTTCCCGTGCCGGATCCGGATCGAGCTGTGCGGTCCGTTGCTCGGCGGTCGGCTCACTGCGTCCGCTGCCGCCGGCTGTCCCATTCGGCCATCAGGCCGAACAGGGCGAATCTGTCGATCACGGGCTGGTCGGGGTGGATCTCGCGGTAGCGCCGGTAGACGTTGACCACGATCCGCTCGGCGTCCAGCCAGTCCGCGTACTGGGCCGGATCGATCCCGAACGCCGCCTCCTGGAAGTCGAGCCCCCTGGCGTACGCGGCGTCCGTCTGCTCGATGACATGGCCGAAGTAGTCGCGGACGGCGCGGATCCCGTCGGAGTCCGTCACCGGGCCGTGGCCCGGCACCACGGTGTGCGCGCCGAGGCCGATCATCGTGTCGCAGGCGGCGATCCAGTTGGTGAGGGGGCCGCTCCACACGATCGGAGTGCACCCGATGAACAGCAGGTCGCCGGCGAAGAGCACCCCCGCGTCGGGAACGTGCACCACCGTGTCGGCCTCCGTGTGCGCGGGCCCGAGGTCGAGCAGCCGCACCTCGCGTCCGCCCACATCGAGGGTGAGTCGCCGGTCGAAGGTCTGATCGGGGGTGCGCAGGCGGATGCCGCCGAAGTCGAACGCGCCGAAGCGGTCGCGCAGGTACGGCGTGAGGACCGGCCCGAAGTCCATGACTTGAAGGGCCGCGGTCAGCTCCGGTGCCATCTCGGTGCGCATCTCCTGCGCCGTGCCCTCGGCGGCGAGGACGCGTACCGGGCCGGGAAGCAACTGGCCGCCGTGGGTGTGGTCGCCGTTGGCGTGGGTGAGCACGGTGTGGCTCAGCGGGTGCCGGTCGGTGACCGGCCGCATGCCGGCCAGCATCTCGGCGGTGAGCGGCAGGTCGTAGAGCGTGTCGACCAGCAGCGACGCGCCGTCGCCCGCGATCAGCCCCGCGTTGCTCCTGCCGTACCCGCCGTCGGGCAGCAGCCAGGCCCAGACGCCGTCACCGACCTGGTGCAGCCCCTTGGTGTAAGGCAGCGCGGAGCGGGCCGGGTTGACCCTCGGCCGGCGGGGCCGCGCGGTGGGATCGGGTCTGGCGGCGAGCGGATGGGGAGCGGCGCCGGCCCGTACGGTCTGCCGCACCTCGCCCAGTCCCTCGGCGCGCAGCGACACCACATCACCGTCCTTGAGCCAGCCGCGGAACGTCGAAAGGTCGCCGAAGTCGAGGTGTTCCAGCAGGCAGCAGCCGGGCACGGTGCCCGAGCCGAAGACGTCGCCCGGCTGCAGCTCGACCCCGCGGGAGGCGTAGGAGACGACCTCGCCGAAGGACCAGTCCATCGAGTCGGTTCGGCCCTCGCCGACCGGCTCGCCGTTGACCTCCGCCCGCACTTGGAGCGCGAGCCTGCCGTTCGGGGCGAAGGGCAGCTCGTCGGGTGTGACCAGCCACGGCCCGAGCGTGGACGCACCGTCCTTGCCCTTCGCCTGGCCGATCTTGAGCTGGCTTTCGAGGCCCTGCAGGTCGCGGGCGCTCCAGTCGCAGAACAGGGTGTAACCGGCGATACGGCCTTCGGCCTGTTCGGGCGTCAGGTCGCGGCCCGCGGTGCCGATCACCGCGCCGATCTCCAACTCGAAGTCGAACCAGGCGCTGCCGGGGGAGATGGGGACGTCGTCGTGGGGGCCGAGGACGGTGGCGGGGTTGGCGAAGTAGAAGGCGGGGATCTGGTACCAGGTCGGCTCCAGCGTCCCTGTGCCGCCGGCGGCCTTGAGGCAGCCGCGCATGTGGTCGAGGAAGCACAGGCAGTCCCGTAGGGACGGCGGCCTGGGGACGGGGGCCCGGAGCGTGACGTCGGCGAGCGCGACGACCTCGTCGGGCTCGGCGAGCGCCCGCTCGCCCTCCTGCCGCAAGGAGCCGAGCAGTTCGAGCAGGGTCGTGCCCTTGGGTAACGAGTGGATCAGGTCTCCGTTGATGACGCCGGCCCGGTCGCCGTCAGCCGAGGCGTATGTGACGAAGCGCAAAGCAACCCCTCCTCATGCCGTCCCGCATCCTATGTTGGCCAGCATAGAATATATTCATCAGTAGAGAAGGGGGCGGTGTGGCGACGCGACGAGAGCAGACCAGCCACGAGAGCAGCGAGCGGATCCTCGCGGCGGCCGCGGAGTTGTTCGCGGCGAAGGGGTATCGGCAGACCACGTTCGCCGACGTGGCCGAGCGGTCCGGGATCAGCAGGGGATCGATTCCCTGGCACTTCGGCAGCAAGGAGGGCCTGCTGCTCGCCGTACTCGAACGCTCGGTGCAGCTGATGAGCGCCGCCCTCGCCGAACCGGGCGGGGCGCAGGCCCCGGAGGTGGGGTTCGACCGCCTCGTGGAGGGCGCGCAGGCCATGCTGGAGGCGCCCACCACCAAGCTGTTCGTCACGCTCCTGGTGGAGGCGCTGGAGCCGGGCTCACCGATCCATGGCCGCTATGTCGAGATCCACGAGACCCTGCGTGGCCACTGCCGGCGATGGCTGGAGCAACTGCCGTTGCCGGACGGTCCGTCCGCGGAGACGCTGGCCGTCACGATCAGCGGTGCGGTGATCGGCATCCACCAGCAGTGGCTGCTGGCCCCCGACCGGGTCGACCCGAAGGGCGCGCTGGTCGCGCTGCGGGCGATGGTGGCGTCGGTGGTGCTGCCGGCGGAGGGACATGCCTGAGGGGCGGCCCGCGCCTGCGAGCCGCCCCTAGGGTCCGTACGAGACGTCAGTCCGCCGTGACGGCACGGGCGGCCTCGGCCAGGACCCGTCCGCCGTCCTGGCCGGTCATCACGATCCGCGGCAGCCACGGCCCCTTGCGGTCGTAGACATGCTGGACGGACGGCTCGCCCGTCTCCTGCTGCGTACCGTCACCGAAGTACCAGTGGTAGCGGTACCCGCCGGCGGGCGGCTTCCCGTCCACCGTCACCGACAGCGGGACCTCGCTGTCGACCTGCGCGTTCCTCGGGGCCTCCAGCTGCGCCCGGGGTCCCTGCCGGGGGAGGTGGAACCATGCGCGCACACTGGGGTTGAGGAGAAAGGCGTCGGCGTACTGCCGGGCGCCCTCGATGTCGGGGTGACCGACGGCCGCGGACAGGCACTGCGCCGGAGTCGAGCTGAGCTCGGGGCAGGCGCGTGTGCGCAGCGGGAACGCCGGATCGGTCACCGGAGTGTTCCAGACCTTGGAGTCCCGGGTGAGCAGGGCGTTGTCCACCGTGAACAGTCCGTCGGCCGCGACCGCGTACGCGCCGTCCGTGGACGCCTTGTTGGCGGCGGCCGCCGCTTGGTGGTAGGCGGCATTGGCCAGTTGCGTGTACTGCTCGTAGCGCTCGGCCACCTTGCCGAGGGCGGCCTTGCAGGAGGCCAGCCGGGCCCCGGCGACTCCCCGGGTCGAACAGGTCCTCACCGGGATCGGAGAGCTGCTGCGGCTCAGCGCGTAGTAGAAGTCGGCCACCAGCACCTTCGGCCGTCCCGGCAGGGAGTGGGCCTTCTCGATCGCCGCCTGCATGCCGCGTCCGCCGTATCCGACCTTCGCGCCACTGAAGTAGGGCACGTCCTTGGCCGGGTTCTCCGGTGCGGCGCCGACGCCGGAGCACTCGCGCTTCACCGCCTCGGGCAGGTCCTCCGAGCCGGGGGTGATGCCTACGCCGATGCCGAAGAAGGGATCGAGGTCGTTGATGCACCCGTTGATCACGACCAGATCGAGACCGTAACCGCCCGCCCGGGCCTGTGCGCCCGCCTTCTCCAACTGGCAGAACACGTCCGGCATCTGCTGGGTGACCTCGCCGAACTCCATCTCCCCGTCGCCGTCCGGGTCCTGCTTCTCCGTCGTGCGCAGGCAGGCCGCGTCGTCGTTGCCCGCGGGCAGCTCCGGCGCGTCGAGCACCGCGCCGGAGATCGAGTAGTCCAGGTTCTGATGGCCCCGCCCGGTCGCCCGGCCGAGCAACTCACCCGTCAGATAAGGGAACTTCTGGTCGTGGTCCAGCCCCTGACCCCAGACCACGGAGTCGCCGACGGACGCCACCCGCACCGGGTCGCACCCCCGGCGGACGGTGTCCCGCCATACCTTGCCGTAGCGGCCGGGCGCACGGCCGTCGGAGGCGGCGATGCGGGCATCTACCTGCACGGCGGTCTCGGCCGCGGGTACCCGGTCGAAGGGGATGCTGAACTCCGCGGTGCCGACCTTGGCGGCCATGGCGAGGCGCCCGCCGGCCAGCTGCTCCGCACCGGCGCGCAGCCGCCACTCCACGGTGGCTCCGGTCTTCGCCGCGGACGGGTCGTAGATCTGCACCCGACCGTGCACGGCTCCGCTGCACACCGGATTCGGCGTCAGGTCCACGTCGAGGACGAGGGGGAACGCCGATCCCGGCAGGAGGCCGGACCGCGCCGCGGCCGGATGCCCGCCCAGGAGCTGGCCGAGGAGCACGGCGGCCGCCCCCACCGCCGCGAAGCGCCTCGCCGTCCGTGAGCGGCGGTCCGTCCCCGTCCGCCTCGGCACGGCACCCGAGCCGGTGCCCGCCCGCCTGGGCGCAACCCGCCGCCACCACGCTAACTTCACGCCAACACCCCTGAATTCGCTGTCATTTCGGACCGTGCGGAGTGTGTGGAGTCCACCGCGTTCCGCACCACTAGGGATCATGGCAGCCGGGAGACCGGTATGGACCGCGAGCGGGTCCCGTACTGAGTGAAACTGATCACTTACCCGCAGTTACTGACCTGTTGGTGGCGGTGAACGCGAGGAGTACGGAGAAGAGCCGGGGCGTGGCGCGCTGCCACACCCCGGCCGGCGGTCAGGCGGCGGACTGCAGAGCCTGTCGCACGGTGACCGCGTTGATCCGGATGGCGAACCGGGCGACGTCGTCGAGGGCCAGTGTGCGCGCCCGCTCCCCGTCCAGCGCGACGGTCACATCGGCGCAGAGCGCGAGGACGTGGACGAAGCCCTCGGTCTCCTCGTCCTGGAGCGCGAACAGCAGGTTGTAGTAGTAGCTGGTGCTGTCGGTGGCGTCCCCGTGGAACGACAGGTGGGTGCCCTGCTGTTCGCCGAGGCCGACGAAGGCGTCGGTGAGCGCCGTCTCGGCCTTCTCCCAGAACGCGGGGTTGCCGAAGGGGTGCGTCAGCGCCTGGCGGACGGTCTCCCTGAGCGAGAGCACCATGACGCCGGTGGGAGCGGTCTCCTGGAGCCCCCAGCCACGGATGATCTTGACGATCGAGCCGTCGGGGATCGCCTCCGCGGCGCGGCGGATCTCACCGAAGTCGTAGTCCACGGTCGCCGGGGCGACCGCGTGCTGGAAGGCGTCGGCCATGCGCCGTGTCTGCGCCAGGGCATCGGGGCCCACTTCGAAGACCGTCCGGAACGTGGTCTTCTGGGCGGTGGGCTGGTCGGCCATGACTGCTCCTCACATGCGGAAATGAACACGTCGCGCCGACAGGCAGTATGCCGTCGTGCTCATCGGGGCCGGAGGGCGGTCCATCGGTCAGCGCAGATACGCCGGAGCCAGGGCGGAGGCCATCAGGCGCCGGGCCCGGCCACCCCCGTCGGCAGGGACGGTCCACAGGTCCGAGCCGTAGTCGCCGGGGAGGGCGTAGACGAGGGTGGAGTCATCGGTCCAGAGCGCCTGGTCGTCGATGTTGCGCTGTTCGGCCGTGGCGGTCTCGGACATGCTGCGCAGGTCGAGTACGTACAGCCGCCACGGTGCGTCGGGTGAGGCTCCCGCGACGCGCTTCTTGTAGGCGATCCGGCTGCCGTCGGGGGAGAGCGAGGGGCATTCGACGTTCCGGTGCAGGGTGGTGAGGGTGCGGGTGGTGACGTCCCCCTGGACGAGGTGGGTCTGACCGCGGGTCGCGAGGGTGGCGTAGAAGCGGTTGTCGTCGGCGAAGGTGACGCCCCAGATGTTGATGTCGGAGGCGCGGTAGGGCCGGCCGTCCTTGGTGACGGCGAAGGACTCCAGGTTGTCGTCGATCGCCCAGGTGCGGGTGTCGACGATGGCGGTGCGGGTGGAGAACTTGGTGCCCGCGTAGGAGTCCCCGCTGACGAACACCGTCCATGCGACGAGATGGCCGGAGGGTGCGACACGGGCCCGGGTGGGGATGCCGGCCGCCGGGAAATCATGACGCGGGCGCAAGTGGGAGTCGAGGACGACGGCCCGATAGGTGTCGTCCAGCGCGTGGTGCACGGCCTGCAGGCAGATGCCGGTGCCGGCGGCCGCGTGGAAGCGCAGGCACTTGACACCGGAGACGGTGCGCGGCCCGTTCGGCCGGTCGGCGGGCGCGGTGGCGATCTCGTCGCGGTGCGGTCCCCAGGCCAGGTTGCGGACCAGCAGCCGGCGGTGGGGAGCGGTCGCCCGGAGCGAGACGGTGCCGGTCCGCACGGGCGGGCCACCCGCCTGCTCCTGGTCGCGTTCGCCGGACCGCTCGGCGGCGCGCAGGACCGCCGCGGTGCCGGCCGTCCCCAGCAGGAGTACGGCGACCAGCAGTATCGCGAGGCGGGCGGTTCGGGTCATTCGGCACCTCCGGTCGTCTCATCCGGCGTCTCACCGGTCGTACGCAGCACAGCCCAGGCCGCGACGGCGCTGACCGCCAGGGCGGCGGCTGTGACGGCGAGGGCGGTTCGTCCGCCCCACAGGCTCCAGGCGGCGCCGAAGGCGAGTGAGCAGGTGAACCGGGCCAGGGCCTGGCCGGTGCCCACCAGTGCTTGCCCGGCACCCTGGTGCTCGGCGGGCACGGCGCCTGCGGTGGCGGCCGCCAGTACCCCGTCGGTCGCCGCGTAGAAGGCACCGTGCAGCACCAGGACGGCGACCGTGACCGCGACCGGGGCGCCGCGGACGGGGGAGAGCAGCAGACCGTAGCCGAGCAGCAGGAGGCCGTGTCCTGCCAGGAAGAGCCGACCGCGGCCGACACGGTCCGCGGACGTGCCCAGCGGAATGGCGAGCAGCAGGAAGACGGCGGCCGTACCGAGCGGCAACAGCGGGAACATATGGGCGGGCACCTGCATCTCGCGCTGGAGGAGCAGGTAGAGGAACGAGTCGCTGACGGTGGTGAGCCCGAGCAGGGCGGCACACAGGGTGAGCCGGCGCAGGCCGGGCCGGCGCAGCAGCGCGAGCGAGTCGCGCAGCGTGGGACCGGATCCGCCGCGGGACGCCCGGACGGCCTCCGGAGCGGTCCTCGGGCCCGGAACGGCCTCCGCAGTGATCCTCCGGGGTACGAAGAGCACCAGTACGAGGACCCCGAGTGCGGCGATGCAGCCGCTGACCGCGAAGACCGCGTCGTAGCCGTCGACCGCCGCCCGGAGCACGGCGAAGGCCACCAGCGGCCCTAGCAGGGCGCCGGTGGTGTCCATGGCGCGGTGCACGCCGAACGCCCTGCCTCGGTGCTCGGGCCGGGTGGCCAGCGAGATCATCGCGTCCCGGGGCGCGGTGCGCAGGCCCTTGCCGGTGCGGTCGGCGGCGAGTACGGCGCTGATCACGGGGAGGCCGTGGGCGAACAGGAACAGCGGTTTGCACACGGCGGAGAGCCCGTATCCGAGCCCCGCCACCACCTTGTGCCGCCGGCCGCCGCGGTCCGAGAGGTGGCCGCCGGCGAGCCGGACCAGCGCGCCGACGCCGTTGTTGATGCCGTCCAGCAGCCCGAAGCCGAGCGGCGACAGGCCGAGGGTCGCGACCACATAGAGCGGGAGGACGGCGGTGACCATCTCCGAGGAGACGTCGGTGATCAGGCTGACCGCGCCGAGGGCCAGGACGGTGCCGGGCACGGCGGGCCGTCGCCCCGGACGGGTGTCCGGGGCGACGGCGGGCGCGGCGCTGCGGGAGTCCGCGAGATACACCGGCGTCAGTTCCAGATGCCGGTGATGTCGGAGGCGGAGGCGGCGTTGCCGGCGTGCGTGGTCAGACCGGCCAGGTCCTCCAGGGTGCGCAGGACGTTGTAGTGGTTGTAGGTGGTGCTGGTGGAGCTGCCGGGGGCGACGTGTGCTCCGTAGAAGACGGTGGGGATGCGGTTGCCCGACTGCTTGTTGTCCTCGTCGAAGGTGACGACCAGGACGCTGTTGTGCGTCTGCGCCCAGGTCGCGTACGCGCCCAGGTTGTTCTGGATCCAGGAGTCGCCGGTGGACACCGAGCAGTCGTGCATGTCGTTGCACAGGTTCGGCACGACGAAGGAGACCTTGGGGAGGGTGGAGTAGTCGGTCGGGAACTGCGTCATGGTCTTCGCGGTGCTGGTCGGCACGTTGGAGAAGCCGAACCACGGGTTGTGCTTCTGCGCGTACTGGCCGCTGCTGCAGACGGTTGAACCCTGGCTCGGCAGGCCCTCGTTGTAGCTGGCCCAGGTCTTGCCGGCGGCGATCAGCTCGGAGCCGAGGTTCGGTGCGCTGAGGGAACCGACGGGGACGCAGCTGTCGTCGGTGCGGCCCTGATTGGAGCCCGAGAACAGCTGGTAGTAGTTCGGCTCGCTGGGGTGGGTGAGGGCGAAGGACTGGGTGAGGTTGGCGCCACCCGCCTTGAGGGTGTTGTTGATGTACGGCGCGCCGGCGCTGCCGATCACCTGGGAGTAGGCGTGGTTCTCCATCACCACGACCACGACGTGATCGGGCGCCGGCAGCCCGACGGCCGACGCGGTGGACTCGGTCGTGGCCCACAGCCCGATCGAGGTGACGGCGAGGGCCATCGCCCCGGCCAGTGCGGTGAGGGGACGGCGGCGGCGCTTGGGTGCCTTGACTGCGGTCATGACTGTCCTCCGGACAGAAGTGACGAGCGTTCGGGGGGCGGCACGGCGCAACCTTAGAAGCAGCCGGGCGACCCCGACCGCAGCCGGCACATGAAGAAAAGGCGAACGATGATTCCGTATGCCGCCTACTCGGGCACCCACTTGTACTTGTCGGGCCAGTAGGAGAAGTGGTCACGGCCGTCGACGGCGCTGGTGCGGAACGGCTTTCCGCCGTCGTCGACGCGCACGGTTCCCCGCCGGTCGCCGCTGCTCCAGCCGAGTTCCAGATACCAGCTGACGTCGTGGCCCTCGGTGTGCAGGTCCAGGTTGAACACCTGCGGATCCTGGGTGGAGACCTTGAAGGGGAAGTCCTTCGCGGGGACCTCGATGTCGCCGTCCTGGCCGGCCACGGGTCTCGTCGTCGGCCGGTCGGAGTCCAGGTCGATGTCGAAGCTCTGCGGGGTGACCCCGCCACCACAGCCTTCGCCCATCGAATACACGGGCCAGGGGAGCGCGGCACGCTTGCCCACCACACGGACGTGCAGCGAGGTGAGGACGACCGCCTCGTCCGTGCTGCCGGTCGCCGTGAGCTGGAGCCGCAGATGTCCGCCGTCCACGCCGCCCAGGGCACGCGACCAGCCGCGGGCGTCCTGCGGCGGTGGCGGCGGCGGGACGTGCTCCGGCTGCTGCTGGAGCAGGTAGTAGACGCCGCAGGGCCCGTCCCAGTTGTACGAGCTGACGCCGACCTGCGGTGCGGAGCCGTCCCTCTTCCCCTTGTCACCGGTGGGCATGCGGCTCGCGTCGGGAGCTTTCGGGCGGCCCGACGCGGAGGGGCCGTGCTCGCCCTTGACTCCGGGTGCGGGGGAGTCCTTCGCGGCGGAAGGGGCGGGGGTGGGGGTGTTCTCGGATGTGCGGAGGGGATGATCGCCGGCGGCCGGGAGGCGCGCGGCGCCACGCGCCTCCCGGCGGGCGTCCTCCGCCGGGGCTTGCTCCAGGGCCAGCGCCGCCGGTACGGCGAGGGAGACCAGGGCGAGGGCGGCGAGGGCGAAACGGAGCCGCTTGCGGGTGGGGGCGGCGGCGGTGGCCGCGGTGGCGCTCTCCGCGGAAGGGGTGGTGGGGGGTGTGGCGTCGGGCGCTGGGTCGGCGTCAGTACCTGCATCTACACCTGCATCCGCACCCGCGTCGGAGGTGTCGGGGCCGACGGGGGCGGGCGGGGCCGGTGTCGGGGCCGGGGCCGAGCGCCCGCGGCGGCGTCCCTCGTCCGCGATGATCCACTGCCGGTGCAGCTCCACCATCTCCTCGCGGTTCGCCCCGCACAGCCTGGCGAGGCGTTCGACGGGGGCGAAGTCCAGCGGTACGGCGTCGCCGTTGCAGTAGCGGTGCAGCGTGGACACGCTTAAGTGCAACTGCCCGGCGAGGGCGCCGTAGCTGCGTCCGGAGCGCTCCTTGAGTCGGCGCAGCAGGTGCGCGAAGTCCGCTGTCTCTGTGGCCACCCTGATCCCCTGTTCGTTCCGCCGTTCCAGGACGGTGTTCCAGGGAATGGTCGTTTCCCCAGGTCAAACCCACTGTCGGCGTTCCAGCTTCTCTCATTGTCCAGGATCCGTTGGCGCGCCGGCGAGCAGCCCGCAGGCTGGACGCGGTACCACCGAGACGGGAGACCCGATGCGAACCCGCCCCTGCCTCAGCGATGTTCTCGCCGTCGCCGTGTTGATCGTCTGTGTCGCAGTGGTCGTCATCTCGCTGCTCGACCAGAACTGAGACCCGGCGACCTCGCCCCGTGGGGACAGAGCCGTCGCAAGCACACGGATCCATCCCCCACCCACACCCAGACACGTCCGGACCCACCTCCACCCCTGTGGAACGACCACCTCCACCACCGTGGAGCGAAAGGAACACCCTTCATCATGCTTCGCGTTCGTCCCCGTACCGCCGTCGCCGCGGCCGCCGCCCTGCTCGCCGCGATGTCCCTGACCGCCTGCCAGGGTTCGTCGTCCGACGGCCGCTCCCCGGCGAAGGCCGCCGCCGACGGCGCCACGGCGCGCCCGGGGGACAAGGCCGACGGCAGCGGCAACAGCGACGGCGACAGTGGCGGCCATGGCAACAGCGGCGGCAGTGGCAGCGGCTCGGCCTCCGGCGCCGAGAAGAACCCCTCCGCTCCGCAGCCCTCGGACGGCGGAAAGGCCCCCGGCCGCGGAGCCGGCTCGTCCGATGCCTGCACGGGAGGCAACGTGACGGCCACGGTCACCAAGGTTCCGCGCCCGATCAACCACCTGCTGCTGACGGTCACCAACAAGGGCTCCCGCCCCTGCAGCGCCTATTTCGCGCCCTTGCTGCGCTTCGACGACGACCAGTCCGCCACCCAGGTCAACGACGACAGCAAGCCGCAAGCCGTGGTGACCCTCGCACCGGGCCGGTCCGCCTATGCGTCGGTCCTGCTCAGCGGCGAGGCGGGTGGGGACACCCATGGCCGCACCGCCCGGAAGCTGACGGTCTACTTCACGCCGCGCAGCGGCTCCGGTTCGGTCGGCGCGCCCCTGACGCTCAGTCTGCCCGCGCAGACGCACAAGGACGACAACGCCTCGGTGACCTACTGGCAGACCTCCGCGTCCGACGCCCTGCAGTTCTGATCCGAGGAGCCCGAGGCCGGCGCCGGGCGGTGGAACGAGGACGAACGGGCTCGCCGCCCTCGACTGGAGCCTCCTTTCCGCGTACGCCCCGGACATCTTCATCGCCATGGACGGCCAGCAGACCGCCGGCGGAGGACCGGTCCGCGATCCGTTCCGCCCGGCGGATCAGCGTTTCGCCCGCCGGGCCGCCGGTCAGCGCCACCACGACGCGTTCGCGGGTCTCCCACACGGTGCCGATGCCGTGCTCGGAACGGTACTTCTGCAGGGTCTCGTCCACCCGCCCGGCCACCCACAGGAGCGCGAGTTCCCGCAGGGCCGTCAGGTTGCCGACCCGGAAGTAGTGCGCGAGCGCGGCGTCGACCTTCTCCGGCTGGTAGATGTTGCCGTGCGCCATCCGCCGGCGCAGCGCCTCGGCGGGCATGTCGACGAGTTCGATCTGGTGGGCGCGGCGCACGACCTCGTCGGGGACGGTCTCCCGCTGCGGGACGCCGGTGATCTTCTCCACGACGTCGTTGAGCGATTCGAGGTGCTGGACGTTGACGGTGGTGACGACGTCGATCCCGGCGGCGAGCAGCTCTTCGATGTCCTGCCAGCGCTTGGCGTTGCGGCCCCCGGGGACGTTGGTGTGCGGCAGCTCGTCGACGAGCGCGACCTCGGGACGGCGGGCCAGGACGCCGTCGAGATCCAGCTCGGTGAACGTACTGCCCCGGTACTCGCGCCGCGTCCTGGGCAGTAGCTCCAGCCCCTGGAGCTGCTCCTCGGTGTGCGGCCGGCCGTGGCACTCGGCGTACGCCACCACCACGTCGGTGCCGCGACGGGCACGACGGCGCCCCTCGTCCAGCATCCGGTAGGTCTTGCCGACCCCGGGCGCCGCTCCGAGAAACACCTTGAGCTTTCCTGGCCGTACGCCTGGCGTATCGGCCGCGACCACCCTCGGCGCCACCGAAGGCCCCTGCCTCACCGGTCCTGCACGGGGACCCACGACGCCTGGTACTGCGAGCGGATCTCGGGCGGCCGAGCGGACATGGGTTGTGTCGCATGGTCACAGCAGGCCCGGCGGGAGCGTGCGCGAGCCCGACGATGTTGACGCTTTCCTGATCCGGTGGACCGGGACGCGGCCCCGGGCGTGAAGCCGGCGGTCATCGGCGCGGACCGGATCCCGCCGGCCCGATCCCGCGCGCGGAAGGGGGACCCGCCCGTTGCGGGCAGGTCCCCTGTGTGAAGGGCCGTCGGTGCTTCCGCGGCCGGTCGATCAGCCGTGACCGCCGCCGTGGCCGCCGCCACCGAATCCGCCACCGAATCCGTGACCGCCGCCACCGTAGCCGTGACCGCCACCGCCGTATCCGCCACCGTGGCCGCCGCCGTATCCGCCACCGTAGCCGTGGCCGCCGTAGCCGAATCCGTGGTCGTAGAAGCCGTAGCTGAGGCCGTGGTAGCCGTGTCCGTAGTAGGCGTCGCAGTCCCAGTCGTCCCAGGTCCAGTAGTCACAACGCCAGTCGTGGTTCTGGACGTGGGAGGTGGCGGCCGCCGGTGCGGTGGCCGCAGCCGCGCTCGCGGCGCCGGCGCCGGCGAACACGAGGAAGGGCACTGTGCACAGTGCTGCGATGATGCGATGGGTTCTGGTCTTCGCGCGCATGGTCGTCCCCTCTCGGGGGTGGTGCGTGGCCGATGCGTCGGCGTACCGAGGTCATCGGCGTATCGATGTGGAGTTCTCCGGCCCCACCGCCGTGCGCCGGCAACGCGCGCGGCCCGGCCGCACCGGCGGGGCGACTTCGCAGGACTCCGACCTGCTCCGCTGACGTCGCGGCAATCGATGTTGCACTCTCAACGACGTCCCTTCCGAGCGTAGGCACGCCACCCCGGCGCGGTCAAAGCAGCTGCGTTCCGTATGCGCCCGGTCACGAGGGGACGCCCGGCCGGCCGCCCGCCACTTCGCGGAACGCTGCGGGCGGTGGCGGGGGCCGCACGCCGTGTCACCGCGCCGGGCACCGCCGGTCCGGCCCGGCCGTACGCCGTCCCACCCCGCTTCTGGCCGGATCTCATCCCGCGCAAAGGAAATCGAAGTGCGCCCGGCGACGCTCCCGGCCGCATGGGATCACGCGGGCGTGCGGGCGAATTGGCCGCTCAGCGCAGCACCCGCCGAATGTCGAAAGATCGATTCTCTGCGGAACGCTCGGAAAGTGTTGGTAAATGTGATCGAGGTGTTTTTCCGAGCATGACCGGTAGCAGTCTTATCGAGCGTTCATTTCTTCTGCTTCAGTGGGCGCGTTGTGAGTCGCACTTACTGAGGAGGCCAGATGGCCGAAGTCAAGAAGGTCGCCCGCCCCGCGGTCACCGCGTCGTCCCGCCCGTGCGCGTTCGTGTCGCCGGACAAGGGCAACGCCCCGACCATCACACCCGCCCGCAAGCAGGCGGAGGTCGTCTCGGCCTCCGCTGAGCAGCGGAAAGAGGGTGCGTCGGCCTAAGGGCTGAGGTTCCCGGGGCCCCGCCCACCGGCCGGGCCCCGGTCTGTCGCGCGGGCCGGACCCAGGTCCGGGACCGGTCCGCGCCCAACGGCCCCGCGCCGAAATCCCCTTCACCGACGCCGTGCCGTACGCCGTGCGCCCGGGGGCGCCGCGCCCTACGCCGGGTCGGAAAGTCGTAAGACGCAGGGAGAAATCTTCACCATGCAGAATTCGATGTACCAGTCCTCGCGCTACGTCCGCACCCTACGTGCCGCGGGCGACCGGGATTTCACGTCGTTCGGGGGCCGGCTCGGCTCCTACGAGGGCGACGAGCGGACCATGGCCTTTCATTCACTCTTCGGAAATGCGCGACTGATCGACCGGGATATCGTCGAACTCCTCAAAGAGGCCTCCCAGGGCCTCAGTTGGGACCAGCTGAGGAAGCGGGCCGACGACGACTCACTGCGCGACCTCCTCACCGCCCGGTTCCTCGTCGAGGCCGGGCACGACGAGGCCAGGGAGATCGACGGTCTGCTGGAGAGCCGGCAGAGCGCACTGGGCAGCGGCGTGTTCCACTCCTCCATCCAGCTCGTGCTCACCAACGCCTGCAACTTCTCCTGCCAGGGCTGCTTCGCGTACAACTTCGACGGTGGCGTCGAGGAGCGCAACACCTCCGGCGAGTCGGTGAAACCCGGTCCGGTCCTGGTCGAACTGCGCCGCTCGCGCGACGACGCCGGCCCGCTCCGCCAGGACTCGGGCCCCACGCTCGCCAAGGGCGACTGGAACCACGGCGCCGACGAGGGCCGCAACCCCTCGATGCACATGTCGCGCGAGGTCGCCGAGAAGACCATCAAGGAAGCCATCGAGCTGCGCAAGGCCAACGGAGGCGGCCATCTGACGGTGTCGTTCTTCGGCGGCGAGCCCACCCTGGCGCGGGGCACGATCCTGCACGTGCTGCGCACGTTCGGCGACCGCTACGACGGGGTCACCCTCTCCTACGACCTGACCAGCAACGGCTCCCGCATCGACGACGAGCTGCTGGCGGCGCTCGCCAGGCACCGTGTCGACACCACCGTCTCCATCGACTACCTGGTCCCGGAGACCGGCGAGTTCCGCGGCGGACAGCAGCAGCGCACCCCGTGGGCCGTGGTCCGCAAGGCGATCCTCGACATGAAGGGCGCGGGCGTCCCGGTCAGCATCACCTCGGTGCTCTCCCAGTACACCTGGGACAAGTGGGGCACCCAGCTCATCGACTTCGTCGCCGAGGCCGGTCTGGACGCCCTGGACGTCATCGTGTCGTTCCAGGCCAGGGAGTTCTTCCAGCAGCACAGTCCGCACGACGTGGCGCAGCGGCTGCTGGCCGCCGTCGACTACGGGCGCGAGCGCGGTGTGCAGCTCAGCGGCTACTGGTACCAGACCTTCCAGATGATCATCGACGAGGCCAAGTGGGCCGAGCAGGCCGACTACAAGACCTGCCCGGCGGTCGGCCGCCAGCTCTCCATCGAGCCCAACGGCAGCGTCTTCGCCTGCAAGGCCACCGCCCGCAAGCTCGGCACCATCGACGACTGGCGCGGCATCTTCTCCTCTCCCGCCTACCAGGACTACGGCATGCGGGCCTACACCAACGGCCCCGGCTGCCAGGGCTGCGAACTCCAGGGCACCTGCTCGGGCGGCTCCGCCGGAGCGCTGGAGGAGGAGAACGGCTCGATCCAGCTGATGTCGCCCGGCTACTGCGCCTACATGCGCGAGGTGGTGCAGGGCCTCCTGGAGCGCCATCACGCCCAGGGCCTCGCCACCCTGTCCTGACCCGGTCCCTTCCCGATGCTCTCCGCAACGGCCCGCCCCCTCGCGAGGCGGGCTGCCGATCCACGACCCGGCCCCGCGACTCTCCTCCGGGCCGAGGAAGGGTGACTGGTTCCATGGCAACGATTGGGATGCACTTCGGCCATGACGCGGGTGCCGCGCTCACCGACGCGGGCGGCTACCGCGTCATCGAGGCCGAGCGCCGGCTGGGGCTGCGTCATGTGTGCGGCGGCAACGGCGACTTCCCGCGGGCCGCCGCCGAGTGGCTGGCGGAGCTTCGGGAGCGGGCGGCCGGCCCGGTGACCGGGATCGCCGTGGCCGACTGGTACACGCCGATGTGCCAGGTGCTGCCCCCGGCGCTGGTCGAGCTCGTCAACGAGGACGCCCGCTGGACGGCCACCGGCGGCACCGGACTCGCCGACGCGGTCACCCGGGTGATCAAACCCCTGGACTGGCCGCTGGCCAAGGGGTTCGGCGACATCACGCTGACCGCGGTGCGCCACCACTACGCGCACGCCGCGCTCGCCTACTACACCTCCGGAGCCCGCAAGGCCCTGGTGCTGGCCCTGGACGGAACCGCCAACTACGCCGAGTGCGGCATGGTCTGCCTCGGCGACGGCGACCAGCTGACTCCGGTGATGTCCTTCACCAACCGCACCGGCCCGCGCTTCGGCCTGGTCTACGAGGCCCTCGCGCGGCGCGTCCACGGCAGCCAGTTCGACACCGGCAAGCTGCTCGGGCTGACGGCCACCGGGGAGAGCGACGCCGCCCTGCTGCCGGTGCTGCACGCCATGCTCGTCCCGCAGTCCGTCCGCCGCGCCTCGCCGGACCTCTTCGAGCCGCTCGACGAGGATCTGCTGACCGGCACCGCCCTGCGCTACGCCGACACCTGGTGGGAGTACGACCCGGACAGCGGCGGATATCTGGACGCGGGCCTCGCCGACTCCTCGGACGACGACGTGGTGCACTCCTTCGGCTCGGTCTTCCCCGACGAGATCCGCACCGCGGACGGCCGGACGACCGTGGTCGGGACCTCCCCCGACGAGCGCGTCTGCAGGGACCTGGCGGCCACCTTGCAGACCGCCGTGGAGCGGGACCTGACGCGACTGGTCACCGGCGTCAGCCGGCGCTTCCCCAGCTACACCACGCTCTGCTACGCGGGCGGCTGCGCGCTCAACATCACCGCCAACAGCCGCCTCGCCGAGTGCGGCCAGTTCACCCGGGTGTCCATCCCGACCTGCTGCGACGATTCGGGGATCGCACTGGGCGCGGCGCTGGCCGTCGCCGACCCGGCCGACCGTCCGGCCCTGCGCAGCCGCGCGCGCTCCACGTCGCTGGCCTACGCCGGACCGCCGCTGGCGGGCCTGGACACGGTGGACGGCGACGACACGGCCCCACCCGGCGGCCTGGCACGGCGTCTGGCCGGCCTCGGGTTGTCCCCGCACCGCCCGGCCGACGAGGAGGAGTTCCTCCAGACCGTCGCCGAGCTGCTGGCCGTCCGGCGCTGCGTGGCCTGGCTGGAGGGCGGCCTGGAGACCGGGCCGCGGGCGCTGGGCCACCGTTCGCTGCTGGTCTCGGCGCACTGGAGCGGCGCCCGCCGGTACGTCTCCCAGACGATCAAGCACCGGGAGTGGTTCCGCCCGGTCGCGCCGATCTGCCCGGAGGAGGTGGCCGACCAGTACTTCACCGGCCCCCTGGACCACACCGAGACCATGCTGTTCGCGGTGCGGGTGCGGCCCGACCGGGCCCGGCAGCTCGCCGAGGCGCGGCACATCGACGGCACGGCCCGCCTGCAGACCGTACGGCCCGACGCCCAGCCCCTGCTGCACCGGTTGTGCCATGCGGTCGCCGCCCGCACGGGGCTGCCCGTGCTGATCAACACCAGTGCCAACGGCGGCGGCCGCCCCCTCCTCAACCACCTCGACGAGGCACTGGAGTTGCTCACCGAGACCGAACTGGACGCCGTGGTGCTGCCCGAACGCCGCCTGATCATCGAGTGACCCCCGCCCCAGCCCCGTCCAGCGCCCCGTACCCGTACCCCTCGACACCCGACCGGGCGAAGGTTGGCCGAATCGGACATGTCGGGGCCGGCCCGTCCCACCCGATCCTGTGCAGGCGTCGTGTCCCTGGAGAGTGCCCGTGGCCGCCATCCAACTGCGAGACATCCACAAGACGGAACCACTGCGCGTCCTGTCCCCCGCGGACTGGCAACAATGGATCACCCAAGGCTATGTGATCGTGCGTCAGGCAGTGGCGCCGGAGACGGTGGCCGCCCTCACCGACGGCCTGTACTCCTTCCTCGACATGCGCCCCGAGGCCCCCTCGACCTGGACCTCGCCGCACACCGGCAACGACCGGCTGCCGGGCCACAGCGGGCTGGTCGAGATGTACAACCACCAGGCCCAGTGGGACGTCCGGCAGACCCCCCGGGTGTACGGGGCCTTCGCCGACATCTGGGACCGCACCGACCTGTGGGTCACCATCGACTTCGCCAACGTCAACCCGCCCAACCGGGGGCCGCGCGCCTTCGACGGCTTCATCCACTGGGACGTGGACACCTCCACCGACCCGCTGCCGGTGAGCTGCCAGGCGGTGCTCTCGCTGACCCACGGCGACGAGGAGATCGGGGGGTTCCAGTGCGTGCCGGAGATCTTCACCGAGTGGGACAAGTGGGTGAGTGGCCAGCCCGCCGACCGCGACCCGGGCACGCCGGACATCACCGGCTACGCCATCACCACGCCGGAGGTCGCGCCCGGCGACCTGATCATCTTCAACAGTCTGCTGCCGCACGGGGTGCACCCCAACGTCTCCGAGGACCGGGTGCGGATGGCCCAGTACCTGACCATGGCACCCGCCTGGCAGGAGAACGCCGACCTCCGCGAGGCCCGGGTGCGGTTCTGGCGGGAGCGGATCCCGCCGCACCCGCCGGAAGGCGGGGCGCGCAAGGACGAGGCCGAGCTGTACGGGCCGGCGACGCTGACCGAACTGGGCGAGCGGCTGCTGGGCCTGCGCACGTGGCCCGAGGGGAGCGCCGTTGACTAGTACCGCCCGGTCCGGGACCCGCCCGGCCCGCCGCGCGGACCTGGGCCGTCCGTTCCGCTGGCTGTGGGCTTCGACGGCCGCCTCCAACGCGGGCGACGGCGTCACCCGCACCCTGCTGCCGCTGCTGGTGGTCGCGCACCACCCCGACCCGGCGGCGGTCGCCGGACTGACCGCCGTCAACATGCTGCCCTGGCTGCTGTTCGCGCTCCCCGCGGGCGTCCTGGCGGACCGGGTGGACCGGCGCCGGATCGTGCTGGGCAGCAATCTCGTCCGCGCGGCGGCCCTGCTCGGCGTGGCCCTGGTGCTCGCCGACGACCGCCCGCTGGCCCTGCTGTACGCGCTGGCGTTCCTGCTGGGCATCGCCGAGACCCTCGCCGACACCGCGGCGCCCGCGATGCTGCCGCGCCTGGTCGACGAGCGGCACCTGGAGCGCGCCAACGGGCGGCTGATGGCAGCGCAGATCGTGCTCAACGAAACGGCCGGACCGCCCGTGGCGGGCCTGCTGGTGGGACTGACCGCCGCCGCGGCACTGGCCACCGGCGGGGTGCTCTACGCGCTGGCCGCGCTGCTGCTGTGCGGCCTCGCCCCGCTCGTCCGTCCCGGCCGCGAGGCGGCACCGGGCGGGGCGGGCGGCGGAGTGCTGCGCGACATCCGCAAGGGGCTCGGCTTCGTCCTGGCCGACCGAACCCTGCGGCTCACACTGGCCGCGAGCGCCCTGTACGGCCTGGTGTTCTCGGCGACCTTCTCGATGCTGGTGCTGCTGAGCGACCGTACTCTCGGGCTGAGCGAGACCGGGTACGGGCTGCTGCTCGCCGCCGGGTCGCTGGGCGCCGTCGCGGGCAGCTGGCTGGCGCCCCGGGCCGCCGCCCTGCTGCCCACCGTGCGGCTGGCCCGGTGGTCCCTGGTGGCGTCCGGAGCCGCCTACACCGCGCTGGGCCTGGTCCGCCACCCGGTCCTGGCCGCGCTGGCGCTCGCCGCCAACGGCGTCTTCATGATGGGCTGGAACATCCCCGTGATGTCGCTGCGCCAGCGGCTCACCCCGGAAGACCTCCAGGGCCGGGTGATGAGCGTGTCCCGGCTGTGCGCATGGGGCGCCATGCCGGTCGGTGCGACCCTCGGCGGACTGCTCGCCGAAGCCCTGTCCGTGCCCGCGGTGTTCGTGGTGTGCGGGGCCGTCCTGGCCGCGGGGGCCCTGCTGCTGCTCGCGCCCCTGCGCGGGGACCACTCCGCGCCCGGTGACCGGCCCGCGCCCACCGAACCCGCGCCCGGCGCACCACCCCCACCGTCGTCCGACCCGCCGCCGTCCGATCCACCCCCGCACCACGACCCTCTCGACGAAGGATGACCCTTGGACACACAGCTCTACGACACGGTGATCGTCGGAGGCGGCCCGGCCGGCCTCAACGGGGCGCTCTACCTGGGGCGTTCACGCCGCCGGGTGCTGCTGATCGACTCGGGCGACGCCCGCAACATGGCGGCCGGCGTCATGCACAACGTCCTCACCAACGACGGGGCGACGATCGCGGACTTCCGAGCCCGCTCCCGCGCCCAACTCGCCGCGTACGACGTGACGTTCCGCGACGACGAGGTGGTGTCGGCCGAGCCCGACGGCGACCATGTGGTGGTCACCACCAAGGAGTCCGGCACCTTCCGCACCCGCACCCTGCTGTACGCGGCCGGTGTGCGCTCGGTGCTGCCGCCGGTCCCGGGTCTGGCGGACCTGTGGGGCAAGACGGTCCTGGAGTGTCCGTACTGCCACGCCTGGGAGGTACGGACACGCAGCTTCGCCGTGTACGGGGGGACCGTGCCCAGCGAGTGCCTGGCCGCGACCCTGACGGTGTGGTCCGACAGCATCACCTACCTCACCGACCGGCGCGAGCTGCCCCAGGACGAGCGCGACCGGCTCACCGCGGCCGGCGTGCCCGTCGTCACCCACGGGGTCGGCGAGGTGAAGCCGCATCCCGAGGGCGTCGAGGTCTTCTTCGAGGACGGCCGGTCCGCGAGTTACGGGGCGCTCTTCCTGCACCTGGACATCGAGCCCCGGGTGGCCCCGCTGCGCCCCTGGCTGCAGGCCCCGGACCTGGAGTCCGTGCAGACCGACGAGCGCGGCCGCACCAGCCTGCCCCGGCTGTACGTGGCCGGGGACCTCGGCCGGAACATGCAGCAGGCCGCGATGGCCGCCGCCAGCGGAGGCCTGGCCGGCATGGCCATCAACGCCGACCTCATCCGCGAGGACCGCCCCGGCTCCCTGCCCGAGCCACCACCCCCGGTGCCGGCCCGCTGAGCGCACACCGCCCACCCCACACACGCCGTGCGCACGGTCCGCACCCACGCACGGCCGGACGCCCGGTCACCACGGAAGGCACCACAGCCACCCACCGCGCACCGACGGGAGCCCCTTCGCCGATGACGTCACCCCGCGCCGAGTTCACCCCGCACATGGAGCACTACACCTTCGTCCTGGAGGACCAGCCCTATCTGGGGTACTTCCAGTACGGCAATGAGAAGACCCCCGTCTACACCACCGACCGGCACGGTTTCCGGGTCACCCCGGGGCCCGACGGGCTCCGGGCGACGGTCGGCGACGACCGCCCCGACGGCCCGGTACGGGTGCTCGCGGGCAGTTCCGCGGTCTTCGGCGTGGGCGCCACCGGTGACGCGGCCACCATCACCGCGCGGCTGTGGAACACCCACGCACCCCGGCTGCCCTGGCTGAACATCGCCGGGCAGAGCCACAACTCTGCCCAGGAGCTCCTGCTGTTCACCCTGTTCCAGCACGAACTCCCGCCGGTCGAGGACATCGTGCTGCTCTCCGGCGTCAACAACCTGGTGCTCAGCCGGCTGCCCGAGGAGCAGCAGGGCCGGCACGGCGCGTTCTTCGACTGCGGACCCGCCCCCGACGTCGTCCCGCCGCCGGACCGACGAGTGGCGCACGCAACCGAACTGACCCTCCGCCACCTCGGAGGATGGAGGTCGCTCGCCAGCGCCCTGGGCGCCCGGCTGACCTTCGTCCTCCAGCCCCTCGCGCCCTGGGTGCGTGCGCAGCCGCTGCCCCGCGAGCGGCTGCTCTTCGAGGAGCTGGACGAGGTGTCCAACTTCCGCCGGTTCCACAACGACATCTCCACCATGGCGGTGGGCCGCGCCTACGCGGACCGGCTGGCCGCCGGATGCGCCCGCCTCGACGTGCCCTTCCTGGACATGAACGTGGCACTGGCCGAGGCCGCCGTGCCGGAGGACTGGCTGTTCATCGACCGCGTGCACTGCACCGACCTGGGCTACGACCTGGTGGCCCGGCAGCTGGCGGACCGCCTCGACCTGGCGTGAGGAGCCCATCCATGCCCGACGACAGCAGCGCGGCGCCCGAATCGGCGCTCCGCCGCCTCGCCTCCTGGCTGCGGCACCGCGACCGCCCCGAGCCCTCGCCCGCCGTCCCGCCGGACCGGCCTGCCGCCCAGGCCCCGCCGCCGTCCCGACTGCGACCGCAGCCCGAGGACGACGCATCCGTCTACCCGCTGTTCTGACATGGGCAGCGGCAAGGGCGGTGCGGGCGCCGAACGCCCGGGCCCCGGCGGGCCGCACCGCCCGGTCCTGGGCATCTCCGCCTACTACCACGACAGCGCGGCCGCGCTGGTGGCCGGCGGCACCCCGCTCGCGGCGGCGCAGGAGGAGCGGTTCACCCGGCGCCGCCACGACCCCGGCTTTCCCTCGCACGCCGTCTCCTTCTGCCTGCGCGAGGCCGGACTGCGCCTCGACGAGCTGGCGGCCGTGGCCTTCTACGAGGACCCGGGACTGAAGTTCCGCCGGGTGGCGGCGACCTGGCTGGCCACGGCCCCGCACGGCTTCCCGGTGTTCCGCCGGGCGTTCCCGCAGTGGGCCGGCTGGAAGCGGCGGGCACTGGACGACGTCCGGGCGCACCTGCGCGACCTGGCGCCCGGGCGGCCGCTGCCTCCGGTGGTGGCCTACCGGCACCATGCCTCGCACGCCGCATCGGCGTTCCTCCCGAGCCCGTACCCGTCGGCGGCGGTGCTGTGCGTCGACGGCGTGGGGGAGTGGGCGACGACGACACTGTGGCACGGCCGCGGCACCGAGCTGGTCCCGCTCGCGGAACTGCGCTTTCCGCACTCGCTCGGCATGCTGTACTCGGCGTTCACCTACTTCTGCGGCTTCAAGGTCGACTCGGGCGAGTACAAGCTGATGGGCCTGGCGCCCTATGGGACGCCGCGCTACGCACCGCTCATCCGGGAGCGGCTGATCGACGTCAAGCCGGACGGCTCGTTCCGTCTGGATCTGCGTCACTTCACCTTCCAGTACGGGCGGACCATGGTCGGCCGGGCCTTCGAGGAGCTGTTCGACGGGCCGCGCCGGACACCGGAAGGCCCGCTCACGGAGCGGGAGTTCGACCTCGCTGCCTCGGTGCAGCAGGTCACCGAGGAGGTGATGCTGCGGCTGGCCCGGACGGCGTCGGCACGCACCGGCGAGCGACGGCTGTGCCTGGCCGGCGGCGTGGCGCTCAACTGCGTGGCCAACGGCCGGATCCTGGCCGACGGGGTCTGCGACGAGCTGTGGGTCCAGCCGGCCGCCGGTGACGCGGGCGGGGCGCTCGGCGCGGCCCTGGCCGAGTCGCACCGCCGCGGAGCGCCCCGCGCACACGTGGGGCGCGGCACGGACGCCATGGCGGGGGCGCTGCTCGGCCCCGGCTACGGCGACCGGGAGGTCGGGGAGTTCCTGACCCGGGGCGGATACCCCGCCGTACGGCTGCCGGAGCGGGAGCTGGTGGCGCGGGTCGCGGCGGAGCTGGCGGAGGGAAGGGTGGTGGGCTGGTTCCAGGGACGGATGGAGTTCGGACCACGGGCGCTGGGCAATCGGTCGATCCTCGCCGATCCGCGCGACCCGGCCATGCAGTCCACCCTCAACCTCAAGACCAAGTTCCGGGAGTCCTTCCGTCCGTTCGCGCCCGCGGTCCTCGCGGAGGACGCCAAGGACTGGTTCGACCTGACGCAGGAGAGTCCGTACATGCTGCTGACCGCGCAGGTCGCCGCGGCACGGCGGCGGGAGTGCGAGGCCGCGCCCGAAGGCGCCACGGGGCCGGACCTGCTGCGGGTGCCCCGCTCGACGATCCCGGCGGTCACCCATGTCGACGGCTCGGCCCGGGTGCAGACCGTGTCGGCCGAGGGCAATGCGCGGTTCCACGCGCTGCTCACCGCCTTCCGGGACCGCACCGGCTGCCCGGTGCTGGTGAACACCTCCTTCAATGTGCGCGGGGAGCCGATCGTGCGCGACGCCGAGGAGGCGTACGCCTGCTTCATGCGCACCCGGATCGATCTGCTGGTCCTCGGCGACTTCCTGCTGGACAAGCGGGACCAGCCCGAGTGGCGGGAGGAGGGCGACTGGCGTGCCGCGATCCCGATGGACTGAGCGGCTGCGGCACCTGGGCCTGGCCGCGCTGTACTTCGCGGTGGTCACCCCGGCCGGGTGGTGCGTCCGGGCGGTGCGGGACCCGCTGCGCCGTTCCTGGGACGGCCGCCGGACGAGCTATCTGGACCGCCCCGCAGGTCCTCGCCGCAGCGATGGGGGACCCGGCCATGACCCGTTGGACAGGCCCTGGCCGCAGCGCGCCGGGGCTCGCCGGCCTAGCGATCGCCTGGCTCCACGGCCGAGGTCATCACCACACGACGCGTACCGAGGACGAGGACGCGGGAATCGACCTCGGTGAAGCCGCACTCCGCCGCCCAGGCGCTCGCCTCCTGCGCGGTCCGGGGCAGCGGCAGGTCACGGGCGACATGACCCGAGAAGCGCCCCGACGGACGGAAGTGCGTGGCCAGAGGCAGCGTGAAGCCCACCCGGCCACCCGGGCGCAGGGCGCGCCGCCAGTCGGCCAGGGCCCGGCGCCCCAGGAAGTGCAGCGAGGACGCGCAGAGCACGACGTCGAGGGAGTGATCGGCGACCGGCAGCGGTACGGCGTCGGCGACCCGCCAGTCGATCGCCGTGTCACGTACCGGGCCCGCGGCCCGCGCCCGGCCCACCGCGACCATTCCGGGAGACAGGTCGACGGCCAGGACGGGGGGCGCGGTGTCGGGCCGGCTCCGCGCGAGCTGCCGGGCGACGGCTCCCGCTCCGCACGCCACGTCGGCGACCGCGTCGCCCTCACCGGGAGCCACCCATGCGATCAGCGCCCGTGCGATCTCCTCGTGGTGCTGATGATCGTAGCTGTCGGCCAGCTCGTCGAAGGCCCCGGCCAGCATCGCGCTCTGCTTCACCGTCCGATCCTAAGTCCTGTCCGACGGGTCATGGCCGGGTCCCCCCTGCCAGCTCCCGTTCGGCGACCGCCCGGAAACCGCGCGGCGGGCGTCCGGTGAGTCGCCGGACGGTGTCGGTGGTCCGGTCCTCGGCTCCCTCGGCGATGGCACGGTCCATGCCGGCCAGCAGGGCGGCGAACTCCGGCGGCAGCTGCGCGGCCAGACGGTCCCGCAGCTGTTCGTACGTCAGGGGGCGGTGGGCCACGGGGCGGCCGGTGACCTCCGTGATGACGGTGGCGATGTCGTCGTGGCTGAGCGCCTCCGGCCCGGTCAGGATCAGGTCGGAGTCGGGTGCGTGGTCGTCGGTCAGGGCGTGTACGGCGACGGCGGCGATGTCGTCGGCGTCGACGAATCCGACCCGGCCGGTCCCGGCCGCGGTCAGGATGACGCCGTCCTCACGGATGCTGCGGGCGTGGCCGTGTGTGCCGGTGAAGTTCTGCATGAACCAGGAGGGGCGCAGCACCGCCCACTGCTCGAACAGGCCGGGCAGGGCCCCGTGCACCGCCCCCACCGCCGGGCCCCCTTCGGGGACGGCCGAGGAGCTGAGGAGCACCACGCGGTGGACGCCGACGGCGCGGGCCTGGCGGAGGAAGGGCAGCATGACCGCGGCCGGGTCCGGATCCCCCACGGGCGGGACGAGATAGGCGCGGTCGGCTCCGCTGAGCGCGCCGTCGAAGGTGGCGGGGTCGTACCAGTCGAAGCGGACCGGTTCCGCGCCCGCGACCGGGGTGGCGCGGCGGCCGGCGGCCTTGACGCGGTGGCCGGCGGCGGTCAGCCGCTTCGCGGTACGGCTGCCGGTGGTGCCGGTGGCGCCGACGACGAGGGTGGTGCCGGTACTGGTCATCGGGCGTCGCTCCGGGTGAAGTCCATGCCGGGGGCGTGGACGGCGAGGGGGTTCCAGTAGTCGCGGTAGGAGGTGAAGCGTCCGTCCTGGACGGACACGACGGCGATATAGGTCATGTCGAAGGGGCCGCCGGTCTCCACCACCCGGCCCACGCCCCGCATCTCGACGACGATGGTCCCGGGGGCGGTGGTCTGGTGGATCCGCACGTCGGGGAAGTCGTGCAGGTCGATGTGGTCGGGATAGTCGCGCATATAGGCGGCGATGGCCTCCCTGCCGTCCAGTCGCTCGGGCCGGCCCGGGGGAGCGAAGGGGAACTCCATGACACCGTCCGCGGCCCACAGGCCGACCCAGGCGGGAATGTCCTTGTCCAGCAGAAGCCTCAGGCCGTGGCGGTACAGATCGGCGGGCGAGGTGTGCGCAGGCATGAGTCCTCCGTCGCGTACGATGACGATGCGGACCGAAGGTCCGCTTCCTTGAAGATACGGACCGCCGGTCCGCATCGCAACTGGAGGACCCATGACCGAGCGCAGACCGCGCAAGGACGCGGCGCGAAACCGGGCGGCCGTCCTCGCGGCCGCCGACACGCTCTTCGCCCGCTGCCAGAGCCCGGAGGAGGTCACCATGGCCGACGTCGCGGCGGCGGCCGGTGTCGGCAAGGGGACGCTCTTCCGTGCCTTCGGCGATCGCACCGGGCTGATCCGTGCGCTGTACGAAGCCCGCCTCGAACCGATCGGAAGCGCCGTCGAGGAGGGCCCGCCGCCCCTGGGGCCCGCCGCCCCGCCGCTTCAGCGCGTACCGGCCCTGCTCGACGCCGTCCTGTGCTTCAAGCTCGACAACCGCCACCTCGCGCTGGCCCTGGAGCAAACCGGCAGCGACAGCCCCTATCGCACCGAACACTACGAGCGATGGCACACCCTGCTTCGGGACCTGCTGGAGCGGATTCCGCATCCGATCGACAGCGATTTCACCGCCCACGCGCTGCTCGCCGCCACCCGAGCCGACCTCGTCGAGTACCTGGCCGGCGACAAGCGCGTGTCCCGGGAGGAGATGCGAGGGCAGTTGGCGGCCTTCATCGCCGGAGTCCTCGGTACCCCTCCGGGACTCGGCGGCATCTCGGGGAGCCGGTGAGCCCCGCTCTGCGGCTGTCCCCGTCCTTCGGGTGACGGTGGAACGGGACGGAACATGTCTACCCGGCGCCGCAGCCGGTGCCGTCCCCGTCCGGACCGGGGGTGTGTCGTCCCAGGCCCCGACGGATCGCGATCTCCACGGGTGAGTAGGCGCCGTCGGCCCGCTCCAGTTCGTACGGCGCGGCCGGCATCAGCGGCGGCTGGGCCATGAAGCGCGGCCGCACCCCGTGGTGCGGTTGCGCCGAGTGCACCAGGAACGGATGGCAGAGGAAGACGTCGCCCGGGGACCCGGTGGCGAGGGCGAGCGGCCGGTGGTCGGACGCCGCCACCAGGTCGGGCGCGAGGGTCAGCCCGCTCGCCCCGTCCTCCCCGTATTTCTCCAGCACCTTCGGCACGTCGAGGTGTGAGCCGACCCGGATCCGGGTCGGGGCGTCCTGTTCACCGACCTCGCTGAACAGGAACAGCATCAGCAGTGCCCGGCCCCGGGAGCGCAGATTCGTGAAGTACCAGCTCTCGCCGTCCGGCAGATAGCTCCCCTCGATGTGCCAGCCCGCGTCGTCCGGCTCCTCCTCGTGCGGGAAGCGCAGCGGGAAGGTGCCCAGCGAGTAGCGCGGCTCCCAGCGTCCCGCGCCGACGAGCAGGTCGTACGCGTGCTGCAGGGAGGGGGAGTTGGGTGCGGCGGCGAACGGCCCCTGCGCCATGCCGGCCACCCAGTGCACCGGCTGCGTCCATGTCGCCGGATCGTGCGGGTCGCAGCCCGTCTCCCGCCACAGCAGCCGCGCGCAGTCCGCGGCCACGCGCGGCGCGACGGCGCCCTCCAACTTCACGAAGCCGTCGCGGAGGAAGCGGGATACCAAAGTTGTGTCATCCATGTCCCCATCGTGGGGCGACACCGGTCCCGATCACCCGACATTCCCCGCACCGTCTTTGTCGGGTGGTCACCGGACCCCTTCTGGCCCCTCTGAGACCGGAAGCAACCCCCCTGCGGTCACAGGACCACATCGCCGACGACGGGCGAACACTCCGCGTCGCCGTCGCCGCACTCACACTCGGCGCCGCCCCTCTCGGATGCCGGTTCTAAGGTGTGCGCATGATCGATGCCCACAGCCCCCTTGCCCGCGTCATCGAACGGGTGCCACCGCCCGCCGAGGCGGTCAATGGACACGGCGACTGGGCCGATGCCGAGCGGGCGCTGGGCACCCGGCTGCCGGACGACTACAAACAGCTGGTCGAGACCTACGGCCGCGGTGACTTCTGGGGCGCACTGTGCCTGTGCACTCCGTTCGGCGACGACAACCCGGTCCGGCTCGAAGCGCACCTCTTGGAGGACTTCGGACCGCTGCGCGAGCGCCGGCCCGAGGACCACCCCCACCCCTTCTTCCCGGAACCGGGCGGGCTGCTCACCTGGGCGGTGACCGACGACGCGGCGCGGTTGTGCTGGCTGACCGAAGGGCCGCCCGAATCCTGGCCGGTGGTGATCTGGTCACGGGACGACGACTACGAGCGATTCGACGGCGGGGCCGCCGCGTTTCTCGACGGGTGGGTCAGCGGCCGCATCGGCTCCGAACTCCTGCACCGCGAACCGGAAGCCGCCCCCTGGTTCGACGCGGCGATCGACCGCGACCACATCTACGTCCGCCTGGACGAAGGCAACCTCCCCTATACCGAGCGCCTTCGGATCCTGCGCGACGCGCTCGCCCCCACCTCGGACCGCGGTGGTTACGCACACGACGGCAACCGGCAGGACCACTTCGTCGTCACCGGGCCCGGCTGGCAGCTGACGTACGAGACGGCCTACGGGCACCAGCTCCGTGTCGCCTTCCCGCCGGGTGACAGCGAGAGGGCCCGCCGCGAAGTGCTCCGCGCCGTCGACCGCATGGGGTGTGCCGTGCAGGCCGTCGACACCGTCCACGGCACGTCGTCCTGGGCCGCCGGCCCTGCCCCGTCGGACCGGTCCTAGAGCCGGCCGGTTCGACGCGTCGCGTGCGCAAGCCATCCGACCGACCCGAGCGCCTCGTCATCGGGCATTCCTCTGTCCTGCGCCAGATGGCGAGCGGGTTCGGCGGGCGAACTCGACGGTTTCGTGGGGTGCGCTCTGGACAGGCGCGTGATGCGGGGGGTGTGACACGGACGGGAGGCGACGTGGCGGACCGGGGCGACAGTGCGGATGCGAGTGCGAGTGCGAGTGCGAAGGGCGGACCGGACGGGGCGAGCGGGACCAGTCGCCGGACGGTGCTCGCCGCCACCGTGGCGACGGGGCTCGGACTCCTCGCGGGATGTGGTGAATCGGCCGGGCCGGACGATCCGGCGAACGGTGCGCCGCCGCCCCCGCGGGCGTCGGAGCCGACGGAGCCGCCCCGGTCCTCGAAGCCCTCGGCCTCCGCGGAGCAGTCCCGTCCCGCCCCCGCGGACCCGTCACGTTCCGCGTCCGCCGGTCCGGGTCGGCACGGGGTGCATCGACCCGAACTCCCGCGTGGTGGGCGGGAGTTGTTCCCTCGATACCGGCTGGTGGGCTTCTGCGGGGTGCCCGGTGCGGCGGCGCTCGGCCGACTCGGCACAGGCGATCTGCGCGCCCGCGCCGCCGAGGTGGAGAAGGTGGCGCACGGCTACGCCGCCGGGCGCGAGCCGCTGCCGGTGCTGGAGCTGCTGGCGACGGTCGCCAACGCCTCGGCCGGGCGCGACGGCACCTACCGTTCGCGGACACCGGCCGCCACGATCCGGCGCTTCCACGGCATGGCCCGCGAGCGGCGTGCGCTGCTCCTGCTGAACATCCAGCCCGGCCGCGCGGCTCCCCTCGACGAGGTGCGGGCGCTGCGCGAGTGGCTGGTCCATCCCGATGTCGGCATCGCACTCGACCCGGAGTGGGAGATGGGGCCCGGCGAGGTCCCGGGCGGGAAGTACGGGCACACCAGCGGGCAGGAGGTGACCCGCGTCGCCCGCTACCTCTCCGGCCTGGTGGCGGAGCACGACCTGCCGGAGAAGCCGCTGGTCTTCCACCAGGTCGCGGAGTCCGTCCTGCGGGCGGAGTCCGCGCTGCGGCCGCAGCCCGGCGTCGCGCTGATCAAGAGCGTCGACGGGATCGGCTCGCCGGGACTGAAGCGGGGCACCTGGCGCCGGCTGGTGGCGCGGCTGCCCGACGGCGTCCACTCCGGCTTCAAGCTGTTCTACGAGGAGGACGCGGAGGGGAGCCGCTTGATGACCCCGAAGGAGGTCCTCGCGCTCACTCCGCGACCGGAGTACGTGATGTACGAGTGAGGGGGCGCGTACCGAGCCGAGGGTGTTCGAACCCGGCTCCATCGGACGCATCCAAAAGAGCCCCTGCTGCTACGGGAACGCCCGGATCTCGCCGCGACGGTCGCGAATCTCGTGGAGGACCATGGACTGATCACCTCGATCCTGTCTCGGGTGAGCGAACTCGCCGACAGAGCTGCCGAATCGCGTGGCCCGGCCCTGGAGGCGATCGGGCGCGAACTCGACGGATTGGCGGCGATCATGGAATCGCACTTCAGCTACGAAGAGCGGACGATCAGCAAGGCGCTCGACGACGGCATGCCCGACACGGACTGGCACGACATGGTGTTCGGGTTCGGCAAGGCATGAAGCGCCCGAAAGTCAGGTGAGTTGGTACCGCGGCCGGTCGGGGCCACCGAGTCCCGCACTCGGCCCACGCGACCGCCGCCCGCGCCGTCCAGCGCGGCAGCCGTCGCACCTATGAGTCGGCCGGCCGGGGGATGAGACGCTCCGCGGCGGAGCGGGCCGCGGCCAGTGCGCGGCCGTGGTCGCTGCCGCGCTGGCCGAGGACGACCCGGGTGCTCAACCCGTCGAGCAGTGCCAGGAGTTCGGAGGCGCGCGCCGATACGTCCAGCGGTGCGAACCGGCCGCGCTCCACGCCCTTGGACAGCAGCGCCTCCAGGTCGTCCTGCCAGCCCTGGTCCATCTCCTCCTGAGCCTGGTGCAGCGACTCGTTCGACGGCGTACGGGCCCAGAGCTCGATCCACAGCATCCAGCGGGCGTCGCGGGGGCCGCGCGGCAGGTACAGATCCAGGAACAGGTCGAGTTTGCGCTCGGCGGACAGCCGGCGGGTCAGCAGTGCGCGCCGCTCCTCGGCGAGGGCGGACTCGCTCCAGCGCAGGGCCTCCAGCAGCAGGAGGTCCTTGCTGCCGAAGTAGTACAGGATGTGGCCGCCGCTGGTGCCCAGACGCTCCGCGAGCGCGGACATGGTGAGCCCGGCCAGACCGTTCTCGGCGATGGCCGCCATGGCCTCCTCGAGCATCCGTTCCTGGGCGATGTGCCCGTCCCGTCGCCGTGCCGCCCGTGCCACCCGTATCGCCCCTGCTCCGCTGCCGGCTCTCCGTGACGTCCCCCTGCGACGTCCTCCTGTGGCCCAAACCCTATCCACGAATTCGTGCAAGGGGCTTGACGGGCGGGGGAGCGGTCGCACACCTTGAATGCCGTTCTAAAAGTTAGAACGGCATTCAAGATGCTGGTACGGAAGGGCGGTGTGCGGATGGCACAGCAGTCGGACGCGGACACGATCGGGACGACGGGGGCGGCCGGCGGCCCCGCCCCCAGCGCCGGCACGGCCGTCGGCCCCGCTGCCACCGATGAGGTGTTCCGGGTCGAGACCCACGGCATCGACCCGATCCCCGACGACGAGCGGCACGGCAGCGCCAAGGACCTCTTCTGGCTCTGGTTCGGCTCCAACCTCACCTTCACCTATGTGATCAACGGTGCCCTCGCGGTCGGCTTCGGGCTCTCCTTCTGGCAGGCGACCGCGGTCGTGGTCCTCGGCGGGCTGTCCTTCTTCGCGATCAGCGCGGCGGGTCTGAGCGGGGTCCGTACCGGAACCGCCACCCTGGTCATCTCCCGTGCCGCCTTCGGCGTCCGCGGGAACTGGCCGGCCGGACTGCTCAACTGGGTGGTCAGCATCGGCTACACCATCGTCAACACGGTCGTCGGCACCCTCGCCCTGGAAGCGTTCTTCGCCGACCTCGGCTGGCGGGGCGGCGACCTCGCCCGTGCGCTCGCGCTCGCGGTGACCCTCGCGCTCACCTTCGTGGTGGCGATGTGGGGCCACGCCACGGTCCAGTTCGCCGAACGCTGGATGGCCTACATCCTGGCCGTCGGCTTCGCCGCGCTGCTGGTCTTCGTCCTGCCCGGCGCGGACCTCACCGCCCGGGACGGTGCCCCCGGAGCAGCGGGCTGGAGCCTGGCGTTCGTGGTGATGCTCGCCGGGCCGTTCTCGTACGTACCGATGCCCGCCGACTACACCCGCTATCTGCCGAAGACGACCTCGCTGCGCGCCCTCACCTGGAGCGGAGCCCTCGGCGGTCTGCTCTCCTCCGTCGCGCTCGGCGTCATCGGCGTGGCCGCCGCGAGCCGGACGGACATGACCGACGCCGTCGCCGGGACGGAGCGGCTGCTGCCCGGATGGTTCCAGCCGGTCTTCCTCGCCCTGGTCCTCCTCGGCTCGGTCACCAACTCGATCATCACCCTCTACTCCTCCTCGCTGAACCTCCAGGTCCTCGGCATCCCCTGGAGCCGGGCCAAGGCCATCGTGATCAGCGCCGCCGTCACCGCCCTCGGCTCGCTCGGCGCCCTCTTCCTCACCGACTTCACCGAGTCGCTGCTCTCCTTCCTCTCCCTGCTGATCATCGTCTTCGCCCCCTGGGGCGGTGTCTTCCTCGCCGACATGCTGCTGCGCCGCTGCCGGTACGACACCGCGGCACTGCACTCCGGGCGCGCCGGCGCGTACTGGTACCGCTCCGGCTACCACCCGGCGGGGATGACCGCACTGCTCACCGGGATGGTCTTCGCCGCCCTGACCTGCGACTCCGAGCTGTGGACCGGCCCCCTGGTCGCACCGCTGGGCGGTGCCGACCTCACCTTGGCCGGCGCGGTCGTCTCCGGCCTCGTCTACTGGGCGCTCGCCGGGCGCAGCGTGTCCGCCACTCCACCGGCCGCCTGATGCCACCCCTGTCCCGTCCCACCTCACCCCTCCGTACCCCTGGAGCCCAACCCTCATGACCCGTACCACCCCGTCCGCCGCCCCCGCCGATCTGGTACTCAGCCGGGCCCGCATCCACACCGTCGACCCCGCCCTGCCCGAGGCCGAGGCACTCGCCGTACGCGACGGCCGGATCGTGTGGCTGGGCACGGACGCCGACGCGGGGGCGTGGACCGGCCCGGACACCCGGGTGATCGATGCCGGCGGCCGGCTGGTGCTGCCCGGCTTCATCGACGCCCACAACCACGTCCGGCTCGGTTCCGACGACGCCTGCGTCCAGCTCGCGGGCGTGCGCACCCTGGAGGCGATCCACGAGCGCATCCGCACCTGGCATGCCGCCCACCCGGACGCCGAGTGGATCGAGGCCGAGGCCTTCGACTACTCGGCGATCCCCGGCGGCCGGATGCCGCGCGCCGGCGACCTCGACCCGGTCACCGGCGACACCCCCGCCTTCGTCCTGAGCTACGACGTCCACACCGCCTGGCTGAACACCGCGGCCCTGCGCCGCCTCGGCATCGACCGGAACCGGACGAGTCTGCCCTTCGGCGAGGCGGAGACCGACCCGGAGACCGGCGAGCCCACCGGATTCCTCAAGGACTTCGCGGTCAAGGGCCTCTCCCGCGCCGGGCACCGCGCCCTGAAGGAGCTCGGCGTGCCCTGGGCCTCGGCCGACCGCCAGTACGGGCGCCTCGCCAGGAGCCTCGACGACGCCATCGGCTTCGGCCTCACCACCGTCGTCGAACCCCAGAACTCCCTGGACGACCTCGCCCTCTTCGAGCGCGCCCGCGCCGAGGGCCGGCTGCGCTCCCGGATCGTCGCGGCGCTCTTCCACCCGCGCGGCACCACCGACGCCGACCTCGACGACTTCGCCGAGGCGGCGCGCCGCCACCACGACGACCGGCTGCGCGTCGGCCCCCTCAAGCTCTACATCGACGATGTGGTCGAGCCGCGGACCGCCGCCCTCCTGGAGCCCTACGCGGGCTGCCGCCACCACCGGGGCGAGACCTTCTACCCGGCGGAGGAGTTCGGCGACCTGCTCACCAGGTTGGACGCCCGCGGCTTCCAGTGCTTCGTCCACGCCACCGGTGACCGGGGCATCCGCACCGTCCTCGACGCCGTCGAGCAGGCCCGCACGGTCAACGGGCCGCGCGACGCCCGCCACCAGGTCGTGCACGTCGAATGCCTCGACCCGCGCGACACCCCGCGCTTCGCCGGGCTGGGAGTGGTGGCCTGTATGCAGCCACGGCACTGCGCCCCGGAGATCGCCGGCCCCGGCCAGGACTGGGCGCGAAACGTCGGTCCGGAGCGCTGGCACAAGGCCTGGCCGATGCGCAGCCTGCACACCGAGGGAGCCGTGCTGGCCTTCTCCAGCGACTGGAACGTCGCCGAGATGGACCCGATGATCGGCATCTACACGGCCGTCACCCGGCAGCCGCTGGCCGGTGGTGCGGCCTGGCAGCCGGAGGAGACGGTGAGCGTCGAGACCGCGGTGCACGCGTACACGATGGGCTCGGCGTACGCCAACTTCCTGGAGGAGGACCGGGGGTCGCTGACCGTCGGCAAACTGGCCGACTTCGTCGTCCTCTCCCGGGACATCCTGCGGGTCGGGCCGCAGGACATCCCCGGCACGGTCGCGGAGACCGTGGTCGTCGGCGGGGAGGTCGTGCACCGGCGCTGACGGTGAGATCGTGCACCAGGGCGGGCGGGCCCGGCCCCCGTCCGGCCCGCCGCCACCGCGCACCCCAGTCCGCCGCGGGCCACCGCATGCTCCGGGAGGGCTCGAGCGCGAGGAGTGGAACACTCACCCTCGGCGAGGCAGGCTGTACGCATGTGGTCGCTCTTCCGCGCACGCCCCCCACCAGGAGGAGCAGGCGGTCATAGCCGGGTCCTCTTCAGGTTCGCGCAGTGTGTGCCGTTCGCGATCGTACTGCTCGGGCTGGGGATCGAGCTCTCACCCGCCCACGTTCTGTACACCGGTCCTCTCCTCACCGCGATGCCGGCCCTGGCCTCGCTGACGATGGGCCCGAAAGGCACCCTCTCCGTAGCGGCCGGAGCCCTGGGCGTCAGCTTGATCACCACCACCCTGCACCAGGCGTGGGGCGGCCAGCAGATCTACAGCAACCTCCTGGGGCTGCTCGTGGTCTCCGTGGCCAGCGTCACCACGAGTAACGCCGTGCGCACACGCAGGCAGGGCGAGCTCGATCAGGTGCGCCGGGTCGCCGTGGCGGCCCAACAAGTCCTCCTGCGGCCGGTACCCGCCCGGCTGGGTCCCGTGCGGGTGGCCAGCGTGTACCTCGCGGCCGAGTCGGAGGCGGAGATCGGCGGTGACCTGTACGAGGTGGTGCACACCCGGTACGGGGTGCGGATGATCATGGGGGACGTCCGCGGGAAGGGACTGCCCGCCGTGCGCCTGGCCGCGGCCGTGCTGGGCGCGTTCCGGGAGGCCGTGCACTACGAGGACGACCTGGTGGAGGTCATGAACCACTGCGCGGCGGCGCTGCGGCGGGAGCGCGCCGTGCCGGCGGCGGTCGGTCGGGACGAGGAGGACGATCGGGCGGAGGACTTCGTCACCGCGCTCGTGGCCGAGGTGCCCGACGAGCACGTGGTCCAGGTGGTCAACCGCGGCCATCCGCCTCCGCTGCTGCTGCGTGGGGGCAAGGTCTTGGCGTTGACGCCCGGCTCGCCCCTGCCGCCGCTCGGCCTGGAAGACTTCATCACCGGCCCTCCCGCCAAGGCGGAGAGCTACCCCTTCCCGCCCGGTGACCGCCTGCTGCTGCACACCGACGGCGTGATCGAGGCCCGCGATCGCCACAACGACTTCTTCGACCTGCCCCAGGCCATGGAAGCGGTGCACGCCTGCACCCCGCCGGAGTTCCTGAACCAGCTGCACCAGGCGTTGATCCGGCACGCCCAGGGCCGCCTGGCGGACGACGCCGCGATGCTCCTCGTCGACCGATGCGACGAGCGGATGTAGGTCAGAGCGGATGTAGGTCAGAGCCGATATAGGTCAGGAACCGACCTGCATACGCTGCACACTCGCTCCCATGACAATGTTCCGTGGCCTCGCCACCATCCGCTACCACGCCGACGACCTGGCCGCCGCCCGCGCCTGGTACACCGAAGTCCTGGGCGTGGAGCCGTACTTCGAGCGCTCCGCATACATCGAGTTCCGGCTCGGCGACCATCTGCAGGAGTTCGGGATCTCCCGTACTCCCTCCGCCCCGGCCGGCGTGGTCGCGTACTGGCACGTGGACGATGTCGAGGCGACGATGGCGCGGCTGCACAGCCTCGGCGCGAAGGAGCACGAGCCGCTGCGGGACTACGGCGACTTCCGGGCCGGAGCCGTACTCGACCCGTTCGGCAACATCCTCGGTGTGATGCACAACCCGCACTACCTGGAGGTGCTGGGCGAACGCGGCCGGACCGACTCCGTCAGCTGATGACATCCGGGTCGGCCAGGCCGGGACGGACTTCCGTCAGCCGCACTGCCAGGTGAACATCGCGCGGTCGAAGCGGCGTTCGGCGAGGTCCTCGGGGCGTATCAGCCAGTAGAGGGCGCCACAGTCACCCCACATCATGTCGGCGCCGTCATCCGTGTCGAACTGGGCGAGCAGCACCCAGCGCAGAGCCTCCTCCTCGATGCGGGGGTCGTCCCACGGCGGGCTGTCCAGGGCGCCGCGGGCGACCTCGAACTCCACCGCGTCCTGCACCGGGTTCGCGTGCCCGCCGATGCGGTGCTCCGTGCCCTCGCCGTGGTCCCACAAGGCCTCCTCGAAGTCCTCGTTCCGCACCGGGTGGTCATCGGGCATCGGTGCGAACTCCCGGTGGACCACCGGATGCCCGAGGTACGGCGCGGTCGTCTCCACGCGCGCCGTCAGCGGTACTTCGGGGAACGGCCGAAGCTCCGCCGGCGCGGCCCGTTCGGCGACGGGGTCCCCCGCCGGTATGTACAGCACGCGCGCGCCCGCCCAGGTGTCGGGCTCATCGGGCGCGACCACCGCGCAGCCGTCGTCCAACTGTCCGTCGAAGTAGAAGAAGGCCAGCGTGCCGTCCGCCGGCAAGGCGATGTCGAGGGCGGTGGTGGGGAGCGCGGCACAGTCGAGTGCGGCGACGAAGGACAGCGGGCCGTGTCCCTCCCATACGGGCCACTCCGCGCTCTGGGGCAGCTCCGGCAGGCCGCCGAGCCGGCCGACGACCGGATCCGTTCCCGCGCCCGTACCCGTGGCCTTCTCCAGGCGCAGGCTCGGCCGGAGCAGGCCGATCCACCGCTCGGCGATCTCGGCGGGCAGGTGCTCGCGGGCGAGCGTGTGCAGCGGTTCAGTGGTGCTCTGCGTCATGGGAACGATGATGCACGCACCCACTGACAACGGCCGCGGGGGCCCGGCCCGGACCCCCGCACGCGGCCCGGACCCCCGCACACTGGACCTGAGCGGTACTCAGGGGTTGTTGAGGTAGGCGAGAACGGCCAGCACCCGACGGTTGCTGTTGTCGTCGTCGATGATGCCGAGTTTGCCGAACATGGAGGTCGTGTACTTGCTGATGGCACTGTCGCTGAGGAAGAGCCGCCGGCCGATGGCCTGATTGGACAGCCCTTCGGCCATCAGGCCGAGCACGGAGTGTTCACGTTCGGTGAGCTGTCCGAGTCGCCGGTTCGAGGACCCGCTGGACAGCAGTTTCGCGATGACGGCCGGGTCCATCGCGGTCCCGCCCCCGGCGACGCGCTCCAAGGCGTCGACGAACTGGTCGGCGTCGAAAACGCTGTCCTTGAGGAAGTAGCCGATACCACCGGAGCCGTCGGCCAGGAGCTCGCGGGCGTAGAGCTGTTCGACGTACTGCGAGAGGATCAGCACCGGCAGTCCGGGCAGTTCGCGGCGCGCGGCCAGGGCCGCCCGCAGACCCTCGTCCGACTGGGTCGGCGGCATGCGGACGTCGACGACGGCGACGTCCGGCCGCCACGTCAGCAGCGCGTCGAGCGTCTCGGGGCCGGTGGTCGCGGTCGCCACCACCTGATGTCCGTACGCCTCGATGAGGCGGACCATCCCGTCGCGGAGCAGGTAGAGGTCTTCGGCTACGACGATGCGCATGGCACGACCATCCTGACACGGGTCGGACCGCCTGCCGGACTGCTGATCTCCAGGGTGCCGTCGAAGACCGCGAGGCGGCGGCGCAGCCCGGCGAGGCCACCGCCGGTTCGCTCGCCGGCCCCGCCCCGACCGTCGTCCTCGACATCGACGACGATGTCGTCGCCGTCCCGGGCGACGCGGATGCGCGCCCGGGACGCACGGGCGTGCTTGACCGCGTTGGTCATCAGTTCGGCGACCCCGAAGTACAGGGCGGACTCGATCGGCGGGTCCAGACGCAGCGACACCTCGGCGCCGACCGCGGCTTCGAGCGGGCTGTCCAAGGCAAGGGCGCGCATGGCGTCGACGAGGCCTCGGTCGTTGAGCACCGGCGGGTTGATCCCCCGGACCAGTTCGCGCAGCTCGGTCAGTGACGTGGCAGCGCCGGCTCGTGCCTCCCGCAGCAGCTCCTTGGCCCGGTCGGGGTCGGTCTCCATCAGCTTCTCCGCGGTGGCCAAGGACAGCCCGAGCAGGACCAGGCGTGCCTGCGCCCCGTCGTGCAGGTCCCGTTCGATCCGGCGGATCTCGGCGGCCTGCGCGACAGTCGTGTCCGCGCGCTGGGCGGTCAGCTTCTCCACCCGCTCCGCCAGCGCCATCGCGGGCGACGGGCGCAGGAAGCGGACGGCCACCGGTTCGACGGGCCGCCAGGCGTACGGGGCGCCGGCGACGGCCACGACCAGGCCGAGCACCCCGACGACGCGTGCGGCGGGCTCCGGCTGGCCGAGCCCGAGGACCGCCGCGGCGACCCCGGCCGGCGGGAGCGACGCGACCACGCCCGCGGTGAGCGGCGCGATCGCCGTGAACCGCACATCGCGCCAGTTGGCGGGGTCGCCCCACCGGACCCGCCACTTCTGGTCCAGGAGCGCGTCGCGGCTGGTGCGTTCGTAACTGAAGCCGTTCCACCAGTAGCCGGTGGACATCCGCGTCACCGGTCCGGCCTGCCGGTAGCCGGCGGGGATGACGGTGGCGGTCCACCTCGCGACGAGGCGGCGGACCAACTGGCAGACGGGGCGGGACAGGACGAGCGTGCCCACGCCCACCAGCACGAGGGGCGCCACCCACGACCAGGGGTTCGCCGCGCCCCACCAGATCCCCAGGGCCACGGCGGCGGCCCATAGGGCCGGTACCAGCATGCTGACGACCGCCACCACGCACGCTCGCACGAAACCCACGCAGGCGCTCGCCACCCACGACTTCAGCTGTCGCATGAATCTTCCTTCTCACTTCGGCTCGGTGAGTCCACTGTGCGACGCCCGGAGCCGGATTCCACCCGGATCGGCTCGGGAGTGGGTCCAGCCCCACCCACCCGTACGTCCAGGCCGATACCGCGCCGTCCATGCGCTTCCTAACGTCGACATCGCACCGGAGATCGCACCGGGCAACGCAACGGAAGAAGGAACCATGGAAACCACCCAGCGCACCACGGTCGAGCCCACCCACCTGAACCGTCCGCGCAGCCAACCGGCCTTCGGCGGGGTGAGGATCCTCGTCGCGGCCTACGGCGCGCTGAGCGCCGCGGTCCTCGTCACGGTCGTCGTCCTCGCGCTCATCGACCGGCCGGTGACCCCGTTCATGTGGGGCCGATCGGCCGGAGTGCTCGCGAGCGCCGCGGTGACGTACTGGCTGACCGTCCTCGCCGCGCGCGGGGCGCGATGGGCCTATCTGCGCATACGCCTGATCACGATCATCATGCCGCCCGTGATCATCGCTGTCGACACGATCCCCGGTGCCCTCCCGACGTGGTTCGTCTTGATGCAGACCGCATGTGCGATCGCCCTGGCCCCGGCCGCCTTCATCGTCAACGGATCCGCCCTGCGCGCCGCCTTCCGTAAAACACGCTGAGCGCGCACGCTCGCGTCGGCCTCACCGTCCGAGGCGGGCAGCGGCGGGTTCACCCTGCTGGTGTCGCGTGGCGGGAGGGCCGGCCGCGGCCTCCGGTCTACCGTGCAGGGCGGACCGCGAAGTCGGCAGCTCCACCGCCTTTACCGCTGCCCTCGCCTCCCTCACCTCCATCGCCGAGAAAGGACCTGGTGGCATGACGGAGACCGCCCTTCTGGACAAGTACGCGCACCGATTCCGTGTGCAGGACACGGACGGCGACGGTTTCGTCGACGAGGGCGACCTCGTCCGGCGGGCCGAGATGCTGCTGGCCGGTATGGGGGAGCCGGTGCGGTCCGTGCGCGGCGCGGCGGTGCTGGCCGGTGCGCGGGAGTACTGGCGGGGCCTGGCGAAGCTCGCCGGGGTGGCCGAGGACGGGCAGCTCGCCGAGACGGCGTTCGTGGCCGCCCTGGTGCAGGCGTACGAATCGGGGACGATCGGCGATCTGGTGCGCCCGTCGGTCGAGGCGCATGTGGCGCTGGTGGACGGCGACGGGGACGGAACGGTCAGCGTCGAGGAGTTCCTGCGCGGCCAACAGGCCGTCGGGATGCCGGCCGGGCAGGCGCGGGAGGCGTTCGCGGCTCTGGACCGGGACGGTGACGGACGGCTGACGGTCGAGGAGTGGCAGCAGGCGGTCGTCGAGTACTACACCACGGTCGAGCGGGGCGGTGCGGGGGAGCTGGTCATGGGACTGCGGGCCTGAGCGTCGCGGAGGCGCGCAGGGGCGTACGCGGAACTCTGCCGGGCGCGCACACCTGACCGTGGATGCCCCGACGCGCCCAGGGCGGGGCATGGACGGCGCGCGAGCGGCCCGGAACAGTGGACGGGCAGATTTTCCTCCGGCCGCTCGGACCGCGAAGGAGCACCGTGATCCATATCAGCGAGACTCTCGCCCTGCAGACCGTCGAAGACTTCCTGACCGAGGACGAGCTCGACGAACTCCGCAAGATCATGGACGACGAACTCGGCACCACAGGCTGGAGGCCCCGCTTCCAGGCCGAGGTGCTCGCCGCCCCACCGCCGGCCGAGGAGATCCTCCAGCACGCCACCGGCCGCGCCCTGCCGGCGATCCGCCGGGCCCTGCCGTCCATCCGTGCGGCCGCGCCCTGGGGCTACACCGAACTGACCGCCGGGCAGCAGGTGCCCACGCATGTCGACGGCATTCCCGACCCGTCCGTCGCCCCTCGCCGGCTGGGCCGGATCGGCGTGGTACTCGACGAGGCCGACAGCGGTGGCGAGTTCTACATCGAGACCACGTCCGCCGGCAGCGTCTGGAGCGGTCGGACGGTCGGCGAGGCGGAGGGCTTCCTGCCCGGCACGGCGCTGACCCACCGGCTTCCGCACGCACCCGGCCCCGACACCCACCAGCACGAAGGCGAACCCGAGTGGCTGGCCGCGGCACACCGGACCCGGTGGACCACCAGCGCGGGCAGCGGTATCGCCGTCGCCTACGGCTCGCAGGTCATCCACGGCGTCACCGGCGTCCACGCGGGCCGTCTGCGGAAGTTCGTCACCGATCTGCTGGACGCACCGGCCCGCTGACCTCTTCCTTCCTTCCCTCGACCTCGACCGCCCTGGAGGCCGGACCGTTCCCCCGGTCCGGCCTCCAGGCGCGTGTGCGGGAGGTGTCCGCTCCGGCAGCGCCGTCACCCGGAAAAATGCCCGAAGCGCCGGTCAGGTGGTTGAACGCAGCCCGCCCGCGGGCCGTACAGATACAGACAACGGCGGCTCCGTCCTCCCGGGCGCCGCCCGCCGTGTCGCTGCCGGGCTTCGTAGGGAAGGACCATCGGGTGCCGCACTTGACGCGCTCTCCTCAGCTGCCGGAGACGGACCGGGCAACGGAGCCGCCGGACGGGGCAACGGAGCCGGTGGAGGGCCGGACACCGGAGGAGGGCGGCGCCGGGCCGGCCGAGGACCGGGGCGGGGCCGGCGCCGGTGGTGGGAGCCGGCGCGGCCGGCACCCGGCCGCCGCGCGGGTCCTGGCGCGGACGACCACCGTCCTGTCCGCGGTACTTGTGCTCTTCGCCCTGCTCCTGCCCGATCAGCTCTCCGGCCTCACACCGGGGCGGTTCGCGCGGATCCCGGTGGAGGGGATCGCCGGGGCCGCTCTGTTGCTCGTACTGCCGCCGAAGGCGCGGCGCGTGGCGGCGGTGCTCGCCGGGGTGGCCCTCGGCCTGCTGACCGTCCTCAACCTCCTCGACATGGGCTTCTATTCGGTGCTGGCCCGGCCCTTCGACCCGGTGCTCGACTGGGGTCTGTTCGGCGACGCCGAGTCGTTCCTCAGGGATTCGGCGGGCGAGGCGGGTGCCATAGGCGCCGTGATCGGCGTGGTGGTTCTCGTCCTCGCCTTGCTGGTCCTCATGACGCTGGCGGTCGTCCGGCTGAGCCGTGTCCTCGCCCGGCACGGCGCCGCCGCGACGGCCACGACCCTGCTGCTGGGCACGTCCTGGGTCGCCGTCACGGCGCTCGGCGTGCAGGTCGCCGGTGTCCCGGTCTCCTCCAGGAACGTGGCCGAACTGGTCGGCGACCGTGTGCACCAGGTGCGTGCGGACCTGAAGGACGAGCGCGAGTTCGCCGAGGCCGCGGCCGGCGACGCCTTCCGAGACACTCCGCCGCGCCGACTGCTGACCGGGCTGCGCGGCAAGGACGTCATCTTCACCTTCATCGAGAGCTACGGGCGCAGCGCCGTCGAGGACCCGAGGATCGCTCCGGAGGTCGACGCGGCACTCGCGGACGGGACCCGCCGACTGAGCAGGGCGGGGTTCTCCGCCCGGAGTGCCTGGCTGACCTCACCGACCGCTGGCGGGGGCAGCTGGCTGGCGCACTCCACCTTCATGTCGGGCCTGTGGATCAGCAACCAGCAGCGCTACCGCACCGTCACCTCCAGCGACCGCCTGAGCCTGACGGGTGCCTTCCGCCGCACGGGGGCCTGGCGGACCGTCGGCATCATGCCGGGCGTCACCCGGTCCTGGCCGGAGGGCACGTTCTACGGTCTCGACCACGTCTACGACTCCCGCAACCTCGGATACCGGGGTCCCAAGTTCAGCTGGTCGACCATGCCCGACCAGTACAGCCTGTCGGCCTTCGAACGCCTCCAGCACGGCAGGCCGGGCGGCAAGCCCCTGATGTCGGAGATCATCCTGACGTCCAGTCACAACCCCTGGGCGCCGCTGCCCAAGATGATCGGCTGGAACGAGGTCGGTGACGGCTCGGTCTACAACGCCATCGAGAGGGCGGGCAAGAACCCCACGGAGGTGTGGCGGGACCCCGCTCAGGTGCGCCGCGAATACGGGCGTGCCATCCAGTACTCGCTGCGCAGCCTCATCTCCTACGTGGAGAAGTACGGCAACAAGAACACCGTGCTGGTCTTCCTCGGCGACCACCAGCCCGTTCCGGCCGTCACCGGAGAGAACGCCGGCCGGGACGTGCCGGTCGCGATCGTCGCCCACGATCCGGCCGTGCTGGAACGGATCTCCGGCTGGGGCTGGCAGAGCGGCCTGAAGCCCGGCCCGAAGGCACCCGTCTGGCACATGGACGCCTTCCGCAACCGCTTCCTGACGTCCTACGGCCCGCGTCCCGGCTCCGCCGCGTCCGCCCCGTCCCGGTAACCGGCGCATGACCGGCCGGGCGGGCGTCGCCGACGCTCACACCGTCCGCACGGTCACGCCCGCGGCGGCCAGCGCGTCGATCTCCTCGCCCGGGGCGGCCTCGTCGGTGACGAGGGTGTGCAGGGCGGCGGCGGGAGCGACGAAGGCGAGGGCGGTGCGGGAGAGTTTGCCGCCCTCCGCGACGGCGACGACGCGGCGGGACGAGGCGATCGCGGCGCGCTTGACGGCGGCGTCGTCGAGGTCGTACGCGGTCAGGCCGTCCGCCGCGGTCACGCCGCAGCAGCCGATGACGGCGGTGTCGAAGCGCACGGCGGCCAGGGACGCCGCGGTCAGCGGGCCGGTCAGCGCCAGCTCCCCCGGCCGGGGCCGGCCGCCCGGCACCAGCAGCGTCAGCTGCGGGGCCCCGGTCAGTGCGTTGGCGGCGTGCAGGGAGAGCGGCATCACCGTCAGGCGGCGGTGTTCCAGCACATGGGCGACTTCCAGGCAGGTGGTTCCGCTGTCGAGGACGACGGACTCGCCGTCGGCGATCAGTTCGGCGACCGCGGCGGCGAGTCGCCGTTTGGTCTCCTGCCCCTCCTGCACCCGCAGCGCGAACGGGGGCTCGTCACCGCGCAGCAGCAGGCTTCTGGCCCCTCCGCGGTAGCGCTCCAACACGCCCTGGTCGGCCAGCAGCTCCAGGTCGCGGCGAATGGTCATCTCCGAGGCCCCGGTGAGGGCCGCCAGCTCCGCGACGCCGACGCGGCCGGCCTCGCGTACGGCGTCGGAGATCTGCCTGAGTCGGTCTGTGCTCACCATGCCCATATTGAACATTGAGCTTGCGTGAATAGCAATCTTTCGAACATCGATCATGTTCGATATGTTCGTTCGCATGGAGAGATCGCTACGAGCCGGCCGGCTCGCCACCTTCGTCTACTTCGCCCTGAACGGCTTCCTCATGGGGATGTGGGTCGTGCACATCCCCGCTGTCGAGCACCGTGCCGGCGTCGGCCACGCCGTGCTCGGCTGGCTCCTGCTGCTGCTCGGCGCGGGAGCCTTCGCGGGCATGCAGCTCGCCGGCCGGCTCACCGACCGCCTCGGTGCCCGCAGGGTCGTACCGGTCGGCGCGGTGCTGTGCAGCGCCGCGCTCGTCCTGCCGGGACTGGCCACGAACGGCTGGCTGCTGGGAACCGCGCTGCTAGTGCTCGGCTTCGGCAACGGCTGCCTGGACGTCAGCATGAACGCCCATGCCGTCCAGGTGGAGCGCGGCTACCGACGGCCCGTCATGTCGGCCTTCCACGCCACCTTCTCCATCGGCGGCGTCCTGGCCGCGCTGGTCGGCGCGCGCACTCTCGACGGCGGCGCGGGCCCGGCGGTCACGCTCGGTGCGGCGGCGCTCCTCGGCCTCGTCGTGACCGTACTGGCGGCACCCGCGCTGCTGCGCCCCGAGTCCGCTCGCCCCACGAACGTGCCGACGGGACAAGACCCCGACGTCCCCGACCCCACCGCGGCCCGGCCCCGGTCTCGTACGCCCCGGCGCATCTGGCTGCTCGCCGTGCTGGCGCTGATGCTGATGCTGTGTGAAGGCGTCGCCAACGACTGGAGCGTGCTCCATCTGCGGGACGTCCTGGACGCTCCGGCCGCCACCGCCGCACTCGCCTATGGGGCCTTCGCCACGGCCATGACCCTCGGCCGTCTGCTGACCGACCGGATGGCCGCGCGCTTCGGGCCGGTGGCCATACTCCGCTACGGCGCGTCCATGGCGGCACTGGGACTGACGGTGGCGGCGCTGTCCCCGTGGACACTCCTGGCCCTCGCCGGCTGGACCCTGTTCGGGGCCGGACTGTCCGGTTGCATCCCCCAGCTCTTCAGCGCCGCGGGCCACACCGACCCGGACGCCGCCGGCGCCAATGTCTCGCGCGTCGCCGGCCTCGGCTACCTCGGCATGCTCGCCGGGCCCGCCCTCATCGGCCCGATGACCCGCCTCGTCCCCCTCAACCTCACCTTCTTCCTGCCCGTGGCATGCTGCCTCGTCGCCGCCTGCGCGGCGGGCATCCTGCGCGCCGAGCGTCCCGCTCCCGTCCGCCAGGAGGTGGAGGCCGTCTGAGCCCCCCGCGCCGGGCCGTTCGGGTCAGCGCGGTGCAGGTCGGTGCTGCGCCTGCTGGTCGGGGATGGTGGCGGTGACCAGCCAGGACGCCGATGCCCCGGGGCTGGTGTGCGCCATCGCCGCGGCGGGGACGCGACGGTGGGCCACCGCCTGCTGGATGATGTCGTGGGCGTGTGCCCGCCAGCCGTGGCGTGCCAGCCAGGGTTCGGGTCGGCCGGGCAGCGCCGGGTGGGCCACGCCGACGCCGGCCAGATGCCGGCCACTGGGAGCGTCCGCCAGCGCGCGCATGGCTTCCGGGTTGTAGGTGAGGGCGAGCGTGCTGTCCGGCGCCGACAGGCGTCCGATCGCCGTCAACAGCCGGTCGGCGGCCGCCACCTCGAGATACGGCAGGAGCCCTTCGGCGAGCCAGGCGACCGGTTGCGCGGGATCCAGGCCGGCAGCGCACAAGGCGGCGGGCCAGTCGTCGGTCAGGTCAATGGCCAGCGGCGTACGGCGGCAGGTCGCGGCCGCGCCCTGGCGGGCGAGCACGGGCTCCTTGAACGCCAGCAGTTCGGGTGTGTCGAGCTCGTAGAGGCTGGTTCCGGCCGGCCACGGCAGGCGGAAGGCGCGGGTGTCCAGTCCGGCGCCGAGCAGCACCACCTGTCGGACGCCGCCGACGGTCACGCTCCTGAGGTGCTCGTCGAAGAAGGCCGTCCGGGTCGCCACTGCCACGGGCAGCGCTGCGCGGAACTCGGGGGGAGGGGTGCCGGCTTCCGCACCGGCCGCGGCCAGGAAGGCGGCCGCGTAGTCGTCTGCGAACAGTCGGTCCGGGCGGCGGTGCTCCACCGCCCGGGCCCAGGCAACCCACAGGGCGGTGGTGCCCGGCGAGCGCGGGGAGATCACCTGACTCATGGCGTGTGCCGGCTCCACCGCGGACTGCTTCAGACACCCAGAAGGCCCACCACGTCGTTGAGGAGCGGAAGGCCGCCGTCGCCACCGTCAGGCTTGGCGGCGGACTCCTTCGACAGGGGGGCGGCCGGTGAGTGCTGGGCCGCCGAGGCGGGCTGGGTGCCGGCCAGGGCGAGGGTGACAAGGGCCAGGGGCAGCGCCGAGGTGATGACGGTGACGCGGACGGATCTCATGCTGTACCTCCAGGATGATCGGTAAGGTGCCGGAGCCCGCTGCCAGTCCGTGCTCGTGGTCCCGCGGGCATTACCATGCCTAACGCGCCGCGGGAGCGGCGAAACACCGACCGGGCCCGACGTCATTCGTTCGGCGCAGGACTCCACGGCCACCCGCGGCGAGTACGACTCCCGCCGCGCCCATTCGATGTCCGCGAGATCGCCCCGCCCCACACCGCTCCGCACGATCCGGCCTGGTGTGTCACCGATTCGTCAGCCGCCTAGGCGTGTTGTCCCCGGCCCACCTCCCGCGCCCCGTAGGCGGCAAGGGGCTGATCCCACGTGGAGGCTGCTCGCGGGACCCCGATCAGCAGGGCCGAGAGGACGGCCTGGGTTCCGTCCAGTCCCAGGCCCGCGCTGAGTTCCGGGGCTTCGCCGGAGTGGATCCGGGCCGCCAGGCCCACCGAGGCGGCGGCCAGAGCGCCTCGCTGCAGGGCGATTCCCACGTCGGCCTGCAGCAGTCGGTACCAGCGCGCACCGAACGGCACCAGGCCCCCTAACGGATCGCCGACGGGCAGCAGTACGGCAGCCGCCTCGCCCACCGGTGTGTGCGACAGCACCGGGGCCAGTTCCCGCGGCGCGTCGCGGATACCGCACAGTGCGTGCTCGACCGGGTCGTAGCGGTACGCGCCCGGGGGGATGCCGTCGACCCGCAGGGCCAGGCAGTACATCGCGGTCGCGCACACTGCTCCCGGAAGGCCGGCGGCGGCCGTCTCCAGCACGCCGCCGAGAGGCTCGTTGCCGATGCCGTCGGGGAGGAAGCCGTCGGGGGGCGAGCACCGGTGGTCGATGCCGTCGGCGCACCGCACGGGCAGCCGCGGCAACGCGATCGATCCGCCCAAGGGGTGGGGATGGCGGGGTGGTCCGGGAGAAGTCCCGGACCCGGTCGTCATGCTCGCCTCGTGCAGTGCGGCGCTGGCCGGCAGTCGATCCCGGATCGGCGCCACGTCGAACAGCGGCTCGGGTACGGCCTGTTGGACGAGGGTGTCGTACTCGGGCCCGGAACCGCCCGTCGGGCCGCCCGACGCCGCCCCGTGCAACGTGATCACCACCATGGCGGCTTCCGCGGACGGGGTGAGCCCGAGCAGCGCGTTCACCCGCCGGTCAGCGAAGTTCAGGTGGACCTCGGCCGGGACGCCGAGCCGGTCCGCGACCGTGACAGCCTGCGCGGCCAGCACACCGGCTTCCTGGGTCTGCAGCCGGTATCCGAACTCCCGGTACTTGACGGCGTTGCGCCAGAACCGGCTCGTCAACACCAGGACGAGGGCCGGCGGCCTCGGGGGCGGCGCATGCAGCAGACCGGTCAGAGCCTTGCGATGGTCACCCCGGCGCAGCTGCTCCAGCGCGTGGTGGGCGGGGTCGTAGTGGAGCAGCGCGGGCTCCACGGCGGGGCCGCCCACGGCCAGATACGCCTCCATGGGGTGCAGCCCGCCGCCGGACGGCGCCGGGCGCCCCAGATGCGCCTTGACCGTGCCGCTGATCCGGTTCCCCTGAAGGTCGACACCCGGCATCCACACCATGCGGGTCAGCCCGCACAGGTCCCGCAGGAATGCACCGAGCACCGACAACGGGGCGTCGCCGACGGTCCTTTCCCACGGCAGACCGATCCGGGGCACACCGGGATAGACCTTGTGGCGGGCCGGCGCCTCCCGCAGGTCGAGCGGTCGGCGATCCGGAACATGGCCGTGGGGGAGATAAGTGGTCAGGGCCGACCGGGCTTCGAGCGTCACGAGCTTCTCCCTGTCGTCATCCGCGTGGTGTTGGCTCCGTTAGGGGAAGGGGTGCGGATACGGATTCACCTCCTCCAGCGGGAGGTCGTCCTGCCGGTGTCCGAGTAGCCGCGGCACGGTCCGGACCCGCGGCAGCCCGTGGTCGCGCCGGTACGCATGACCGAAGGTCATCGGCAGGGTGCCGGGAACGATGACCTTGGCACAGGAGAAGTTCGCGACCCGGTGCTCGGGGGAGGTCTGGTCGACGGCCAGCACGTCGAGTCCGGACGCGAGGTACCGGCCGACCAACTCCGTGAGGTCCTCGGTCAGATCGTGGTGCACCGGCCAGGTCCGCTGCGGAATCGGCCGGGTCGGCCCGTCGAGTGGCAGGAAGCCCAGCCGGTCGAACGCGTCCGGATGGCCGTAGAGCGTGCCGTGGTCGTCCATCTGCCGGACCTGGCCGCTGTCGGCCAGCAGCCGTGCCGCCGCTCGCGGGTCGTAACTCCTGACCGCCGCGCCCAGCATGATGGCCAGTTCCTGCATCCCTCCCAGCAGCGCGGGTTCGGGCAGCAGGTGCGCGGCGGCTCCGCACAGGACCTTCGGCCGGGCCCCGTCGTCCTCGGCGGCCACCGCCATGAGCCAGAACGCCGGAATGCCCTGCTCCACCGTGCAGTCGAAGGCCGTCAGTTCGTAGCCGAACTCGTGCCGGATGCGCGCGGCGAGGAGGGGGATGCGTCGATCGACCGCCGAGTCCAGGTCCAGCCGGGGCGCCGGAATCCGCCCGTACCAGGTGAGCAGGAAGGCGTCGCGTTCGGCCACCTCCAGCAGGCCGTACATGATCGCCTCGGTCAGGGCGCCGCCCAGAGCGCATCCGTTCGACGTCTCGTACGCGATGCTGCCGTGGTGAGGGCTCCCGCCCTCGGTGTGCCCGTGGCGCTGTCCGTGCCGGTGTCCGTTGCGCCGCCCGTCCCCGTCCACGGTGCCCTGCCCGTCGCCGTGCGCGTGGGCACACGCCGCGTAGTAGGCCACCGTCTCGGGGACGAGCACCGGTCGTGCCCGTGCGAACGAATAGGCCCACACCCAGGACAGCGTCGCGTCCGGACGGTACGGACGGAATCGGAATCCGGGCGTCTCGTAACGCGCCGGCGGGTAGAGGCCGAGGCTCCCCGGGTCCACGGCGCGGTCGGCGATGTCCGCGTAGGCGGCTCGCACGACGGTGCGGCGTCCGCGCGGCCGTTGCCCGCCGATGCGTTCCAGCGCTTCGGCCACCGCGGATGCCCGGGTGGTGTCCGGGACCGCGCCGCGGCCGTACCCGTTGTTGCTCGTGTGCCCTCCGGACGAGTCGAGTACGGCCATCGCCGCCTGGCACCCGCCGGTGGCCCAGGAGCTGACCGAACGCACCACCCCCGTCTCGGTGTCGACGTAGTGACGGCGCAGCTCCGGCAGGTCCTTCGTCAGGTCGCGCACCCTGAACGCCTCCGGGTGCGGTTTGGGCTCACGGCGGAGCGTGAGCCGCGCCGATTCCGGGGCGTCGTCGGGCAGCAGGGCACAGTCCGGGCAGAGCGGGTCCGGCAGCACCGGGTGGGCCGTCGTCCGCCCGGTTTCCAGGGAGAGGCACACCAGCTCGCGCTGGGGAGTCCCGGCGCGGAGCCGGCTCACCATCGCCTGCACGACCGCGGCCGCCCCCGTCGCCGTGACCTGGGTGAGCAGCGGTGAGCGCCGCTCGGAGAGCTCCGCACCGAAGCGTTCGAGGAGCGCCGCGTGCGCGGTCGCGTCCTGCCTGTTGCGGTCCCGGCGCCGCTGGGCACAGGTCGGGCAGCCGGGGACGCCCGGCAGCCAGCCGGGGCCGATCAGGACGCGACCGTCCTCGACCCGGACCGGAAGCCAGGGGACCTGCTCGCCGACGGCATACGGGTGGACCGTCGCCCGGGCCGCGGCACCCGGTCCGTCGTCGGTGGCGACGACGGCCTCACAGTGGGCGCCGTCGGCGATGGTGCGCACCACGCGATGGGTGGGTTCGAGCGACCGCCGCACCGCTGCGGCGAGCAGCCCCTGTCCGATGACCGCGATGTCACCCCTCACACAGCACCACCCTGAGCATGTGCGGCACCAGGGCCGCCAACGCGGCGTCACCGTCGAGGACTTCCGCCACCGGGTGGTGACCGGCCTTGTGGACGGCCTCGGTCAGTACCTCGACCGCCTCCCCGGACTCGTCCGAAACCGGTGCCCCGCGCCACGTCCGCCGCCCCTGCCAGGCGAGCAGGGCGCGCTCCAGCCCGTCCGCCAACGCGTCCTGTGGGGTGGACGCACAGGCCACCACCTCGCCGCCGTCACCGGCCCGGACCGCGTAGGCCGGAGCGCCGAGCAGCGGGGTGAGGTCCCAAACCGCCACCTTCTGCCGGGCAAGTTCGAGCTGGTGCAGCAGAAAGTCTCCCGCCTCGTCCACCGGTGCCGCGCACGGATCCAGCGTCCGGCCGGAGGCGCCGGCCGCCCTCTGTGCCACGAGCAGCGCCTCGCAGTGCTGCCGCAGTGCCCACGCGAGCGCGTCGGAGCGGCTGAGTCCGGCCGCGACACCCACCGGCACCCGGAAGGGCCCGTGCGCCGGGGCCGGGACGGACCGTTCGGGGAGCCCGCGGAACTCGCCGGTGACCAGGTCGAGGCCCTGCGCCCCACCTGGGCGCGCGGCGAGCCAACCGTAGGTCGAGAGCGCGGCGAGCAGGGCGCGCAGGCGGGCGGTCTCCTGGTCCGGCGCCCATCCGATCTCCTCCGGCGGCGGGCTCCAGGCGGGCAGGACGCCGCGCGGGTCGGAGACGGCGGCGCGTTGGATCGCCAGCGGAAACTGCGGGAGTTCGGCTGCCTCAAGGGCGATGAGGACGCCGGTGTGCTCGTCCACCAGTCTCGGCAGGGTGGCCGGCAGTCCGCTGCGGGTCAGGGGGCCCGGATCGCCGGTGGCGACCGCCTTCGGTCGGGCGGCACGGGGGTGCGGCAGCGCCGTGTGGGTGCTCGTGTCCAAGGTGCGCAGATCGAGGCGGGTGGCCGGCGTCGGGTGCGGTTTCTCGGCGGCCGACTCGTCCAGACCGGTGCGGTGGCGGAAACAGCCCAGGACCGCGTGCGCGGCGAGCAGAGCGGGTACCGGCCCGGAGAGCCACGGGCCGTCCGGCGGCGGGACGTTGTCGCGGTGGGTGGCGCGGAGGCGGTGCCAGAGGGACTCCGCCGCGGTCTCCGTCGCTCGCCCGACCCCGGAGAACCACGCCTCGTCCCTGCCCAGCAGCAGCTGCGCGAGTGCGACGTCCGCCCCGGCGCACTCGCGCGCGACGGCGATCAGCTCATGCGGGCGGTCGGAGATCTGCAGGACGAGGTCGGTGGCCGCGAAGTCCGTGTCGTCGGTGGCGACGATGCGTTGCCGCTCGTCCCGGCGTGCTGCTTGCCCGGCCCGAAACCAAGTCCCCGTGCCGCCCGTGCCCGTGCCACCTGTGTCCGTACCACCGGAGGCGACCCGGATGTCGGTCCACCCCGAGCGCACCCCGGCGTCGACCACGGCCGCCAGGACCGGGTCGGGTGCTCGCCGGCCGAGCAGCAGTACCCGGGTGTCGCGGTGGCGCTGGAACCGGTGCTCGGGGGAGTCGAGCGCACAGGCGATGAAGGCGATTTCCGGTGCGTAGGTCGTGCGTTCCGCCGGTGTCAGGGTGTGCGGGGTGTCGTCCTGTACGTCGGTGGCGAACCCGTGTTCCCACAGGAGCCGCACCGTGGTCTCGACGGTCGCCCGTTGCGGGGGCGGCAGTGCCGCGGTCAGCTCGTCCATCGTGTGGTCGCCGGTCAAGTACGGGCTCAGTCGCCTCAGCCACTCGTACGCATGTGAACCCCGCAGCGTCCGGGCGCCGCGATCCCCGTACAAATAGACGCCGTCGGGGCACGGCACGTAGCGCACGCCAGGATTCAACCTCGGTCGCATTCATTCTCCCTTGATGACGTTCCACCACAGTGGCGTATCGATGGGAACTCGACTTGTCGGTCCTCAGTGTATGGGCTTCGCTGATCCCCGTGCGGAATTTTTTTATGGGTGTGGATAAGTCGCCGCACCGACCTCAGGAATCACGTGAGTCACTCAAATAAATACCCATCACAGCCGAAACCCAAATGCCTTCCGCTGCCGGTGCGCAGCTGTTTCGACTGGCCAGAAGTCACCGCTTCTCCGAGGTCAAGAAATAATTTCTGGCGCTGGATTGGTGGGACGCTATAGCGTTGTACGGAGTCGACTTCGGCTCATTGCTGAGAAAAGGAGCGGGAGCATGCCTCCTGTGTCAACGGCGTTGGCCGCCGATTTGGCGGACCTCGCGGCGGAAGAACTCGTCATGGCGCCCAAGGGGCGAAGGTCGGACGACGCGGCGGATTCCCAGATCCCGCCGTGTGACTGCAGCCCCTGTGGCTGTACGGACTGCTCGACGTCCTGCAGTGGCTGCGGTGCCTGCGGCCGGTGTACCTGCCTTCCCATGTGAATACCGCGGGCTGCCCGCACCACCCTCACCATGTGTGCGGGCAGCCCGTCGGACGGCTCTTTTCGACGCTATTCGAACGGGAGGTGTCGATTACGGCGACAGTCGGGTCCGTGAGGGAAACCGGAACGCCGGGAACCTCTGTAGGGCGCAGGGCCCCCTATAGGGCGCGGGGGCCCTATAGGGGGCACGCGGGTGCGCGGGTCGCACGGAGGTCGAAAATCAGAGGGCGGGCGGCGCCTTTGCCGAGGGCCCGTCGGTGATTCGGGTGTGCGCCCGCGCCTGCCCGGGCGTCGACCGCGGAGCATTCCGTGACCGGTACATGCCTTCCTCTTGCCTCCGGTCACCGCGCCTTCCGGGATTGCGTCACGCGTACCCGTACCCGTACCCTTCCAGGTATCCGTCCCGTCGGGGAGTTTCTCCCGCCGTGAATTCCGCACGGGGTGAATTCGCACGCGCCACACGGGAATACTGCCAGGCCGAATTAACCCGCCATCGTGCGTACGAGCGAATACCGGCTAGCCGGGTACGGTCATGCGCTGCGTGCCGACGACGGACAGCAGCCGCATCGCCTCCGCGGACGGCGACCCGGGGGTGGCGGTGTAGATGACGACTCGCTGGTCCCGGTCGGTGATGTCCAGGACGTCGCAGGCCACGGCGACGGTGCCGACCAGTGGATGCTGGAAGGTCTTGCAGAGAGTGGGCCGGGCAACCACCTCATGGGCGGCCCAGAGCCGGGCGAACTCCGCGCTCCCGGCGAGGAGTTCGGCCACCAGACCGGTCACTTCGGGGTCGTCGGGATAGCGGGCCGCGGCGGCGCGCAGGTGCTGGGCCGCGGTCCGGGCGAACTCGTCCGCGTCCGAGACGCCGTACAGCCGTCGGCCGTCCCGGTAGGGCCCGAGGAAGGCGCGCCGGATGAGGTTCCGGTCGCGGCGCGACAGGGCGGAGAAGTCCTCCATCAAGGCGGTGGCCAGGTGGTTCCAGGCGATGACCTCGTACGTCGCCGACATCACGATCGCCGCGGCCTCCGGCAGCCGGTGCAGCAGGTCCACGACGCTCTGCCGCACCTCTCGTGACGGCCCGGCCGGGGGCCCGGGCGGGGCACCGGCGAGGTGGTGGAGGTGGTCGCGCTCGGCGTCCGACAGGCGCAGGGCGCGGGAGAGTTGGGCCAGCACCTCCCGGGAGGGGTGCGGCGCGCGGGCCTGCTCCAGCCGCGTGTAGTACTCGGTCGAGATGAACGCCAGCTGCGCCACCTCCTCGCGGCGCAGTCCCGGGGTGCGGCGGCGCGGCCCGGCGGGCAGTCCCACGTCGGCGGGGGTGATGCGCTCACGCCTGCTGCGCAGGAAGTCGGCCAATTCTCTTCGATTCACCTCCCCAGTGTGCGTGGCACCGAAGTGCTCAGCCAGGTACTGCCGGTGCCTGGATGGCAGGGGCGGCCGGACACAGGATCGTCGGCATGAACCACACACCGATCACGTCCACCGCGACCGCCGGCCTGCTCGCCGGCAAGGTCGCCTTCATCACCGGTGCCGGCAGGGGCATCGGCGCGGCGGCAGCGCGGCTGTTCGCCAGGGAGGGCGCCCGGGTCCTGCTCGCGGCCCGCACGGAGTCCCAGCTCAAGGCGGTGACCGAGGAGATCCGGACGGCCGGCGGCAGCGCGGACTACGTGCTGTGCGACCTGTCCGACGCAGCCAGCGTCCGGACCGCCGTCCACCGGGCCGTGGAGCTGTACGGCCGGCTCGACGTCGCCTTCAACAACGGCGCGACGGGCCACCCGCCCGGCCCGATGGACCAGCTGTCGGAGGCCGACTTCGACCACGTCTGCGCCGTCGACTTCAAGGGCCCGTGGCTGGCCATGACTGCCGAGATCGCCGCCATCCGCGACACCGCGAAGCGCGGCGCCATCGTCAACACCTCCAGCGTCGGCAGCCTGATGAGCAACCCCTGGCTGCCCGCCTACGGCGCGGCGAAGCGGGCGGTCAACAGCCTCACCGCATCGGCCGCCACCACCTACGGCCCCGAGGGCATCCGCGTCAACGCCATCGCCCCCGGCACCACGCTCACCGAGATGCTCTACGAGTGGGACGAGAAGTCCCCCGGCACCATCGATCAGCTCAACGCCCAGACCCCGCTGGGCCGCGCGGCCGATCCCGACGAGATCGCCCAGGCCGCCGCCTGGCTCCTCAGCGACCGCTCCTCCTACGTCACCGGCACCGTCCTCCGGGTGGACGGGGGGATGCGCGCCTGAGCCGGCCGGTCCCGGTGGCCGGTGGTGACTCCGCGGCCTCCGCCCGCGACACGCGGTGACGAGGCCGCGGTAGTCGCCGGGACGCGAAGCGTTACCCGGCGTGAGGGAGCCGGAGGCCGGCGGTGGGGCCCGGTGAAGCGCCCTGTGCGGCGGGAGCGGGACCGCGGCCGGACGAGGTGTCCGTCCGGCCGGTCCGGGGGGACCATGGAAGCCGGAGCACTCACGGGACGCGGCGAGGCCACACCCGCCGGCAGGCCACGGACCGGAGCGAGGGGAGTGCGGGCGGGTCCGGCTACGGAAGGAGGGCCCGGGTGAGCGCAGCCGATGACCTCCCGGCCGGCCCCGCCGAGCCGGAAGGGGGGCCGCCCCGGCCGAGCGGACTGCTGGATCTCCTCGGCGTCGCCGCGGTGCTGCTGGACGCCGAGGGGCGGATCGTCCTGTGGAGTCCGCAGGCCGAGGACCTGTACGGCTACCCGGCCGAGGAGGCACTCGGACAGTACGCCGCCCAGCTGCTGGTCAAGGAACAGCACTGGGACCTGGTCCTCAAGGAATTCGCCAAGGTCATGGAGACCGGCAAGAGCTGGGGCGGCACGTTCCCCGTGCGGCACAAGGACGGCACCGCGCGGCTGGTGGAGCTGCGCAACATGCGGCTGCTCGACGACCGCGGCGACTTCTACGCACTCGGGCTCGGCACCGACTCACCGACGCTGCGCGAGGTGGAGCGGGACGTCGCCCTGTCCACCCGGCTGATCTCCCAGTCGCCCATCGGGCTGGCGATCCTCGACACCGATCTGCGGTACGTCGCCGTCAACCCGGCCCTGGAACGGATGCACGGCATCCCCGCGAAGGACCACCTCGGCCGGCACTACCGCGAGATCATGACCGCGGCGAAGTTCGAGGTCCCGGAGGCCGCGATGCGCAAGGTCCTGGCGACCGGGGTTCCCATGGTCGACCAGTCCACCATCGTCGGCCGCACCCCGGCCGACCCGGGGCATCAGCACGCCTGGTCGATCTCGCTGTACCGGCTGGACGACCCCCAGGGGCGCGTGCTCGGGGTCGCCGACCTGGTGGTCGATGTCACCGACCGCTATCAGGCGGCCACGGAGGCCGCCGAGGCCCGACGGCGCCTGGCCCTGATCGCCGACGGCTCCGCCCGTATCGGCACCACCCTGGAGGTCGGCCAGACCGCCCGCGAGCTGGCCGAGGTCACCGTTCCCGAACTCGCCGACGTGGTCACCGTCGACGTGCTCGACTCCGTACTGGACGAGCACCGCCCGGCGAGCAGGGACGGCCCCGCGGTCTTCCGCGCGCTCGCGGTCAAGGCCGCCTACCCCAACGAGGCCGTCGACGCCGTCGATCGCCCCGGTGAGATCGCCGCCTTCGACGCCGACCGCCTGGCCACCCAGTGCGTACGGACCGGCCGGCCGATCCTGATCTCCCACACCGACGACACCGACCTGGCGCGCATCGCCCGCGACGACCGCGCCGCCGCGCTGCTGGCCCGCGCCGGGGTGCACTCCTACATGCTGGCCCCGCTCACCGCCCGCGGCCACATCCTCGGCTTCCTCGGCCTGAGCCGCGCCCGCAACCCACTGCCCTTCGGCGAGGACGACCTCGCCCTCGCCGCCGAGCTGGCCTCCCGAGCCGCCGTCTGCATCGACAACGCCCGCACCCACCAGAGCGTGCGCGCCGCCGCCGAGACCCTGCAGCGCAGCCTGCTCCCCGACCATCCGCCCCACCGCCCCGGACTGCAGGTCGCCTCCCGCTACCGGCCCGCACTGGCCACCTACGAGATCGGCGGGGACTGGTACGACGTCCTCCCGCTCGACGGCGACAAGACCGCCCTGGTCGTCGGCGACGTCATGGGCAGCGGCATCGACGCCGCCGCGACCATGGGCCGACTGCGCACGGCCACCAGCGCCTTCGCCGACCTCGACCTGGACCCCGCCCAGGTCCTCCAGCACCTCGACAAGATCACCTCGGGGCTGGAGCACTACATCGCCACGTGCGTCTACGCCACCTACGACCCGCACCGCGCCGAGTGCCATATCGCCACCGCCGGCCACCTTCCCCCTGCCCTCGTACGCAGCGGTAGGCGCCCCGAGTTCCTCGACCTGCCCACCGGCACTCCGCTGGGAGTCGGCGGCGTCCCCTTCGAAACCACCACCGTCGGCCTCGGACCGGGCGACCAACTGGTCCTGTACACCGACGGTCTGGTGGAAACCCGCCACCACGCCATCGACGAACGCCTCGAAACCCTCCGCCAGTTGCTCGACGCCCCCGACCGCACCCTGGAAGAGACCTGCGACCGACTCCTGCGCGAACTCCGCCGCCCCGACGACCCGGACGACGTCGCCCTCCTCATCGCCCGCACACGGCCGTTCGGGCCTGGCGCCTAGCGCGGCGAATCCGTACAGCTGTCACGCCCACGCCCCACGCCCACGTCCCTGTCCATGATCACGGCAACGGCCACCGCCGCGCCGCCTACGCCAGAGCCTCTTCAGGGAGTCCCGTATGCCGATGGTGAGTTCGGCCCTCCACCGATCCAGCCGATGTCAGACCCCGGCGATACCGTCGACACGGTCGAGATCGGCACCGCCCGCCCGCCTATCGGAGGTTCCGTGAGCAGCACGCATTCCCCCGTTCCCGAGCTCAACCTCCTCAAGGAACTTGAGGACGGCCTCGACGGGGAGTCCTTCTCCGACGGCTTCGAGCTGTTCGAGTATGGTCGCCTCTCCCCGCTCGGCCCCGAGCCGCCCGCCGAACTGCGCGCCCGGCTCATTCCGTTCGCCCAGGCGACGGCCTCCGGATCGTTCTACGCCCTGTGGAAGTGCGACGACGACGCGGATCTCGCCACGGTGCCGGTGATTTTCTGCGGGGACGAGGGCGAACTGTTCATAGCGGCCCGCGATCTGCGCGAGCTGTTCTGCCTGCTCGCGGTCGAGGACGAGGGTGGGGGTGCGGGCGAGGGCGCGCCGGCCCGTCATACCTATGTCGGGTGGCTGAAGCGCACTCTCGGGCTGGTGCCCGCCGGGAGGGCCGGACGGCCCTGTTTGTCGGCGCGGGCGGGCTTCAGGCTGGAGGTGTCGACCTGGACATACCTCCACGGTCTGCGTGCTGCCGGCCGGGTTCCGAGGAGGCGCCATCATGGGGAAGGTCCCGCACTTCGTCAGTGACGTGATGACCCGGCCCGTGGTCGCCGTCGATCACGGGGCCCGGTTCAAGGAGATCGTCGAGACCATGGAGCAGCGGAAGGTCAGCGCTCTGCCGGTGCTGGCGGGGGAGGGGCGGGTGATCGGTGTGGTGTCGGAGGCCGATCTGCTGCCCAAGGAAGGGTTCCGTGAGCGGGACCCGGAGCGACTGGAGCGGTTGCGGCGGTCGGACGACGTACGCCGGGCGGAAGCGGTGACGGCAGGGGAGCTGATGACCAGCCCCGCGGTGACGGTGCGCGCCGACGCCACGCTGGCCCAGGCCGCGCGGACGATGGCGCGTGAGTCCGTCAAACGGCTGCCGGTCGTGAACGGGGACGGGGTGCTGGTGGGCATCGTCAGCCGTGCCGACCTGCTGAAGGTCTTCCTGCGCTCCGACGAGGACCTGGCGCAGGAGGTACGTCATGTCATGGCGCAGCTGTTCGCGTCACCTGCCAGGGATCTGGAGGTCACGGTCGTGGACGGGGTGGTCACGCTCAGCGGCCACCTGCGGGACCGGTCCCTCGTTCCGGTGGTGGCGCGTCTGGTGCGTGGCGTCGAGGGCGTGGTCGACGTGAGTTTCGATGTGACCGGCACTGCTTCGGTCCGGCCACCAGCAGGCTGAAGGTGTCGCAGCGGTAGGGCGACGATCGGCCCGTAGGAGGAGGCGTCATGGCGCGCACCCCGCACAGCGTCAGCGATGTGATGACCCAGACGGTGGTCGCCGTCGGCGAGGACGCACGCTTCAAGGAGATCGTCGAGACCATGGAGCAGTGGCAGGTCAGCGCTCTGCCGGTGCTGGCGGGGGAGGGGCGGGTGATCGGTGTGGTCTCCGAAGCCGACCTGCTGCCCAAGGAGGAGTTCCGGGACGAGGATCCGGGGTTGCTGCAGCAGTCGCAACGGCTGGAGGCCCTGCGCAAGGCCGGCGCCCTGACCGCGGGTGAACTGATGAGTGCACCCGCGCTGACCGTGCACGCCGGTGACTCCATCGCCCAGGCGGCGCGGACCATGGCGCACAAGTCCGTCAAGCGGTTGCCGGTGGTCGACGCCCAAGGGATGTTGCAGGGCATCGTCAGCCGCTCCGACCTGCTGAAGGTCTTCCTGCGATCCGACGAGGACCTGGCGGCGGAGGTGCGTACCGAGATCGTCGACCGGCTGTTCGCCGAGGACCCGAAGGAAGTGCAGGTCGCGGTCGTCGATGGCGTGGTGACTCTGCACGGTCGGATCCGCGACAGGGCGCTGCTGCCTGTTGTGGCCCGCCTGGTGCGCGCGGTCGAGGGCGTGGTGGATGTGACGTTCGATCTTCCGGCGGACGGGGAGCCGGGGGCGGATGAGGGGCGTCCGGCAAGCGATGATGCCGGCAACCAATGATTCCGGACCCGATGATTCCGGGACCCGATGACTTCGGCTGCCTGATGACTCCGGTGCCTGGTGACTGACGGTGCCTGGTGACTGACGGTGGCGAACGGCACGGACGGGATGCCAGCGGCAGCCGGCAGCGAGCGTTCATTTCACTGCCAGTGGCGCCGCCCCTGCGCGTCGAGTTCCGCCCACTCCTTCTCCCACTGGGCGGAGCGCCTGCGGTTCAGCAGGCGGACGCCGGCCCTGTCCGCGCCGAAGAGCAGCAATCCGGTGCCGGACGCGGCCACGGTGCCGGCCACGATGCTCAAGGCCAACGGGTCCCCAGGGGTGCCCGGGTCCCGTACCAGCGCGCCATGCCGGTCCAGCCACACAGTGGTCCGGTCCCCGACGCGCACGCCGGGCACCACGGTCGTCTCTCCCGTATGCACCGTGCGGTCCGGGGCCGTCCACCGGACCCACGCATACACCCGGCCCGCCGAACCGCCACTGGTGTCGACGCCGACGCGGGCGGGCGGCTCCTTCGCCACCACCGCGGTGACGGTGTGCCGGCCGGCGCGCTGGTGCTGGGACGTGGTGTGCACCGCCTGACCGGCCACCATCCCGGCGGCCGGCGCCGCCACGGCGATCGCCAGCCCGGTGACCAGAGCCATCCAGGACTGCACCACGTCCGTGCCACGCCGCAGCGGCTCGCGCCGCCACGGTGGGTGAAGCTTCCACGGAGTCATCCCGCACTCCCTTCACCTGCTGTATCGAGGGTCTCACCGCAGGCAGGCGGGGGCGAGTGCCGAACGTCCCCGTCGGCAGGCGGTCCGCGTGGAGCGGGCCGGGACCGTTCGGCCCTGGCGCACCACCGCGGGGAGCGTCACGATGAATCAGGGAGCGCCACGATGAAATCAGGGAGCGCCACGAGGAAATCGGGGGCGGGTACCCCGGAGGGCGTCATGAGCAAGACGGGCGTGTTCTCACCGCAGCGGCCGGTCCGGGTCTTCCTGGTCGACGACCACGAGGTCGTACGGCGCGGCGTGCGGGACCTGCTCGATGCCGAGCCCGACATCGAAGTGGTCGGTGACGCAGGGACGGCCGGCCACGCGCTGGCCCGGGGCCCGGCGTTGCGGCCGGATGTCGCGGTGCTCGATGTCCGTCTGCCGGACGGCGACGGCGTCTCCGTATGCCGTGAGCTGCGCTCGCGGATGCCGGGGCTGGCCTGCCTGATCCTCACCTCGTTCGACGACGATGACGCGCTGCTTGACTCGATCATGGCCGGCGCGGCCGGCTATGTGCTGAAGGAGATCAAGGGGGCGGATCTGGTCGCCGCCGTGCGCACGGTCGCCTCGGGGCGGTCCATGCTCGACCCGGCGACCACGGCCCGGCTGATGCGCCGCCTGCGGGGGGAGGAGGACGAGGCGAAGCCCGAGGAGGACGCGCTGTCCGGGCTGTCGCCGCGCGAGCGGGAGATCCTCGGCCTGATCGGCGAAGGGTTGACGAACCGTCAGATCGGCGCACGGCTCTATCTGTCGGAGAAGACCATCAAGAACCACATCTCCCGCATGCTGTCCAAACTCGGCGTCGAGCGACGCATCCAGGCCGCGGTGCTCGCCACACGGGGCGGCGCGGTGCCCGGCGCGGACATGGGGCGACACGGGAACTGAGCGCCTGCTGGGTCGGATCGCGGCCGGTGCTACTCGGGGAGCGGGGCCCACCACAGCAGCCGGGTGCCGCCGTTCGGCCCCGGCGCGACGGCCATCTCGCCGCCCGCGCTCTCGGCCCGCTTGGCCAGATTCAGCAGACCGCTGCGCCGGCCGTCCTCGGACATCCCTACTCCGTTGTCCGTGACGGCCAAGGTGATCCGTCGGCCACGGGCGATCAGTGAGACATCCGCCGCGCTCGCGTGCGCGTGGCGGGCGATGTTGCTCAGCGCTTCCCCGAGAGCCGCCAGCACATGCTCGGCCAGCCCGTCCGGTACGTCGGTGTCGATGAGGCCCTCCATGTGCAGGGACGGCGTGAACCGCAGGGTGCGGGAGGCCTCTTCCAGCGCGGTGACCGTGCGGACCCGCAGTCCCTGCCGGCCGTGGGCGGCGTCGCGGGTGCGGAGCCCGAAGATGGTGGACCGGATGATCTTGATCGTCTCGTCCAGGTCGTCCACCGCGCGCAGCAGCCGTTCACCGGCTTCCGGGTGGTCCACGAAGCGGACCACGCTCTGCAGCGTCATGCCGATGGCGAAGAGCCGTTGGATCGCCAGATCATGCAGGTCGCGGGCGATCCGGTCGCGGTCCTTGAGCAGGGTCACCTGCTCCGCGGCGACGCGTTGCTCGGACAGCTCCATCGCCAGTGCGGCCTGGCCGGCGAACGTCAGCAACGGTGCGGTCTCCGGCTCGGTGAACGGGCCGTGCCCGTGGAGGCGGGCCAGCAGCAGCACCCCGCGGACCCGTTCGCCGGTGGCCATCGGGACCGCGACGGCGGGCCCCAGCCCCCACCAGCGGGGCGGACCGGCGGTGATACGGGGGTCGTGCTCGATGTCGTAGCTGGTCAGGGGGCTCTTGGCGGTGAACGCCGCGCCCATGAACGACCCGTGGCGGGGAAGGACCAGACCGCGGTGCGCTTCGGCGTCGACACCCGAGGCCAGTTCGACGCGCAGACAGTCACCCTCGACGGGCACCGCCAGGACGCCGAGGTCGGCGGAGAGGATGCGCACCGCGTGATCCACGATCGTCGCGAGCACATCGGCCGCCTCCGCGCCCGGCAGCAGCCCGGCGACGATCTCGCTGTTGGCCTCCAGCCACTCCTGGCGGTAGCGCGCCTCCTCGTAGAGCCGGGCATGCTCGATGGCCACCCCCGCCGCCACCGCCAGTGTCGACAGCAGGGTCTCGTCCTCGGCGGTGAAGTGCCCGCCGCCGCGTTTCTCGGTCAGGTACAGGTTGCCGAAGACCGCGTCGCGGACCTTGACCGGCACTCCGAGGAACGAGTGCATCGCCGGGTGGTGCGGCGGGAATCCGTAGGACGCGGGGTGCTCGCCCAGTTCGGTCAGCCGCAGCGGAGCGGGGTGACGGATCAGCTCACCGAGGATCCCGTGGCCGGCCGGCAGCGGGCCGATGGTCCTGACCTGCTCCTCGGTGACCCCGACGGGAAGGAACTGGCTGAGCCGGCCGTCCTCGCCGATCACCCCGAGCGCTCCGTACTCCGCGTCGGCCAGCACGACGGCGGCCTCGACGATACGGCGCAGCACCTGCGGCAGCTTCAGCCCCGTGCCCACCGACAGCACCGCTTCGAGCAGCAGGTGTTGCGGCCGGTCGGCGGTCTGCTCGGCCGTACGGAGGCGTTCCAGCAGGTCGTCGGGCAGCGCGTCCAGGCGTGGCCGCGCACCGTCCGTCCGGCCGGGATCCTCGTCCACGACACCCTCCGCTGCGGCCGGCGTCGACGGCCCGGCCACACCCTCCACGGTAGTGCGGCGAGCCGACGGGCACCTTGTGGGCCAGGGCTCCCGTCCGCCGGGTGCAGGACGGGCAGCAGGTCGCTGCGGCCGACATGAGCCCTTCGGCCCCGGCCGCCCGCCTTCCGGACCCGAGCCGATCGGTCCGCATCCAGGGCCCTGTGGCTCCTGACGGCACCGACGACGACGGCGCCACGCTGAAGGAGCCGGCAGATCCACCGTCCGTGCCGCGTCGGCGCGGTCCGAACCGCCCGGGAGGCCTCCGTGCTCACGCACACCACCCTCGACGACACCGCCGTGCGGACCCTCGTCGCCGACGCCGTCACCGCTCCCTCGATGCACAACGCCCAGCCGTGGCACTTCGACTACTGCCGCACGAATCGCACCGTCACCCTCTCCGCGGACTTCGACCGCGCCATGCCGATGGCCGACCCCACCACCCGCGGTCTCCATCTCGGTTGCGGCGCGGCCCTGTTGAACCTGCGGGCGGCCGCCGCACACGCCGGCCTCCGGACGAGGACGACCCTGTTGCCCGACCCGCACACGCCCGCGCTCCTGGCCGCGGTCCGCCTCGACGCCCCGCACGAACCCCTCGACGCCGGGCTCCGCGACCTCCATCGCGCGATCCGCGAACGGCACACCAGCCGCTGCCCCTTCGCCGAGCGGCGGATTCCGGACAGTGTCCGCGCGGCCCTCGCCGAGGCCGCGACCAGGGAAGGGGCCCGGCTGGAGTTCCTGACCACCTGGCACCGCGAGGCCGTGCTCGACCTGATCGTGCACGCCGAGGGCTACGACCGCATGGACGACGGCCGGGAGGCCGAACAGCGGAGCTGGACCCGCGACACCTCCGCCGAATCGCCCGTCGACGGCGTTCCGGACTACGCCTTCGGTCCCGTGAAGTACGGGGGCGGGGCACCCGTACGGAACTTCGCGGGCCGGCGCTCGCTGCCCGGCCGCGGCTACGCCGCCTTCGAACAGCAGCCGCAACTGGCCTCGCTCACCACCACCCGCGACCGCCCCGCCGACTGGCTCCGCGCCGGCCAGGCCCTGGAACGCGTGCTGCTGCTCGCCACCAGCGAAGGGCTCGCCGCCTCCTTCGCCTCCCAGGCCCTGGAATGGCCGGACCTGCGCTGGCTGCTGCGCGACCCGCTCCACGGCACCGGCAACGTGCAGATGATCCTGCGCCTGGGCTACGGCCCCCAGGGGCCGCGCACGCCGCGCCGAGCGGTGGACCAGGTACTGACCATCACGCCGTGACCACCGGCCTGCCGGGCCGAACCTGGGCCGTTCGGCCCCCTGGCAGCGCCCAACGACTCATTGGTGCGGATACGGGGCGTCCAGCAGGCTTGGAACACGGGTCGGCCACCCGGGCGACCCGGGAGGTCCACGCTCGCACCGCGCGGGAAGAAGGACAGCCATGGAGCCGGAAATCATCACGGTGGGGCTCGACGGATCGGTGGAGAGCCTGGCAGCCGCCCGCTGGGCGGCCGACGAAGCGGACCGGCGGAAGGCCGTGTTGCGGCTCCTCCACGCCTGGATACTGCTCGCCGCCGAGGCACCGGACACACCGCCCGACCGCGACCAGAACGCCGGCGCCCGCCGGATCGTGCGCCAAGCCCTGGACGAGGTACGCGAACGCCATCCTGATGTGCGGATCGTCGAGGATCTGGTGGGCGCCGAGGCCGATGCGGCGCTGCTGCGCGCGGCGGACGAGTCGCGGATGGTCGTGCTCGGGACCCGGGCGCTCACCGCGTGGGAGAGCTATGTGCTCGGCGATGTGAGCCTTGATGTCGTGGGCCGGGCCGAGGGGCCGGTCGTTCTGGTGCGGGGGAGTTGGTGCGCCGAACCGCAGCGCTCCGGGGCCGTGGACCAGGCCCCCTCGGGCCAGGAGCCGAGAGTCGTCGTCGGCGTCGGCCTGAACGGCCCCTGCGACCCCCTGCTCGCCTTCGCCTTCGACGCCGCGGCGACCCGGGGACTGCCGCTGCAGGCCGTGCACGGACGGTCCCTGCCCGTGCACGCCTACGCGCCCTGGGGGGTGGACCCCGAGGTGGCCGAGGAGATCACCAAGGAAGCGGACGCCGAGCTCCGAGAGTGCGTGGGCCCCTGGGCGGAGCGCTTCCCCGACGTGGCGGTGCGGCTGACCGTACTGCCGGAGAGTCCGGCGCGGGCCGTGATCCAGATGGTCGCGGGGGCCGAACTCCTGGCGCTCGGCCGCAGACGCCACCGTCCGCTGCTCGCACCGCGCGTCGGACCCGTCGCCCACGCCGCGATCCACCATGCGACCTGCCCGGTGGCCGTGGTCCCGCACGAGTGAGGCCACGTGAGGCCGTATGGGGCAAGCCCGGCATCGCCGTCCCGGTCCCGCACCGCCAGGGACGGATACTGGCCGGCACAGGGGCGCGGCAGGCTCGTACGCACCGGACGTGAGCCTCGTATGCACGGCACTCGAGAAGGGACCAGCCCGAGATGCGGCATCGCAGCGTTGCCGACCTGATGACGCCCCATGCCGTCGTCGCCCAACCGGGTACCCCGTTCCGGGAGATCGCGCGGTTGCTCCACGAGTACGACATCACCGCCGTGCCGGTCGTCGATGAGGACGAGCGGCCGGTGGGAGTCGTCTCCGAGGCCGATCTGCTGCGCCGGCCGTCCGACGAGCGGGGCCGCACCACCGCCGGTGCGATCATGACCAGCCCCGCCGTGGTGGCGCGGCCCGATTGGAGCGCCGTGCGGGCGGCCAGGACGATGGAGGAGCGGAAGGTCAAGCGCCTGCCGGTGGTCGACGACTCCGGCCGGCTCATCGGGGTGATCAGCCGCAGCGATCTCGTGCAGCTGTTCCTGCGGCGGGACCGGGCGATCCAGGAGGAGATCCTGGAGGACATCCTGACCCGCACCCTGGGCATCGCGCCCTCCGCCGTCACGGTGGACGTCGCCGACGGCACGGTGACGCTCAGCGGCACCGTGGAACGCGGAAGCCTCGTGCCCATCGCCGTGCGCCTGTGCGAGAGCGTCGACGGCGTGGTCGAGGTGATCGACCGGCTCACCGCCGAGGAGGGCGACGCATAGCCGGCCGTGCCCGCGGCGTCCGGCCGGCACGGCGCGGTGGACCGCGGCGGGCGCACGACCGGGCCGGTGACACGCTCAGACGCCCGGAACGACCGCCACGGGGCAGGGGGAGTGGTGCAGGACGGCGAGGACGACGGGGCCGAGCAGCATGGGGGAGCGCCGCACACCGCGTCCGATGACCAGCAGACCGGCCTGCGAGGCGGCCGCCAGCAGTACGGGCACCACTCTGCCGCTCTCCATGTGCTCGACCACCTCCACTTCGGGAAACCTCCGCCGCCACGAACGCAGGGCGTCGGTGAGCGCCTTCTGCTCGCCGCGTACCAGCTCCGGGTCCTCCGGGGGAAGGCCGGCGGCGTCCGGGGCGAGACCGCCGAGATCGGGCGGCTGCCGTACGCGCACGGCCCGCAGCCCGGTGTGATGGGTGTCGGCGGCCGTGAACCCGAAGTCCAGTACCGGCTCGCCCGCCACGCCCGTGTTCCGCACCCCGACCACGATCTCCGGCTCGGCGTACGCGTCCGCCTGCTCCTCGCGCACCGTGACCACCGGGCACCCTGCGCTTCCGAGTACATGCAGGCTGACCGAGCCCAGCAGGAAGCCGTTGATGGCGCTGTGCCCGCGCGATCCGAGCACCAGCATCGACGCCCGCCCGCTACGCTCCGTCAACGCGGCCACGGCGTCCTCGGGGACCTGCTCGGTCGTCACCACGATGTCCGGACAGGCGGTGCGCGCCGCCGCTTCGGCCGCGTCCAGCACCTCGGTGCCGCAGCGTTTCCGGTCGCCGGCCCGATGTGCGTCGCGGACGCCCGGCGGCTGGGAACTCCGTGAATGCAGGAGGTGAAGCGGCAGGTCGCGGGCCGCTGCCTCGGAGGCACCCCAGCGCACCGCCGGCACGCTGTTCCCGGTGCCGTCCACGCCGACGACGACTGAGCCGCTGACGACTGGGCCGCTCATGATGCACCTCCGCGAAGCCGGGGCCACAGACCACATCCCCTCCTGCTTCCAGCATCGCGAGAGCAGGGAGTGGACTCATGGGCCGAGCGGGCCCAACCGGGTGGGCACATCGGCACAACGGAAGAAGTGGGGGGAGAATCTTGCGATTGTTCCGATTTTGGGCAGTTGCTTGTAGGGTCCTCTGTACGTCTCCGTGAAGCTGCGGCCCTGAGTGCGTGGTGATGGGGGTGTAGGGCCTCGGCCTGCGGTGAAGCGGTTGAGTGCCCGGCCCCCTCAGGCAGTTCGCGCACGCGTGGGAACTGGGAGGAGCCATGAAGAAGCTCATCGCGACAGTGTTCGTCGCCGCATTGTGCGCCGTCGGTGGCGCCGGTACCGCTTCCGCGGCCACCCCGGCGCCCGGGCCCCCACCGGGTCCCGATACGACCACCGTGACGTTCGACTGTCCCCGCCCGCACGGCACCTTCACCATCACGGCGGATCCGTGGGTGATGGGCCAGTACGAGTGGTACTACGCAAAGCTCGGCTGCGCCCACACTCCGTAGCCCTGCGCCCCTGGCGGTTGCCTTCTCCAAGGCCCCTCACCTGCGAGCATCCGGACCCGCTCGCCCCTGCCCCGTACCGATCGGGCCAACCACCGCTCCGAGGGCCGGAATTCACCGGGAACGCCGGTTGACGGGCATCCCGGAAAATGCGTCGCACTATCAGAAGAGCTACTGTGCTCGGGTGTCTTGTGCGGCGCGCCACGGCTCCTGCGGGCGTGCCTTCGTTCGGCGAGACGACGAGACCGGCGGTGAGGAAGGAGAAGGCACAGGCCGTGGCCTTGACCTCCAGGGCTCACAAGCAGCCCCGCAAGAAGGAACTCAAGCACCTGCGACGGGCCTCGGATGCCGTACTGGCACGCCTGGACCTGTCCGACGGATGCGATATCACCACGCTGGTGGAACGACTCAGCGCGGACAGAGGACGCCCGATCCGGTTGGTATCGCTTCCCCTGGGAGCGAAGGCTCCCTGCGGGATGTGGCTGGCGACGGACACCTTCGACGTCATCGTGGTCGAGGCGGACACCAGCCGTCTGCACCGGGACCACATCATCGCCCACGAGCTCGCGCACATGCTGTGCAACCACTGCGACTCCGCGGGATTCAACACCGCGATGATGCGCGATCTGATGCCGAATCTGGATCCGCAGCGGGTGCGGGAGATGCTGGCGCGCACCAGCTACTCCACCGCGGAGGAGCAGGAGGCGGAGATCGTGGCCTCCCTCATCCTCGAACGCGTCACACGTCCTTCGGTGGAGTCGGTGTGGAGCGTTCCGTCCGCCGACGCCGAGACGGTCGGACGTATCGAGAGCTCGCTCAATCCGGGCCCGGGGCCCCATGCCCACTAGGGCCTGTCCGCTGGGTCATGGCCGGGCCGTCGGCCGTCAGGAGTTCTCATGACCGCCGTGAAGGCCGTCGTCTTCCCCGCGTGCGCCGTCCTGTGCGCCCTCGCGCTGCTCTACAAACTGCGCGACCTGCGCCATCACAGACGCGATCCGGCGCTGCTCGCCCTGCTCATCGCCTTCGCCTGCAAGGGCATCTCGTTCACGCTCTCCACGCCCTCCGTCGCGCAGGCCGTGGACGCGCGCCTCGGGGTGGCCGACATCGGGGCGCTGGGCATCCATCTCTTCGGCGGCGTCGCCTCCAGTGCCGCCTTCCTCACGGCGATCGTCTACTGGGTGTACCCGCCCGAGGCCGCCCGGCGGCGTGCTCTGGTCCGGCTCCTCATCGCGGCCCTGTGCGCCGTCGCCATGGTCACCATGTGGGCGGCGGCGGGCGCGGGCGCACAACAGCGCAGCGCGCACTATCTGCTGCAGAACGCGCACCGCCCCTTGGTCGGCGCCTATCTGCTGCTCTACGTCACCGCGTTCGGCGCCGGGATGATCGAGATCATCCGACTGTGCCGCCGCTATGGGCGGGTGGCGGGACGGCAATGGTTGCGAAGGGGGCTGTACTGCACGGCGATCGGCGCCGGCGCCTGCCTCGTCTACTGCCTCAACCGCCTGCTCTCGCTGATCGCGGTGCAGAGCGGACTGGACCCGCTGGAATGGGAACTGCTGACCCCGGTGGCCAACGGGACCGGCATTCTCTTCCTGGTAGCCGGACTCACCATGCCTTCCTGGGGACCGCGGGTCGCCGAGTGGCGGCGGCTGGTCCGCAACTTCGTCACCTATCAGCGGCTGCACCCGCTGTGGGCGGCGCTGTACGCGGCCGTGCCGGACATCGCGCTCAACCCGCAGCACGCCGGTCGCCTCGCCCGCTTCCTGCCCGGCGACATCAGCTACCGCCTCTACCGCATGGTCATCGAGATCCAGGACGGTCTGCTCGCGCTGCGCCCGTACATGGCTCCGGCCGTGGCCGCCGGCGCCCGGCAGTCGGCCGAGGAGGCGGGGCTGTCGGGCGACCGGCTGCACGCCATGGTCCAGGCCAGATCGCTGGTGTCGGCCCTGCGCGCGAAGCACGACGACCGGCCGCCGGTCCGGGAGTCCGCGACGGTCGGCCCGGAGCCCGCCACTGACGGGGGCTACGCAGAAGAAGTCGGGTGGCTGCTGCATGTCGCCCGCGCCTACACCGCGGTCCGGTCCACCGACCGGGCCGCTGACCGGTCCACTGAGGAGAAGACTCGATGAAGTACCGCAGACTGGGCGCCGACGGCCCAGAGGTGTCCGCGATCGGCCTGGGCTGCATGGGCATGTCGATCGCCTACGGGGTCCCGGACGAGGAGGAGTCCCAGCACACCCTGGACCACGCCCTCGAGGCCGGCATCACCCTCCTGGACACCGCCGACGCCTACGGACAGGGCAGCAACGAGGAGTTGGTCGGCCGCTGGCTGCGCAGGCACGCCCATGAGCGCGACCGGCTCGTCGTCGCGACCAAGTTCGGGCTCCGCCATGACGCGGCCACGGGCCGGGTCGGCGACGTCGACACCTCCGCCGACTACGTCCCGCTCGCCTGCCGGGCCTCGCTGCGCCGCCTGGGCGTCGAGCACATCGACCTCTACTACGCCCATCGCCGCGACCCCGCCACCCCCGTCGAGGAGACGGTCGGTGCCATGGCCAAGCTGGTGGAGGACGGGCTGGTACGCCACATCGGACTGAGCGAGGTCAGCCCCGCGACGCTGCGCAAGGCCCACGCCGTCCACCCGGTCAGCGCGGTCCAGGTGGAGTACTCCCTGTTCACCCGTGGCGTGGTGGAGGGCGAACTGCTCGCCACCTGCCGGGAACTGGGCATCGCCGTAGTGGGCTACTCCCCGCTCGGGCGCGGCATGCTCACCGGTGCCCTGTCCTCCCGCGGCGACTTGGCGCCGCAGGACAACCGCCGGCGCTGGCCCCGGTTCGCCGACGAGAACATCCAGCGCAACCTGGCGCTCGTCCAGGCCGTACGGGACGTCGCCGAGCGGATCGGCTGCTCGCCCGCGCAGGCCGCACTGGCCTGGCTGCTCGCCCAGGGCGAGGACATCGTGCCCATCCCGGGTACCAAGCGCCGGCGCTATCTGCAGGAGAACGTCGCCGCCGTGGCACTGACCCTGTCCGAGGCCGACCGCGAACTGCTGCGTCAGGCCGTCCCCGAAGAGGCCGTGGCGGGCGAGCGCTACCCGGAATCGGCCCTGGAGCGGCTGGGGCACTGAACGGGTTTCAGCGAACGGGCCGGCGGACATCCGTTCGACAGGGCGTGTCGGCGTGCAGCGTGGGGGGACCATGGCCGGGTGCGGGTTCACGTTCAAGGCGGGAGCAGCCCTCGCCGCCGTCTTCGCGCTGCTCGCTCCGGCCGCGGCACGGGCCGACGCATCGCCGTCACCGCCGCCGCTCACCGACGACCGCGGGCGCACGCTCACCCTGCGCGGCTGGAACGTCGAGGACAAGACGCACCGCGGCGCCGACGCGCTCAGCGCCGTCACCGAACGGCACTTCCGCGACATGCACGACCAGGGGCTCGACTTCGCGCGCCTGCTGGTCTTCTGGGACGACCTGGAGCCGCGCCCCGGCCACTACAGCGCGCGCTACCTCCGGAAGATCGAGCGGATCCTGGACTGGGCCCACCGCTGGCGCATCCAGGTCGTCATCGACGCCCACCAGGACGTCTTCGGCCCCGAGTTCGGCCATCGCGGCATTCCCGAGTGGGCCACCCGCACCGACGGCCTGCCCTTCACCCCGCACCCGGAGGACTGGTTCGCGGAGTACTTCGAACCCGCCGTGCAGGCGGCGTTCGAGCACCTCTACGAGGACCGGGACCTCCGGCGGGCCCAGGCCCGTATGTGGCAGGTGCTCGCCCGGCGCCTGGCCCACCACCCCGCCGTGTTCGGGTACGACCTGATCAACGAGCCCATGGGGCGCCTCCGCGCGGGCGAGGACCTTCCGGCAGCCGCCCACCGCATCGAGTCCGAGCAACTGACCCCGATGTACGACCGGATCGCGGACGCCATCCGCACGGTCGACCGCCGCAGCAGGCTGTTCGTCGAACCGACCCCGATCGTCGGCGAGGGCCTGCCCACGGGCCTCGGCCGGATCGACGACCCCAGGGTCGTCTACGCACCGCACTTCTACAACGCCACCATGGAAGCGGGCGGCGACTACGACCCCTCGGCGCGCTGGATCGAGACCTACGAGAACACCGTCACCCGCTACCCGAGCGCCCAGCACATACCGGTCGTCATCGGCGAGTGGGGCCCCCGCGACAGCGCGCTGCCCAACATGGCGCGCTTCTACGGTGATGCCCTCTCCTCCCTCGACCGCTACAGCTCCGGTTGGGCGGGCTATGTGTGGTGCTACGGAGGCGGGTACTGCGCCGTCGGCGAGAACGGCCGCTTCCACGCCAACAAGGAGCAGACCGCGCGTCCCTATGCCCCTGCCGTCGCGGGCACGGTGCGCGAGCAGGGCTACGACCCCGCGGCGCGCACCTTCCGCCTCGTCTACGACTCCCCGGGTCGCCCCGGCGTCAGTGAGCTGTCCGCTCCGCCCGCTCCCGCGGGATGGCGGGTGTCGGTACGGGGCCCGGCGGTGGCCTGGCCGCGTACGGTGCCGGCGGGGGAGCGGGGCACGGTCCGGGTGCGGACGCAGCCGGGCGCCTCCGGGCGGGTCACCGTGACGGTGGCGGCACGGGGGTGAGCCCGTCCCCCTGGACAGCTGTCCGCACTCGTCAGCGCCCTGTCGGCGCTGTCACCGCCCTGTCGGTGCCTCGTCGGCGTCGTCGGCCAGTCTCGGACGTACCGAAATCCGCAGACTGATGAGGAGCCGGCAGTGTCCACAAGCCGCGAAACGAAGCACCCCGAGGGCCTGAGCGTCCTGATCTCCGGCGCCAGCATCGGCGGCCCCACTCTTGCGTACTGGCTGAACCGGTACGGGTTCCACGTCACGGTGGTGGAGCGGGCCGCCGGTCTGCGGCCCGGCGGACAGGCGATCGACGTCCGAGGCCCGGCGCTGGAAGTGGCCGAGCGGATGGGGGTACTGGAGGAGATACGCCGCCGGAGCACCGCGCTGCGCGGGATGTCGGTCGTCGATGACGACGGCAACGAACTGGCCAGGACCACCGAGCACACCGCCAGCGGTGGGCAGATAGACAGCCCCGACGTCGAGATCCTGCGTGACGACCTGGCGCGGATCCTGTTCACCGCGGGCGGCGACGGGATCGATTACCTCTTCGACGACTCCATCGCCACCCTGGAGCAGGACGACGACGAGGTCCGGGTGGTCTTCCGCAGTGGCACCGCACGCACCTTCGACCTGGTCGTCGGTGCCGACGGGGCGCACTCCCACACCCGGCGGCTCGTCTTCGGCGCGGAGGAGAACTACCTCCGGCACCTGGGCAGTTACCTGGGCGTGTGGTCGGCACCCAACCACCTCGGCCTGGACCGCTGGGAGGTGCTCTACCGCATGCGGGACGGCGATCAGTGGGGCGCCATGGTGATGAGCGTCCGGGACAACACGGAGGCACGCGTCTTCATCGGCATCGAGTCGGACCAGCCGCCCGCGCGGTTCCTCCCCCGCGACGTCATGGAGCAGAAGCGCCTGGTGGCCCGCGAGTACTCGGCTGCCGGTTGGGAGCTGCCGCAGCTGCTGAAGGAGATGTGGGACGCCCCGGACTTCCATCTCGACTCCGTGGCGCAGATCCACATGGATTCCTGGTCCCGTGGCCGGGTCGCTCTCCTCGGCGACGCGGGCTACTGCGCCTCGCCCTCCTCGGGCCAGGGCACCACCATGGCCATGGCCGCCGCGTATGTCCTGGCGGGCGAGCTGCGGGACGCGGCCGGCGACCACCATGCCGCCTTCGCCGCGTACGAACGGGAGTTGCGCGACTTCGTGGCCGCGAACCAGGAAATCGCCCTGGTCGCCCGAGCCCACATGCAGCAACAGCGCGCAGCGGACAGGGACCTGATCGAAGTGCTCCCCCGGCACGAGGAGGGGGACTTCGCGAGGGTCTTCAAGAAGATCGTCGCCTTCCGGCTCAAGGACTACTGATCCCGCGACGGCAAGGCACGGGGGGCCCGGGATGCGCGGAGGCGGGGGCCGGACGACAGTGGGAGATGAGCCCTGCGCCGGACGAGGAGGAGCTCACGTGACGACCGTACTGGCGGGACCGAACCGGCGGCGCGCACCGTTCCGCCCCCGTGAGCCGAGGCATCCCGCCTGACCAGGGCCGAAGCCACCATGAGCGGACAGTCGCACCCGGCCACGTCGCACTCCGGGGCGCCGCACGCCATGTCCGAGGCGGCCTTCCGCTCCCTGTACCGCCGGCTGCGCGACCAGGCCCGGGAGGGCCTGGACCAGCGGCGCGGCGCACTGGGCCGGCTCACGCCCGAGCATGTGGTGGCCGCTGCCGCCGAGGTCCGCTGCGGCCGCACCGTGTCGCTGGCCGCCCCCATCGAGACCAGGCCGGGGCCCGACAACCCGCAGCCCGCGTCCCACCAGATGACCGTGCCGGCGTACGACGGGAAGGACGGGCCCCGCGGGCTGCGGTTCGCCGTCGACCGGTTCGCCATGAACGTGCACGGGGACGCCGACAGCCACCTCGACGCGCTGTGCCACGTCGTCTTCGACGGCGAACTCTACGGCGGTGTCCCGGCGAGCACCGTGACACCGGACGGTGCCGGCGCGCTCACGGTGGACCTGGCGCGCGACGGCATCGTCGGTCGCGGCGTCCTGCTGGACGTCCCGCGCCTGCGGGGCGTGCCCTGGCTCGAACCAGGAGACCATGTCACCACCGACGACCTGACGGCGGCCGAGAGCGCGCAGCAGGTCACCGTCGGGCCGGGCGATCTGCTCTTCGTGCGCGTCGGGCACCGCCGTAGGCGCCGGAGCCGCGGTGCGTGGGACGCGGCGCAGGCCCGGGCGGGTCTCCATCCGACGGCGATGCGCTTCCTGGCGGAGCGGCACGTGGCGGCGCTGGGGTCGGACGGCAACAACGACACCGCCCCCAGCGCGGTGGCCGAGATCCCGTTCCCGGTACATGTGCTGGCCATGCACGCCATGGGGCTGCACCTGATGGACTACCTGGACTTCGAGGAACTGGCACCGGCGTGCGAGCGGCAGGGCCGCTGGCACTTCCTGTGCGTGATCGCCCCCCTGCGGCTGCCGGCGGCCACCGGCTCTCCGGTGAACCCGATCGCCGTGCTGTGACCGTGCCGGGGCGGACCGCTCCGGGTGCCGGGGGCCCGCCGGGCGTATACGTTCGAAGAGGGAAGGCTATGGCAGGCTCCGGCAACGGCTGGGGACCGCAGAAGCAAGGACGGTGGTCGCCATGGGCGACTCCTCCCACTACGACGTCATCGTCATCGGTACCGGCGCCGGCGGCGGCACGCTCGCCCACCGGCTCGCCCCCTCCGGCAAGCGGGTGCTGATCCTCGAACGCGGCGACTACCTGCGACGCGAACGCGACAACTGGGACTCCACCGCCGTGTTCGTCAGGGGCAAGTACCGGGCCGAGGAGTTCTGGCTCGACAGGCACGGCAACGAGTTCCCACCCGAGGTCAACTACTACGTCGGCGGCAACACCAAGTTCTACGGTGCGGCGCTGTTCCGGCTGCGTCCCGAGGACTTCGGCGAACTGCGCCACCACGACGGTGTCTCGCCGGCCTGGCCGATCGGTTACGACGAGCTGGAGCCGTACTACACCCAGGCGGAACACCTCTACCTGGTGCACGGCAGGCACGGCGAGGACCCTTGGGAAGGCCCGTGCAGCGGACAGTACGCCTACCCTCCGGTCGAACACGAGCCGCGCATCCAGCAGTTGAGCGACGATCTGGAAAAGCGGGGGCTGCACCCCTTCCACCTGCCCATCGGGGTCGACCTCACTCAGGACGAGAACGGCCAGGCCACCCACTCCAGCGTCTGCATCCGCTGCAACCGGGTCGACGGCTTCCCGTGCCTCGTCCGCGGCAAGTCCGACGCCCAGGTGATCTGCGTGGAGCCGGCGCTGCGGCACCCCGGCGTCGAGATGATCACCAGGGCCCGGGTGACGAGACTGGAGACCGACCCCACTGGGTGCAGCGTCACGGCAGTCGTCGCCCAACTCCCGGACGAGGAGCAGGTCCGGTTCTCGGCGGACATCGTGGTCGTGGCCTGCGGGGCGGTCAACTCCGCTGCCCTGCTGCTGGCTTCGGCGAACGACCAGCACCCCCGCGGACTGGCCAACGGCTCCGACGTGGTCGGCCGGCACTACATGCGGCACAACAACCTCGCCCTCATGGCCGTTTCGCACCAGCCCAACGACACCCAGTTCCAAAAGACCCTCGCCCTGCACGACTGGTACCTGGGCGCGGACGACTGGGACTACCCCCTAGGCGGAATCCAGATGCTCGGCAAGTCGGACGCCGAGCAGATCCACGGAGAGGCGCCGCGCTGGGCCGGGGCAGCGGCACCGGACATGCCCTTCGAGGTCCTGGCCCGTCACGCCGTCGACTTCTGGCTCTGCGGAGAGGACCTGCCACAGCCCGACAACCGGGTCACGCTGGACGGCGACGGCCGTATCCACCTCACGCTCGACGAGAACAACAACATCTCCGCCCTCAAGCGTCTGCGGTACAAGCTCGAGCACCTGCTCGGCCACCTGGGCATGCACGAACACCGCCTGCTGTCCCACAGCATCTACCTGCACAAGGGCATGCCGATCGGTGCCACCGCACACCAGGCCGGCACGGTGAGGTTCGGCGACGACCCCGCCTCCTCGGCGCTGGACGTCAACTGCAAGGCGCACGACCTGGACAACCTGTACGTCGTCGACACGAGCTTCTTCCCGAGCATCGGCGCGGTCAATCCGTCCCTGACGGCCATGGCGAACGCACTTCGCGTGGGCGACCACCTCATAGCCCGGCTCGGCTGACCGACCGACCTCACCGGCGTCCCGTCCGCCGCGCGTGCGGAGCCACCGTCCCTGCGGGCCTCCGTCGTTCCTCCGGACCCTCCTCGTCATGCAGCCTCCGCCAGATCTGGGTGCGGTGCAGCACATAGAGGGCGACGAACAGGACGGACGCCTGCAACCCGACGGCCAGCAGCCAGAAGACGGCCCGGCTCTCCAACTCGTTCGTCAGATAGCTGAAGTTCATTCCGAAGAACCCGGTCAGGAACGTCAGCGGCAGGAAGATCGTCGACACGATGGCGAGTCGATTGATCACGCCGTTCTGCTCGCCGGACACGAGGGAGGCATGGCTGGCGAACGCCCGCCGGGCGGCGTCCTGCAGGGACTCGATCTCGGTGAGCACCAGCCTGCTGGCGTGCTGGAACTCCCGGGCGAGCCGTTGGCGTTCCTCCGGGAAGCTGCGGCTCAACATCCTCCGGGTGAACAACTCGTCCGTGACCTGGAGGTAGGGCAGGAGGGAGTGGTGCAACAGGGCGGCGCGCCGTCGCAGCCTCGCCAGGCGGTAGATCTGCTCGGGGCTTCGTTGCTCGAACATCTCGTCCTCAAGGTCCTCCACCGCCAGGAGGGCCCGCACGGCGTCCCGGCGGAAGGTCTCCAGAGCATCCTGCAGCAGCAGGAAGAGCACGGCCGCGGTGTCGGGGGGCCGTTCCTGCCCCAGCCGTGCGGTCAGGCCCGCCAATGCCCGGACCGGTCCTCGGTGAACGGTGATCAGCTGCCGCTCGGTCACCACGGCATGGACATGGGTGACCTGGTCGCCGTCGATCACGGGCACGACGAAACCCGCCCGGTCACCGAGGAACTCGGCCCGCGCCGGTTCTCCCGCCCGGCCGAACCAGGTCAGCCGCTCGGGCTCCAGACCGAGCTGGTGGACGATCGGCTGTTCCTCGGGCGTCGGCTCGTCGGGGAGCTGGATGTCGACGAGCAGGAAGTCGGACTCGGCGAGACGTTGCCGCGCCTCGGGCATGTCGGTGCGAGTGACCATCCCTCCCGGCATCGACACCACGGATACGATCATCGCTCCTCACCGTCGTCACAAGGCCCGCAAGGCCCACAGCTCCCACGGTGCGCACGCTCCGGAGGGCTCCGCACGCGCAGGCACGCAAGCGCCGCCACGGGTGCCCCGGAAGAGTGAACGCTCCTCGGTGCGGTCCGCCCCTGCGCGGGCGTGGGGATCGAACAGGTCGGGGGGAATTCGGGGGGAATACCGAGCACGACGGCGAGGAAGGAGAGCGCCATGACTGCCTTCACTGCCATGACTGCCATCACTGCCCCCCGCGCCCTGGTCGCCCTCGCCACGGAGCCCGTTCCGGACGGCCCGGGCCCCGTGCCCAGCGCGCCCGATCCACTGCCGCGGGACCCGGTTCCCGCCGGGCCCGATCCCGGGGTGCCGGGTCCCGGCCGGGAGGAGCCGCCCGGTGCCCGACCCGACGAGGACCCGTCCCCCGAGCCGCCGGACTGAAGCGAGCGAACCGGCCGACACCGGTTGCCTGCGCTCCGCCGTCATCGCAAGGTGGGAGGAATGGCGCATGTTCGCCAGGTGGACGCCGGCTCACGGAGATCGCGCCCCTCCAGATCGGTGGCGACCGCCGAGCGCCGTTCCCGCACTAGGGCGGAAGCCGAACCGCTGCCCGCGCCGCGCGAGCTGTGATCGCACCTGCACACCCCTCTCGGTGAGGAGATGAGCATGCCCGACGCCCACCCACGGACCACGGCGGGCACCGTCCCCGCCCCGTCGGCGGCGGGGCCGCTCGACGCGGACGAGCTGCGAGGGCTGGACGCGCACTGGCGAGCGGCCAACTACCTGTCCGTCGGACAGATCTATCTGATGGCCAATCCACTGCTGACGGAGCCCCTGCGCCCCAAGCACATCAAGCCGCGACTGCTGGGCCACTGGGGCACCTCGCCGGGCCTGAACCTGGTGCACACCCACCTCAACCGCGTCATCAAGGCCCGTGAGCTGGACGCGCTGTGCGTGTGGGGCCCGGGACACGGCGGGCCCGCGGTGGTGGCCAATTCCTGGCTGGACGGCACGTACTCCGAGACGTACCCGGACGTCGGCCGGGACGGGGCGGGCATGGCGCGGCTGTTCCGGCAGTTCTCGTTCCCCGGCGGCATCCCCAGCCATGTCGCGCCGGAGACGCCGGGATCGATCCACGAGGGCGGCGAGCTGGGCTACTCGCTCGCGCACGCCTACGGTGCGGCGTTCGACAACCCGCGGCTGCTGGTCGCCTGCGTGGTCGGCGACGGGGAGGCGGAGACCGGGCCGCTGGCCGCGTCCTGGCACGCCACGAAGTTCCTCGACCCGGTGCACGACGGTGCGGTGCTGCCCGTCCTCCACCTGAACGGCTACAAGATCGCCAACCCGACGGTGCTCGCCCGGCTGCCGCAGGACGAGCTGAGCGCCCTGCTGCGCGGCTACGGCCATGAGCCGCTGCACGTCGCCGGCGACGACCCCGCCGCGGTGCACCAGGCGCTCGCCGCCGCCATGGACCACGCGGTGGACCGGATCGTCGACATCCAGCGCCGGGCGCGTACCGACGGCGCGACGGAGCGCCCCCGCTGGCCCATAATCGTGCTGCGGACGCCCAAGGGCTGGACCGGGCCGCGCGAGGTCGACGGACAGCCGGTCGAGGGCACCTGGCGATCGCATCAGGTCCCACTGGCCGGCGTCCGCGACGACCCGGAACATCTGCGGCAGCTGGAGGACTGGCTGCGCTCGTACCGGCCGGAGGAGCTGTTCGACGCGGAGGGCCGGCCACGGCCCGACGTGCTCGCCTGCGTACCCGAAGGGACACGGAGACTGGGTGCCTCGCCGCACGCCAACGGGGGCCTGCTGGTGCGTGACCTGCCGCTGCCGCCGCTGGAGCGGCATGCGGTGGAGGTCGACAAGCGCGGCAGTGTGCTGCACGAGCCGACCCGGGTGCTCGGCGGGCTGCTGGAGGCGGTCATGGCGGCCACCGCCGAGCGCCGCGACTTCCGGGTCATGGGCCCCGACGAGACCGCCTCGAACCGGCTGCAGGCGCTCTACGACGCCACCGGCAAGGCCTGGCAGGCCGAGACGCTCCCCACCGACGAGCATCTCGCACGGGACGGCCGGGTCATGGAGGTGCTCTCCGAGCACCTGTGCCAGGGATGGCTGGAGGGCTACCTGCTGACCGGCCGGCACGGGCTCTTCTCCAGTTACGAGGCGTTCGCCCACATCGTCGACTCGATGGTCAACCAGCACATCAAATGGCTGCGGACCGCCCGCCGGCTGCCCTGGCGGCGCCCCATCGCCTCATTGAACTACCTGCTCACCTCGCACGTCTGGCGGCAGGACCACAACGGCTTCTCCCACCAGGACCCGGGCTTCGTCGACCACGTCCTCAACAAGAGCCCCGAGGTGGTCCGGGTCTACCTGCCACCGGACGCCAACACCCTGCTGTCGGTGGCCGATCACGTGCTGCGCAGCCGCGACTACGTCAATGTGATCGTGGCCGGCAAGCAGCCGACCTTCGACTGGCTCACCCTCGACGAGGCCCGGGCGCACTGCGCACGCGGCGCCGGTGTGTGGGAGTGGGCCGGTACCGAGGGCGGCAGCCACGACCCGGACGTGGTGTTGGCCTGCGCCGGGGACGTCCCCACCCAGGAGACGCTGGCCGCCGCCGGTCTGCTGCGCCGGCACCTGCCGGAGCTGGCGGTGCGGGTGGTCAACGTCGTCGACATGGCCCGGCTGCTGCCGGCCGGGGAACACCCGCACGGCATGCCGGACTTCGAGTACGACGCCCTGTTCACCCCCGACAAGCCCGTCATCTTCGCCTACCACGGCTACCCCTGGCTGATCCATCGGCTCTGCTACCGCCGCACGGGCCACCGCGATCTGCACGTCCGCGGCTACAAGGAGGAGGGCACCACCACCACGCCCTTCGACATGGTCGTCCGCAACGACCTCGACCGGTACCGGCTGGTGATGGACGTGGTCGACCGGGTGCCGGGCCTCGGGGTCCGCGCCGTCGCACTCCGCCAGGAGATGGCGGACCTGCGCTACCGTCACCACGCCTGGATCCGCGAGCACGGCACCGATCTGCCGGAGGTCGCCGACTGGACCTGGACCGGCTGAGTCCGTGAAGGAGCCACGGGCGCTGGGGGAGGCGGCTCCGCTCGCCACGCGGCGCCGTTCAGCGCAGCTCGTCGAGCCGCATCCGGGCCGTGCGCAGGGACCGCCCGCGGCTCGACACCTCGGACCACGGCTTCGACCGCGCCTGCTCCAGGACGCCCGCCACATCCCTCAACGACCAACGCCGCGCGGTGAGCTGGGGATCGTCGAGCTGCCGACGGCTGATCGGCGCGGCGACCGGTGCACCCGGCTTCGCCCGCAGCGACCAGGGGGCGACGGCCGTCTGCGCATAGCCGTTGCGCTGCACGTCGAGGTAGAGCCGCGCGCCGCGCGCCTTCTTGCGCACGGCCGTGGTGAGCCGGTCCGGGTGCCGCTGCGCCAGCACCTCCGCCGCGTCCCGGGCGAAGCCGCGCACCGTGTCGAAGTCGCCCTTGCCGTCCAGCGGAACGATGACGTGCAGCCCTCTCGACCCCGTGGTCATCAGCGCGGCCGGCAGTCCGAGTTCGTCGAGCAGCCCGACGAGCGCCCGCGCGGCCTCGCGTACCGGCTCGAAGTCGGAGCCCGGCGGGTCGAGGTCGAACACCAGCCGGTCGGGGTGGTGGGGCCGCCCGGCGCGGGACAGCCAGCGGTGCGGGGTGAGGCAGGCCTGGTCGGCGAGGAAGAGCAGGGTGGCCTTGTCGTCGCAGACCGGGTGGGTGACGGTGCCGCCTTCCTTGGCTACCTCCGCCCGGCGGATCCAGTCGGGGTAGTGGTCGGGGGTGTCCTTCTGCATGAAGTGCGGGCCGTCCAGACCCTCGGGAAGCCGTTCCAGCATCAGCGGCCGGCCGCGGAGCTGCGGGACCATCGCCGCGGCCACCTGGCGGTAGTAGCCGACGACGTCGGCCTTGGTCAGGTCGTCGGCGGGGAACAGCACCTTGTCCGGCCGGTGGATGCGCACGGTCCGGCGGCCCGCGCGCACCGTGTCCATGTCGCTGTCCGTGGTGTCCATGCGGGCGGGCGTACCCGCTGGGCGGCGCCGTACGCTCCGGCGTCCGGGTGGCGGTGCGTCCCTTTGCCCGGTTGGTTGAGTAACGAGCCCGCCAACGGGCACGCGACGCCTTCAGGAGCAAGGTGGGGAGGAGTGCCCCTGCCCCTGCTCCTGATTCGACACACCCTCGACCGCAGGAGTCCACGTGACGCGACGTCGCCCTCGGATCGTGATCGTCGGAGCCGGTTTCGCTGGCTACCACTGTGCCCGTACGCTCTCCCGGCTGGCCAAGGGAGCCGCCGAGATCGTGCTGCTCAACCCCCTCGACTACTTTCTGTACGTCCCGTTGCTGCCCGAGGTGGCGGCCGGAATCCTCGAACCGCGCCGGGTGTCGGTGTCGCTGACCGGCACCTTGCCGGACGTCCGCCTGGTCCTCGGGCAGGCCCACAACGTCGACCTCGATGCCCGCCGGGTGGCCTACACCGACGCCGAGGACCGGGAAGGGACCCTGTCGTACGACCGGCTGGTACTGACCGTCGGCAGCGTCAACAAGCTGCTGCCCGTCCCCGGTGTCGCCGAGCACGCCCACGGCTTCCGGGGGATGCCCGAGGCGCTGTACCTGCGCGACCACATGACCCGCCAGATCGAGCTGGCCGGTGCGTCCGACGACGAGGACGAACGGGCGGCCAGGTCCACCTTCGTGGTGGTCGGCGCCGGGTACACCGGCACCGAAGTCGCCGCCCACGGCGTGCTGTACACCGAAGCGCTGGCCCGTCAGAACGCCCGGTTGCGGGAGGGACCCCGGCCGCGTTGGCTGCTGCTGGACGTCGCCGACCGGCTGCTGCCGGGACTCGACGAGCGGCTGTCCCGCACCGCCGACTGGGTGCTGCGCGCCCGCGGGGTGGACGTCCGTACCGGCACCTCCGTCAAGGAGGCGACGGCGGACGGGGTGCTGCTCGACGACGGTGGGTTCGTCGCCAGCCGCTCGCTGATCTGGTGCGTGGGCGTACGCCCCGACCCGCTGGTCGACTCCCTGGGACTGCCCACGGACAAGGGGCGGCTGTGCGTCGACGAGTACCTGAACGTCCCGGGGCGACCCGAGGTGTTCGCCTGCGGTGACGCCGCGGCCGTACCGGATCTGACCCGTCCGGGCGAGGTGACGCCGATGACCGCCCAGCACGCCCAGCGGCAGGGCAAGGTCGCGGCCCGCAACGTCGCGGCCTCCTGCGGCAGGGGCGCCCCACGCGCCTACGAACACCACGACCTGGGCTTCATGGTCGATCTCGGCGGGATCCAGGCCGCCGCCAACCCCCTGCACCTGCCGATCTCCGGCCCGCTGGCCGGCGCCGTGACGCGCGGTTACCACCTCTTGGCGATGCCCGGCAACCGCGTCCGGGTGGCCGCCGACTGGCTCCTGGACGCCGTGCTGCCCCGCCAGGGCGTCGGGCTCGGCCTGGTCGCCCCCTGGTCGGTGCCCCTGGACACCGAGTCGCCCGAGGTGGCCCGACTGCCACGCGGCACGACGGGGACCGCATAGCAGCGACCGCGCTGCAAGGACGCATGGCAAGGACGCACAGAAGGACGCATGGCAAGGGCCGATCCGCCCTGTACGCGTGGCGCTCGCCTCGTGGGGCGGCCGCCCTGGAAGGAGACTGTGACCGTGACTGCGACTGTGGCTGCATCGAATCCGGACCTGTCCGAACAGCTGGCCGCTCCCGCCGGGGCGAGTGAGGTACTCCTCGTCGTCGGGGGTGTCGTCCTGGTCGCCGTGCTGCTTGCCGCCTTCGCCTGGGGACGGCGCCTCAAGGCCCGTGAACCCGGTCCGCCCCGTCCCGAGGAGCAGCCGAGGCTGCCGGAGAGCGGCCCGGTCGGCGACGTCGTCCAGAGCCGGGAGCCCGACGCGTTCCCCCGAACGGAGCAACGGCTCACCCCGCACGAGCTGAAGGACAACGGCGGTACCCATGACTCTTCGTCACCCCGCTAGCCGAGGCGGCGAGCGGCGGGGCCGCTTCGCCGAGCTGGCCGAGAAGGCATCGCTGTTCACCAGCTCCCCCGCCTTCTTCGTCGTCTGCCTGGCGCTGGTCGCCCTCTACGTGGCCGTCCACCTCGCGCATCTCTCCGTGGAGTGGCAGCTGCTGGCGGGCGATGCCATGACGGCGGTCACCCTCCTTCTCCTCGCGCTGCTGAAGAACTCCGAACTGCGCGCCGAACACGCCATCCAGCGCAAGCTGGACGCCCTGGCCACAGCCCTGCTGGAAGAGCACGAGAAGAAGGACGGCCAAGCCGCCGAGGACCTCAAGAAGGTCATCCGCCTGGAGGACGAGACATGACGCGGCACCGCATCGCCCGAGTTTGGCGGACCTGGCGTCGGCCGCCCGACCTCTCCGTCCCGGCCGGGGCCGTGGACGTGGAGAGCGCCAACCGCCGCTTCCTGATGTACGGCGTGCTGCCGCTGTGGTTCGTACCGTCGGTGGCCGACTGGACCATGCATCGGCGCAGCCGTATCGAGTCCACCACCGGAGTGCGCGAGTCGGCGCTCCATGCGCTGATGATGGCGGAGGCCGGGGTGCCGGTCGCGCTGGGGCTACTGGCCAGGGTCAATCCGCTGGTGCTGTCGGTGATGGGCGGCGCGGCACTGGCCCACGGCGCCACCGCGTTGTGGGACGTGAGAACGGCCGTCGAGGAGCGGGAGGTCCGCCCCCTGGAGCAGCACATTCACAGCTTTCTCGAAGTGCTGCCGCTCACGGCCCTGGCGTTCCTGGGAACGCTCCACGCCGACCAGGTCCGTCGCCTCCTCCGCGGCGCCCGGGATGCCGACGACTGGAAGCTGCTGCCCAAGTCTTCCCCGCTGCCCGCCCGGTACTTGGCCGGGTTCGGGCTCGGTGTGGGCCTGTGTGTGGCACTGCCGTACGCCGAGGAAATGATCCGCTGCCTCAAGGCGGCCCGTCGCCATGGATGACGTCGGGGGCCCGGGCGGCGTGCGGGCGCGCCGGAGGGCCGGGCGGAGCGGTGCCCGGCGGGCCGGTGTGCGGGGCGGGGCGCGGATCGGGGGCCGGGCCGGGCGTGGGACCTGGCGTCGGGGGAGCCGGGTTGGGCGGCACCGGATCCGGTTCGGGGCGTGGCGGGGGCGGCGGCACCGGGTCGGGGCCGGGTGCGGGGACCGGTCCGGGACCGGGACCCGGCTGCGGACCCAGCGGGCCGGGTTCCGGCCCCGGCGTGGGCGGGACCGGATCCGGGCGGGCGGGGCCGGCCGGCCCCGGGGGTTGCGGCACTGTCATGTCGTCCTCCGTCCGATGGGAAGAGCGTTCCATCCACCGTACGACGGACGGCGCCGGGGCCCGGAAGTCCCGTCGGCTCACGGCACGCAGTCACCCGTACGTCCGTGCCTGCGCAGGCACCCCTTTGGGCGGGACACGGGTGGCCTCCCAGAGGCGCAGGGGTGGTTTCGGTACGGCGGGGACGGCGGCACGGACCGCACCGTCGCATTTCGAGGAGGCGGCCATGAGCGCGGACGGTAAGCGACGAGCCCTGGTCCGGGCCCTGTTGGACCGGTACGGCGAGACCTATGCCGAAGAGTGCGGCATCAGGCTGCGAAACACCCCGCAGCCGCTCTACCAGCTCCTGGTGCTGGCCGATCTGCTCAGTACGCGGATTCGCGCCTCGGTGGCCGTCGCGTCGGCGAGGGCCCTGTTCGACGGAGGAATGAGAAACCCGCGGCGGATGCTCGACGCCACCTGGCAGCAGCGCGTGGACGCGCTCGGCGAGGGCGGCTACCGGCGCTATGACGAGAGCACCGCCACCCGGCTGGGGAAGGGGGCCGAGCTGCTGCTGGGCGAATGCCGCGGCGATCTGAGGAGGCTGCGGGAGGCGGCCGGCGGCGATGCCGGTGAGCTGCGCCGGGCGCTTCAGAAACTGCCGGGCATCGGGCCTACGGGATCCGCCATCTTCCTGCGCGAGGTGCAAGGGGTCTGGACGGAGTTCGCTCCGTTTCTCGATCCGAAGGCGGTGCAGGGCGCGGAGCGGCTGGGGCTACCGGGCGACCGTACGAGGCTCGCCCGGCTGGTCACGACGGACGAGGCGGCCGCGTTCGCCTCGGCGTTGGTGCGCGCGGCGCTGGACCGGGAGGTCGCCGAGGAGGTGCGGGAGGCCGCTGGAGCCGGGTAAGTCGCCTGCTTCAGGGTAGGCGGTTCGCAACGGAAGCAATGGGCACACCAGTTACGGAGGCTGACACGATGGGTATCGGCGGGTGCATCGGTCTGCTCGCGGTGGGGGCCATCCTCACCTTCGCGGTGGACTGGCACATGGCCGGAGTCAACCTCGACCTTGTGGGCGTCATTCTGATGGCCGTCGGCGTCATCGGCCTGGCGGCGTACGTGAGCATCCTCAAGCGGCGGCGTACCCAGCCGCCCTCCCCTGGCGCACCAGTGGTCGACGTCGAGGACAACCGCTACTACAAGTAGCCGCGTGAACGCCGGCCGATGACCGTCGTCGGACCGGTGACCGCGACCCGGGCGGCCTGGCTGCCCAGTTGCCTGCCGAGGACGGAAGGGCAACGGCACCGTCCGGAAGCGCGATGCCAAATCCCTCGGAAACGCGAACGGCTCCGGGAAGGCCCTGGTCGGGCCCTTCCCGGAGCCGTTCACTCATTTGGCCTAACGCCCCGGATCTCCACCTTCGGACCGTTCGAGATGCGCGGGTCGCGACACGCCTCACTCTGGAAGGGAGGCGCCGATCGGCAGCACCGCCGGGAGAAGGTAACGCATCCATGAACGACGGAACCAAGATCATGCTCGCCGCAGCACTGGCGGGTGGGTACGTACTGGGCCGAACGAAGAAGGGCCGGTTCGCCCTCACGGCTGCCTCCTATCTCGCCGGGCGGCAGTTCGGACTGCAACCGCGCCAGCTGCTGGCCGAGGGCGTACGGCGGCTCGGCGAGGTCCCCCAGGTCGCGGAGCTGGGGGAGCAGCTGCGCGGAGAGGTCATGGACGCCGGCCGGCAGGCCCTGGCGACCGCCGCCAATCGTCGTCTGACCGACCTTGCCGATTCGCTGCACGACCGCACCCGCCAGCTCGAAGGCGGTGGGGCCCCGGAGGAGGAAGAGGGGGAAGAGGCGGAAGAGGAGGAGGGGGAGTACGAGGAGGAAGGCGGGCCTGAGGAGGAGTACGAGGAGGGCGAGGAGGAGGAAGAGGAGCCCGAGGAGGAGGAAGAGGAGCCCGAGGAGGAGTACGAGGAGGGCGAGGAGCCGGAGGAAGAAGAGCCCGAGGAGGAAGAGCCCGAGGAAGAAGAGCCGGAGGAAGAGGCCGAGGAGCGGCCGCGCCGCCGCGGCCGCCGGCGCACAGAGCGGGCGGAGCCGGCGAAGGCGGCCCGGCGGCGGCCGTCGGCCGAACCCGCCGCGCGGAAGAAGGCTCCCGCAAAGAAGAAACCGGCCAAGAAGGCCGAACCCGAGAAGGCCGCCGCGAAGAAACGCCCGGCCAAGAGGACCGCCGCGAAGAAGACCGCCGCGAAGAAGGCTCCGGCCAAGAAAGCGCCGGCCAAGAAGGCCGCCGCGAAGAAGGCTCCCGCGAAGAAGGCCGCCGCGAAGAAGAGCACGGCGAAGAAGGCTCCGGCCAAGAAGGCCGCCGCGAAGAAGACCGCGGCAAAGAAGGCTCCCGCGAAGAAGAGCACGAAGCGGACAGCGAAGAAGACCGCCAAGTCGACCACGAGGAAATCCACCGGACGAGCCACGAAGAAAACGGCTCAGCGGCCGGCCAAGAAGTCCGCCAAGAAGACCACGAAGAAGACGACGTCGCGCGCTACGGGCCGGAGGTGACCAGGAATGGCCAAGACCGAACAGGGCAACGTGGACTCGGGGGTCGAGCGACTCCGCGAGGAGCTCGGTGACTTCCTCACGGCGTGGGCCGGGAATCTGGCCGAACGTGCCGGCGACAAGCTGGGTGATGTGACGGAGCAGCTCACCGACGTCGCCAAGAACGGCGGGTCACTGTCCTCCATCGGAGCCGGCCTGCTCCAGGGGGATTCCCCCCTCAAGGCCGTGCTGACCGGGAAGGCGAAGGACGTCAAGGACAAGGTGCTGGAGAAGGCGAAGGATGCCCTGGGCGGTGGGAAGGGCAGCGGCTCGGGGAGCCAGAAGGTCACCAATATCGTCGAAGTGCTCGATGTCGGTGTGTCGTTGCGCACCGCCTACGACTACTGGACGCAGTACGACAAGTTCAGCAGCTTCACCAAGGGCGTCCGCAATGTGTCGATGAACGACGAGACGGCCAGTGACTGGAAGGTGAAGGTCGGCCCGTCGACGCGGAGCTGGAAGGCGACCGTCCAGGAGCAGATACCGGATGACCGCATCGTTTGGACGTCCGAAGGCAGCAAGGGGTCGACCCGTGGTGCGGTCAGCTTCCACGAGCTGGCGCCGAATCTCACCCGCATCGTGCTGGTCGTCGAGTACTACCCGTCGGGGTTCTTCGAGAAGACCGGCAATCTGTGGCGTGCCCAGGGCCGGCGGCTGCGGCTGGACTTCAAGCACTTCCAGCGTTATGTGACGTTCGCGGACGAGGCGCCGGAGGGCTGGCGCGGTGAGGTGCGCGACGGCGAGGTCGTACGGACCCACGAAGAGGCCATGGAGGAGGAAGAGGGCGAGGGGAACGAGGACGAGGAGGGTTACGAGGAGGGCGAGGAGGAGGAAGACGGCGGGGACGGCGAGCAGGAGGAGGCCGACGAAGAGGAAGACGAAGAGGAGGAGGACGAGGGCGAGGAGGAAGACGAAGAGGAGTGAAGGGCTCGCTCTCCGCCCCGCCCAAGAGCCCGCTCCCCGTGCCTGGGGACCGCTTTCCCGCCCGACGCCCGCGGTTCACTCGTGCCCGCGGCCCCCTGAGGGAAGTTCCACCTCTTCCACCTCTTCCTCCACCTCTTCCGCCTCCCCCGCCCCGAAGGTCAGTGCTTGAACGGGTGCTTGCCCCTTTCCACGGCCTGCTTCATCTTCCCCTTGATCTGCTCGGCCTTTCCCTTCTGTTCCACTTGGGTGTCTCCGCGCACCTTTCCGATGACTTCCTTGACCTTCCCTCCGGCCATTTCGCCGAGATTCTTGGTCTTCTTTCCGATACCCATGGTGTGCTCCAGTCGAGTCCGTCTTCGTTCGGTGGTCATTGGCATTGACGTGTGGCGGTCATCGGTCGTCATTCGGACGGTGGCAGCAAGGTGCCCAGCGGACCGAGGTCCAGATTGAGGTCCTGCATGGTCAGGTCGTACCGCGCACAGAGCTCCACCATCCGGCTGTGCAGGATCATCAGCGTCGCCCCCAGCCGTTCCTCCTGCTCCTCGGTGAGGTCGCCGGCGTCGACGCGTTGCAGGGCCTGGCGCTCCATGAGCTGCCGCAGCAGTTCGACGAGGGTGAGGACGAGCTTGACCAGGTCCCGTTCCACGGTGTCGGGGTCGGTGCTGACCCGGTGTGCGGGCCGGTGCCGCGCCGCGCCGGGCGGGGGCAGGGTGTCCTGCGGCGCCGCGGGCAGCAGCCGGAAGGCGCGGGTCGCCGCCTCGGCGACGTCGTCGAAGCGGGTGCCGTGCCGGGGGTCGCCGCCGTCACTCGTCATGGCCGCCTCGCAGGGCCGCGCCTGCGGGTGCGAGGGCGGCGGACCAGGGGCCGGGGTTCTCCTCACTGATGGCGACGATGAGTGCGCGCAGCGAGATGCGTACCAGGTCAATGTCGGCTATGGACAAGACGATGTCCCCGGTGAGCACCACACCGCCGCTGAGCAGCCGGTCCAGCAGGTCGATCAGCGCGATCTGCCGGTCCGGCAGCGGCTCGTCCGCGGTCGTCCCGGGTGCGGCCGGCGGACCGCCCGCGGCCCTCACGGCGCGGCTCTCTTCAGCGGTCCGGCTTCGGCGGGGGTGGCGAAGGAGTAGGGGGCCCAGGGCCCGGTGACCTCGACGCGTACGCCGGTCAGCCCCTCGGCGACCCGCAGCACGTCGGTACGGAATCCCTCCGCGTGCCGCTGTGGGACGAGGTAGGCGTCGTTGACGACGTTCTCGCCGGGGCCGCGGGCCAGTTCGCCCTGCTGCGGCCGGTGCTGGACCCGGTCGACCGCGTAGGCACGCGCGGCGTCCTCCACCCGCCGGGCGGCCTGCTCGGCTTCACGGTAGGCGTCGTCGCGCGCGTGCCGCTGTGCTCTGCGGTGGCTGAGGTAGGCCCGGCCGGGGCTCAGCCCGGTGTCCGGTGGAGGCTCGTCCGGCTGTCCGGCCGCCGCCTCGACGTAGATCTTGACGCCCCACTCCACATGTGCGTCCAGCGCCGAGAGCCGTTCGGTGAACGCCGGCCGGCGGTCCTCGAGCATCAGCCGCACCCGTTCGTCGTCGAGGTAGACGGTGGCCAGCCGGAGCGGCAGGACGGTGGTGCGGGCGGCCAGCGCCTCGATGACCCTGTGGTGGGCGCGGGCGACCGACTCCAGCCATTCCAGGTCCTCCAGGTGGGCCCGCAGCGCGTCCTCCTCGAAGTCCTGCGCGGGCACCGGGCTCACCGCGACGACCACGTCGGCGTCCTGCCCCGTGCGCACCAGCCGCACCGGCGCGTCGGCCACCCCCGGGAGTCCGGCGAGCGCGTCCTCCAACGAGCCGTCGGGGTCCCGTGCCACGGCGTACGCATAGCTGACGGTGCCGGTCACGGCTCGTCCCGCTTCGTCTTGCGGGTGTCGGTGCCGGTCCGCTTGCCGCCGGTGGTCCGCGACGACTTCGAGGCACGCGACGTCTGCCGCCGCTCCTCGGCCGGCGGCAGTTCGGCGTCCTCGCGCAGCTCCGCGATCTCGGCGCGCAGCCGCTTGTTCTCCTCGGCGAGTGAGTGGTAGCCGTCGGAGGCTCGGGACGAGAGTGCCGGGTCGTGCTCCCACCAGTCGATGCCCATCTCCTTGGCCTTGTCGACGGAGGCGACCAGCAGCCGCAGCTTGATGGTGAGCAGCTCGATGTCCAGCAGGTTGATCTGGATGTCGCCGGCGATGACGATGCCCTTGTCCAGCACCCGCTCCAGGATGTCGGCGAGGTTGGCCGAGGAGCCCTGGCCGTACGGGGTCGCCCTGGACGGGTAGTCGCCCAGCCTCCTGGCAACGGGTTCACTCACGGTCGCTCCCCTCGATGCCCGGGTCGGACGCGGTGCCCTGGAGGTGGGCCCGGATCTCGTCCAACTGGTCCAGCAGTTCGTCCTCGCGCCGGTCGAAGGTCTCCTCGTCGATCTCGCCCGCCAGGAGCCGGCGCTCCAGCTCGGCGAGTTCCCGCTCGACGGGCCCGGGGTCGTACGCCTCGCGCTCCGCGGCCTCGACCACCCGTTCCATGACCCAGGCCACCCCCCGTACCGGTGCCAGCGGAAGGGTGGCGAGGTGCGTCAACAGGCCCATGGGGACTCCCTAGACGAAGCTGTAGGCGGGCAGCGGGCCGCGCAGCCGCAGTTCGAAGTCGCTGCCCAGTTCGTCGGCGAGCTCCTTCTCGGCGGTACGGAAGCGGTCCGCGTGGTCCTCGTCCACCAGGAACGACACGTTCAGGAAGTCGTCGCCGGTGGGCTCGGACACGCGCTCCTCGCGGGCGAGGCCGCGCAGCGCCTCGACGACCGAGGCGGCGAGCCGGTCCTGGCGGGCCTGTACTTCCTGGGCGACCATCTCACCGAGAGCGACCGATGCGTCGGGCCCGGCGAGGCCGCTGATGATCTGCTCGTTGAGGTCGCGTGCCTGTTCGGAGTCGAGGAGGATCTGGCGCAGCAGGGCGTCCTCGTCCTGGGCGGCCTTCAGGTGGTATTCGGCACAGCGCTCAAGGGCCTGCAGCCGTTCGGTGAAGCGCTCGGCCCGCTCCTCCAGCACCGCGCGTACCGCGTCGTCGTCCGTGGTGGTGAAGCCGAACTGCAGGGGCAGGACCGTACCGTCGGACATCAGCCGTTCCTGGACGGCCTGGTGGGCGGCGAGGTCGCGTCGTTTGGCCCGGAGTTCTTCGGGGGCGTCGCTGACGACGGCGGACAGCTCGCCGGCCGCCACGGTGCGCAGTACGGTCGGCGGATCGCCCACGCCGTCGACGCCGTCGAGGCGTTGTGGATGCGTGGTCGCGACGATGGAGTAGACGTAGACGGGCATCGCTCATTCCTTCCGGTGCCGCACGGATCGACGGGCCGGCCGCTCCCGCTTCCCGGCGGGCTCCTTCTGCCGCTCCTCGGCTTCCTCGTGACCTTCGTCGTCCTCCTCGCTCTCGTCGTCCCCGCTCCTGCCCTTGAGGGCGTCGGTCACCGCTTCCGCGGCTCCGCTGAGCGCCCCCTTGGCCTTGCCGTGGGAGCCGCCCTCGGTCACTTCGCCGACGATGTCCGTCAGCTCGCTGGGCTTCTTGTTCCCGGCCTCCAGGTCGAGGCGGTTGCAGGCTTCGGCGAAGCGCAGATAGGTGTCCACGCTCGCCACGACGATGCGGGCGTCGATCTTCACCAGCTCGATGCCCACCAGCGACACCCGTGCGAAGACGTCGATGACCAGACCGCGGTCCAGAATCAGGTCGAGCACGTCGTAGAGGTTGCCGGAGCCGCCTTGGCCGCCCCTGGCGATGGTTCCTTCTCCCTGCGGCACCAAAGTCACGGTGCCTCCCTTCACCGGCTCACCCCGCTCGTGGAGCGGCCGTGTTCCTCGTCCGGCGAACGGGGCGGCGGAGCGGTACCCGGAGCCACCTCATCTGCGGGGGTCGATCTGCCCTCGGGTGTAGCGGCGGGTGCGCTCGTACGCCATCAGTTCGCCCTCCTCGTCCAACGTCACCCGGTAGCTCGCCATCACGCTGGTGGTCCCGGGGACGCGTTCCAGTTCCATGACTTCCACGTCCGCCTGCCAGCCGTCCGCCGTCGGTTTCACCGCGGAGACGGATTCGGGCGCCTTGCCCAGCAGCTCCTGGAGTTGCTGGGCCGCACGCCGAAGGGCCTGCGATGCCGAAACGCGGCGGGCCGCGCGCTTCGTTCCGTCCTCGCTCGTCCGGCTGCCGCCCTGTGTACCGCTGCTCTTCCCGGCGGTCTTGCGAGCGGTCTTGTCGCCGGTCCTCCGGCTGGACGGACGCCGACCCGGCGCCGTCCCGCCCTCTTCACCTGCGGCCATATTCCTGCTCCGATGTCGGAGACGGCATGCTGCCCGCGCCAGATCAAAAGACGCCATTACATGGTATATGGTGCATTTGCTTGAATATTTGACAAATCTGGGGGAGTCTCGGGAGGTCTTACGGAGTTCCCAGAGGAGCGTTGCGGTCCGTGGCGCCCCCGTGACGCCCCGCGTCGCCGCATGGCGGCACCGTCACCGGACCCCACCGGATCACTCCGGGCGACTGCCGGTAGCCGCGTGTGCGCCCGCACCGGACCCCGGCCACCGCGTGAGCCGCGCACTCCGACGGCGTAACGCGCGGCGCGGTGACGGGGCGGCCCCGGCCCCGCATGTGAGCCTGTGGCCGGGATCCGGTCGGCAGGAGGTGCGTACGCGGTGACCCGGCAGCTGGCGGCGAGCGCCGAACTCATCGGCTGGTGGGCGGCGTTGACACTGCTGTGGATCGTGCTCATCGGCCCGGTCGACGCACTGGAGTGGATCGTGGGCGCTGCGGCCGGGCTGATCGCCGCCGGTGCGGCACGCGGGGCGCGGCGCGCGGCCGGCGGCCGGTGAACGGCTGGACCGCCGCGGGCACGGCGCTGCTGCTGTGCGGCGTCACCCCGGCCGCGTACGGCGCGGCCTCCGGGCCGGTCGGGCGCCGGGTTCCCGCGCAGAACCTGGCGACCACGCTCCTCTCCCTGGTCTTCCTGCTGCTGGCCCAGGGCTTCGGCCGCACCGCCTACGTCGACACCGCGCTGGTGCTCTGCGTGCTGGGGCCGGCCGGCACTCTGCTCTATGTGCGGCTGCTCGCCGACCGGTTGGCCGCCGGTCCGCCGCGGCCGCGCCCGCTGCTCGCGACGACCGGGCTGAACTACTGCGCGGTGGTGGCGGTGGTGGTGCCGTTGGGCATCGCCACCGGCCCCGGCCGAGCGCTGCTGAAACTGCTGGTGATCGGCGCGCTGTTGGTGCTGGGCAGCAGGGTGGCGAGGCACGCGCTGACCGCCGTCGCCGCGGACGACGGGCGGCCCGCGCCCGCTGAGGGGGCGCCCGATGGCTGACGACCTGCCCGTGCTGCTCGGGCTGCTGCTGGTGGCCGCGGCCGGGACCGGCACCGTGCTGGTCCGCGACCCGGTACGCCAGTCCTTCCTGTTGTCGCTGCTCGGGCTGGCGCTGGCCACCCTCTTCCTGCTGCTGCAGGCCCCCGATGTCGCGCTCTCCCAGCTGGCGGTCGGCTCGGTGCTGACGCCGCTGATGGTGCTGCTGACCGTGCGGAAGGTACGGCGCAGGGCGCGCAGCGAGCGCCGGGAGGAACGGGCATGAGCATGCGGTTGCGGCTGTGGGTCATGGCCCTCGGCGGGCTGGGCACGGCCGTGTTCTTCGCCCTCGCCTGCTGGGGTCTGCCCCCGTTCGGCGGGCGCTGGCATCCGTACGGCGACCGGGCGGTGCGGGCGGCGCTCGCCCGGCACACCGCCAACACCGTCTCCTCGGTCAACTTCGACCAGCGGGCCTTCGACACGCTCGGCGAGGAGTCCATCCTCTTCGGCGCGGTCGTGGGCACCGTGGTCCTGCTCCGCCAGACCCGTGACGAACACCGCCTGCCGCCCGAACCGGCCGGGGTCGCCCCACCCGTGCGCCGCTACGCCCTGCTCGCGCTGCCGGTCACCCTCCTCATCGGCCTGTACGTCATCGCACACGGCCAGCTCAGCCCGGGCGGCGGCTTCCAGGGCGGGGTGGTGGCGGCGACCGCGCTGCATCTGCTCTACATCGCGGTGGACTACCGGGCGCTGGAGCGGATCAGGCCGGTGGGCCGGTACGAGGTGGCGGACGCGGCCGGCGAGGCCGCCTATGTCCTCGTGGGCGCCGCCGGGCTGCTGGTGGGGGCGGCCTTCCTCGCCAACTTCCTTCCGCTCGGCACCTTCAACACGCTCGCCTCCGGCGGCACCGTCCCCCTCCTCAACGCCGCCATCGGCGTGGAGGTCGCGGCCGGGGTCGTGGTGCTGCTGGCCCGCTTCCTGGACCAGGCGGTGGAGATCGAGAACGGGCAGGGCGACGACCGGGCGGAGGCCGGGACATGAGCGTGTTGCCTTACCTGATCGCGGGGTGGCTGTTCCTGATCGGCTGTTACGGGCTGGTGACCAGCCGCAATCTGCTGCACGCGGTGGGTTGTCTCGCGGTCTGCCAGTCCTCGACGTATGTGCTGCTGCTCACCGTCGGCTACCGGCGCGGCGGCACCGCCCCGGTCTTCTCCGACCTCACCCCCGGCTCCCGTCCGGTCGTCGACCCCGTCGTCCAGGCCCTCGCCCTCACCGACATCGTCATCGGGGCGACCGTCACCGCGCTGCTGCTCGCCCTGGTCATCCAGGTCGCCAAGCGGCACCGGACGGTCGACCCCGACGAGCTCTCGGAGCTGCGGGGGTGACCGTCGCACAGGTCCTGCCGCTGATCGTCGCCACCCCGCTGTTCGGCGCGGCGGTGCTGGTCGGGGCCGGTCGGCGGCTGCCGCGGTACCTCGCCGAGACCCTGGGGTGTCTCTTCGCGGCGGCCACCGCGGCGCTGGCCCTGTACGCCTCGGCCGCCACCCCCTCGTCCACCGCGCGGCCCGTGGAGTGGGTGGGCGGGTGGCGGCCGCACGGCGGGGCGAGCGTGGGCATCGTGCTGGTCGGCGACCGGATCGGGCTCGGGCTCGCCACACTGGTCTCGCTGCTGGTACTGGCCGCCCTGGCCTACGCCTGGCGGTTCTTCGACGAACCGCCGCGCCGCCATGCCGGTTCCTTCCCCGGGCTGGTGCTGCTCTTCCAGGCGGGCATGTGCGGTTTCGTGCTCACCGGGGACCTCTTCAACGCCTTCGTCTTCTTCGAGCTGATGGGCGTCGTCGCCTACGCGCTGACCGGTTACCGCGTCGAGGAGGCCCGTGCCGTCCAGGGCGCCCTGGTGTTCGGCGTGGTCAACTCCCTCGGCGGATACGCCACGTTGCTGGGCATCGGACTGCTCTACGCCCACACCGGCGAACTCGGTCTGGCCCAGATCGGTGCGGCGCTGGACGCCCACCCCGGTGGCGGCCCGGACGCGCCGACGGCCGCCGCGTTCGTGCTCGTCGTCACCGGGCTGCTGGTCAAGGCCGCCGCGGTGCCGTTCCACTTCTGGCTGGCCGATGCCCATGCGGTCGCGCCCACACCGGTGTGCATGCTGCTGTCGGGGGTGATGGTCGAGCTGGGTCTCTACGGTACGGCCCGGGTCTACTGGACGGTGTTCGCCGGTCCCGGAGGTCTTCCGGCGCCCGACGCGCACCGGGCACTGCTGACCCTCGGGGTGCTGACGGCCGCGATGGGCGCGGTGCTGTGCTGGCAGCAGCGTCATCTCAAGCGCCTGCTCGCCTACTCCACGGTGGCGCACACGGGGCTGTTCCTCATCGGTCTGGCGATGCTGACCCCGGAGGGCGTCGGCGGTGTCGCCCTGTACGTCCTCGCCCATGCCGGTGTGAAGGCCGCGCTCTTCGCCTGCGTGGGGATCCTGCTGGACCGGTTCGGCAGCGTCGACGAGCACCAGCTGCACGGCGCGGGCCGCGAACTGCCCTGGGTGGCGGTGATGTTCGCGACGGGCGGCCTGGCACTGGCCGGGCTGCCGCCGTTCGGCACCGGCCTCGGCAAAGCGGTCGTGGAGGAAGCGGCCGGCAGCTGGGCGACCGCGCTGTTCGTCCTGGTATCGGCGGTGACCGGCGGCGCCGTGCTACGGGCCGGAGCCCGGGTGTTCCTCGGCCTGGGCACCCGTCCGCCCGATGCCCCGGAGGAGACGACCGGGAAGGCGGAGGAACCGGAGACCCGGGGCGGGCGGCTGTCGCGGATCCCGGACAGCATGCTCGTGGTACCCGTGTTGCTGCTCGCCGGCGCGCTCGCGGTCGGCCTGGTCCCCGGCCTGTGGGCCGGCGCGGGCCAGGGTGCCGACGCCTTCACCGACCACGGCGGCTACCTCGCGGCCGTGCTGTACGACCGGCCGGAGGAGCCCGCACCCACGCCCTCACCGCACTGGACGACGCCCGGTGTGCTGTGGGACCTGCTGGCCACCGCCCTGGCCGTGACGCTCGCATGGCTGGCCGTACGGCGGCCGACAGGTGAACCGGCTCGCTGGTCCACCGCACTGCGGCGGCTGCACTCCGGGCATGTGGGCGACTACGTGGCCTGGTTCCTCGCGGGCATCACCCTGCTGGGGTTGCTCATCGTCTGACGGACCCCTCTCCGTGTCGCGCCGGAACAGCGGCGCAACACGGCCACGGGGTGTTGCGCCGCTGTGCCCACGGGTGCATACGCTCACATGGGCTGTCCGATCGACCACCGGGAGGCGACGCTTGACGGACGACGGGCAGGAACTCCACAAGAGTGAGAAGGACGCCAAGACCGCGGTCACGGTCTTTGTGGCCCTCGGCGCCAATCTGGTCATCGCCGTGGCCAAGCTGATCGGTGGGCTCTTCGCGGCTTCCCCCGCCCTGCTCTCCGAGGCGGCGCACTCTCTCGCCGACAGCCTCAACGAATTGTTCCTGCTCGCCTCGCTCAAGCGCAGCACGCGGGCCCCGGACAGTCGGCATCCTTTCGGCTACGGGAAGGAGCGGTACTTCTGGTCGCTGCTCGCCGCCGTCGGAATCTTCGTCATGGGCGGCTGCTTCTCCTTCTTCCAGGGCGTCGAGGCGCTGCGCTCGGGCCGTGCGGAGAGCCATGCGGGCTATGTCGCCGGGCTCGTCGTCCTGGCCGTTGCCCTGATCGCCGAGGGGGCTTCCCTTGTCCGCGCCCTGGTTCAGGTGCGCGGCCAGGCCCGGGCGGCCGGGCGCAGCACACTGGGCATGATCCGGGCGGGCGACGATCCCGCCCTGCGCACCGTGCTGGCCGAGGACTCCACCGCCTGCATCGGTGTGCTGGTGGCCATGGCCGGCATGGGGCTGCACATGCTCACCGGAGAGGTGGGGTGGGAGGCCGGCGCATCGATGATCATCGGGGTGCTGCTGATGTTCGTCGCCTACCAGCTTGCCGCGGAGTCGCGCGGGGCGATCACCGGAGAGGCCGCCGACCCGGCGCTGCGTCGGGCGATGCGGCATTTCCTCGACCGGCAGCCGGAGATCGACACGGTGACGGGGCTGCAGACCATGCGGCTGGGCCCCCGCTCGATGCTGGTCGCGGCCCGGATCGATCTGGTCGGCGGCCTGGACAGCGAGGAGGTCGAGGAGGTGCTGGTGCGGGTGAAGCGGGAGATGGGGGAGAAGTGGCCGACGGCCCACCAGATCTTCCTCGATGTCACCGAGGCGTCCCCGAAAGACCGGGAACGGGCCAGGCACGAGCGTCGGAAACTCGACGAGACCGTGACCTCCGGGCAGGAACCGCACGACGCGGGGCAGGCGCAGGACGGCTGAACCGTCCGCTGTCCACGGTGCGTGCCGGCCGGGCCGGCGTCGATTCGCCAGCGGTTGCCCTTACCAAAGGCCGGGACCAACCTGAAAGGAGACACATACGAGATCGGAGAGCACTGTGATCGTTCTCGGAGTCATCTTGTTGATCATCGGCTTCCTGACCGGCATCGCCATCCTGTGGACCATCGGGATCGTGCTGCTCGTCATTGGCGCGGTGCTGTGGATTCTCGGCTCGATAGGGCACGCGGTCGGTGGTCGACGACATTACTGGTAGCGGCCTCACTCTGGTGCGGCCCGGTTGCGCGCGCTGTCAGCGGCGGTAGCCCCGAGTTCGGGTGTCTTCGGGATCCGAGCCGGGATGAGAGGCGGACAGCTTCAGACCGCTTCTGCTTTTCTGCCCCATCGGACAGACCCTAGCCTTCGGTGGAGTCGCCGAAGGAGAGGAAGCAATGCGCATCGCTGTCACCACCCCGACCGGCAACGTAGGACGCCACGTCGTTGCGACCCTGCTCCGCGCCGGAGTCCGCCCGCGCGTCTTGCTGCGCGAGCCCGCCCGGCTCGCTCCTGACGTGCGGGACGAGGTGGATGCCGTGCGGGTCGACCAATACGATGCCGACGCGGTGGTGGCTGCCACCGAAGACATCGACGCACTGTTCTGGGTGGACCCGCCCTCCGCCGGAGGGGATCCGCTCGCCGACTACGCCCGCGCCACCAGCAGCGTGGTCCGCGCCGTCACCGCCAACCGCATCGGCCGCGTCGTCTTCCAAAGCAGCGTCGGCGCCGAGAAGCGTCGGGGTGCCGGCGAGATCGACGGCCTGGCACAGACGGAGACCGCCTTGGACGACCTCGGTATCGACGTCACCCACCTCCGCTGCGGCTACTTCTTCACCAACCTCGAACTCCAACTCGCCGCCCTGCGCGCCGGCACCCTCCAGGTGATCCTTCCGCTCGACCAACCCATGGCCTGGGTGGCACCTCGCGACATCGCCGAGGTCGCCGCCACCCGCCTCCTCTCGCCTGCCTGGTCCGGACGCTGCGTACAAGCGGTCCACGGCCCCACCGACCTCACCTGGCGACAGGTCGCCGAAATCCTCACCGCCGCGACCGGCCGGCAGGTCGGCGTGGAACGGATCACCGACGACGCCATGCGCACCCAGCTCCGCCGGGCCGGGATGGCCGATGGACTGGTCGAGGCAGTACTGGGAATGTCGACCGGCCTGCGCGAGGACTTCGTACCCGAACAGCGCCGCACGGTCCGGACCACCACCCCGACCACCCTCGCCGCCTGGGCCTACGACCGTCTCCGGCACCAGATCGTCGGCGCGTCCTGAAACGCGAGTTCCTGGAAGAGGTCCACGACCGGTACCGCCGGGCGCATGACGTTTCAGAACCGGCCGGATTCGAGGGCGGCCAGGCTCCTTCGGCCGGCCGTCAGGGTCGGGTGGTCCGCGGCGACGGCCGGCCCCAGCAGGGCGACGGCGCGTCCGTACAGGTGCGCGGCCTCATCCGTATCGCCGCGCGCCTGGTGGACCGCTGCCAGGTTGTGCACGGTCGGTGCGAGTTCGGGATGGACAGGTCCGAGCACGGTTTCCTTGATCGCCAAGGCTCTCCGGAAGCCCGTCTCCGCTCCTGTCAGGTCACCCTGCCGGAGGGCGATGGCCGCGAGGTTGTGCAGGCTGACCGCGATTTCGTGGTGCACGGGCCCCAGCGTCCGTTCGAAGACCGCGAGGGCTTGGTGCAGCAGGGTCTCTGCCTCGCCGGGCCGGCCCAGGGCGTCCAGGACGGCGGCGAGCGCGGCACGGTCGGCGGCCACATCCGGGTGATCCGGGCCGCATGCCTTCTCCCGGATCTCCACGGCACGCCGGGCGGGCGCTTCGGCCGCGGTGAAATCGCCCCGGGCGTGCGCGAGTCCGCCCAGATTGTGGTGGAGCGTGGCCGCGTCCGGATGCTCGGGCCCGAGGACGGATTCGACCACCGCCAAGGCCCTCCGGTAGAGCCCCTCCGCCTCGGCGAAGCCGCCCGTGTATTTGAGCGTCACGCCCAGCTCGTTGAGCGGTCCGACGACGGCGAGGTCGTACGGTCCAAGAGCGCTCTCGACCAGGGAGATCGCGGTACGCAGTACTCGCTCGGCCACACCGTAGCGGCCCTGTGTCCGGTGTCCGGCCCCGAACTCGGTGGCCTCGTAGACCTGTTGCCGCACGTCGTCGGCCGCGGTCGGCCCGCCTGCCGTCGCCCCCGTCATGCGGAACTCCGGGCGGGCACCGCGCCGGTCGGCGCGGCCGGGGCAGCGAGGGCTTCCGGGGCCGGGAGGCCGTTGGCCGCGGGGGGCAGCCCGCGCTCCAGGCGCAGGGCAACCAGCACTCCCACCCCGGTGAGGGCGGCCATGACAACGAACCAGCCGCCGCCCAGGGCGCTGAGGGCGAACCCGCCCACGGCCGGCCCGGCCAGGAAGCCGGAGGTGTAGGCCAGCGTCACCCCGCCGTTGTACCGGCCGCGCAGGGCCTCCGGGGCGATGTCGTTGGTGATGGCCGGCACGGTGGTCGTCAACAGGGTCTCGCCGATCGCGAAGACCACGGCCACGCCCACGACCATGCATACGGCGACGGGACCGGCGACGAGACCGTGGAACGCGACCACGGCCCAGCCCACTGCCCACAGTCCGCACAGCAGCATCAGGCCACGGGTTCGCCGGTGCCCGGTCAGCAGTCGAGCGGTGACCAGCTGTGCCAGCACCACAGTGACCGTGTTCGCGAGGAACATCACGGCCACGATGCGTGCCCCCGGGCCGCCGGGTCGGGCGACGTACGCCGCAAACACCTCGTTGAACTGGCCGTACCCCACGGTGATCAGCAGCGCGACAAGCAGCCACAACCGACGGAAACAGCGGTCGCGAAGCACCGTTGCACAGCCGGCCCCGGGGCTGCCGGGCCCGCCGTCCGCATCGCGGGTGCCCGTCGGCGCGTCGGGAGCCTGCTGAGCTGCCGTCTCCGCCTCGGCCGTGCGGCCGGCCGAGCGGCCGAGCAGCAGCGGGATCGCCAGCACGAAGCTGGCCGCGTCGAGGAGATAGAGCGTGGTGAAGCTGCTGGGGTCGGCCGTGTCGACGATGAGGGCGGCCAGCAGCCCGCCGGTGCCGAGGCCGACGTTGAGCGTGGCATGGCGTACGGCGAAGGCGCCGGACCGGGCGGCGGGCCGGACCAGGGACGCCAGCAGAGCGTCCTGGGCCGGCCATGCCACCGCGACCCCGAGCCCCGACACCGCGGCCGCGGCGAACGCCTGCCACAGGTGGTCGACGCCGGACAGGGCGAGCGCACCGGCCGCGGCGATCACCAGCCCGGTGATCAGCGCGGTCCGCGGCCCGGCGCGGTCGGCGAGCCACCCTCCGAGGGGATTGCCCGCCAGACCGGCCAGTGCCACCGTCGCCGCGACCAGGCCCACCGGCCCCAACGCGAACCCGTGCACGGTGTGCAGGTACACGACGAGGAACGGCAGCGTCAGACCCGTGCCGACCGCCGAGAACGCGTCCGCTGCAAGGACCGTCCACGCGCTGCGCGGCAGGTCGGGGAGGAAGGGGCGCATGCGGATGTCACACCTCCCGTCGTCGCATCGCTTCATGCGTCGCACGCGTCTGGGCAACGTGCACGGTCCCGTGGTGCTGTGCAGCCCCGCCCCCTTCGGGTGCCGGGGTCACGGGCGCGGTTTCGTTGTGGTTCCTGGTCGATGCCCGGCAGGTGGTCAGCACCGTCTCGTTGTGGTTGGAGCCGGCGAGACCCAGCGGTGCGTGCACGACGGTCTCGTTGTGGTTGTTGCCCATGAGCCCCGGCCATGGGCGCACGACGGTCTCGTTGTGGTTCTTGCCCAAGAGCGCCGGCCATGTGTGCACGACGGTCTCGTCGTGGTGGGAGGAGGGAAGTGGTTGCGCACTCGGCGCGATCTTCATCTGCATCGGAATCTCCCTGAGGTGGAGGAATCGGGTTCCGGGCCACGCCTTCGTCGCTGTGTCCCGACCTCAGATTCCAAGACCGCCGCGGCCCCCGAAAGCCACGGGAAATCGGGGCTTGACTGAGCAGAGAAGCGCGATAAGGGCCGGTGGTCGGGACGGACCGAACCGTGAGCACACGTATGCGGACCGCGCCGTCGTCGTCGATGCCGTTCTATTGACCATGTGGTCAACTGCAGTATTGTTGACCGCATGGTCAATAGTGTGGAAGTGGATGAACTCAAGAAGCCGGCACTGGGGTTGGCGCCGCTCACGAGGGTGCGGCGACTCGTCGGCGCCTACGTGGCGCTGGCTCTCGGCACGTTGGTGGCCCTGGCCGTCATGGCCGTGGTGGCGCCCTCTTCGGCGACCTCGGAGGCATGGGGGCATGCCGTGGTCGTCGCCGTGTTCGCGGTCGCGCTGCCGCTGCGGACGCGCGCGGCACTCAAGGGGAGTCGCACCGCTCTCCGCGCGGTCACCGTCATCGGGTGTGTGCTGCTGGTGGTGAATCTCGTCGAGGCCGCGCTCCCCGGCGTCTTCCCGCCATGGATGCGCGTGGAGATGCTGGTCGTCGCCGTGATGATGCTGACCCTGGCGACCCTGTCGGTCCGGGCTCGCCGGAATCCGCCGGCCGGTCGCCGATGACCGGGCCGGAGGTCGGCGGTGACGGCGGGACCGGTCGGTCCTCCGCCACCTCGGGACCGGGTGCGCGCCGGCAGCGGCTCGACGAGGACCGGCGCCGGGCGCAGATCATCACCGCGGCCGTGGCCGAGCTCGCCGACCAGGGTTACGACGGCCTGTCGTTGACCCGCGTCGCCAAGCGGGCCGGCGTTTCCAAGGGCCTGGTCTGGCACTACTTCGCCGGCAAGGACGACCTGATGGAGTCCACCGCGAAAGCGACGATGACGACCATCAGGGACCGCATCGCGGACTCGCTCGACCTGACCGGGCCCGTCCCGGACATCATTCGCGCGGCCCTGCGCCGGGCCGCGGCCCTGAACCTCACCCACCGGGTGGAACTGACCGCGCTCCACCGCATCGTGCACAACCTGCGTCGCCCCGACGGCACGCCGCGCCTGACCCTTGACGTCTATGAAGAGACCTACCAGGCGCAGGAGTCGCTGTTCCGGCGCGGCCAAGCCGAGGGAACCCTCCGGGACTTCGACACCCGCGTGATGGCCATCACCTACCAAGGCGCGATCGACATGATGCTCGGATACCTCGGCAGCAATCCCCGCATCGACCCCGACGACTACGCCGACAAACTCGCGGACATCCTGCTCACCGGCATCCAGCGAGGCTGACGTCCGGCCACGAGGAGCGGCAGGAAAGCCGGCGCGTGGCCCACTCGCCCCGGCACATCCGGGGCGAGCACGCGGCCTTGCCGGTCGTCAGGCCCCGGACTCTCCCGCGCCGCCGGCCCTCTCCCCGCCGTCCGGCAGCGGGATCGTGCTGCCCCGGGGGATCAGCCGGGTGGGCAGGACGATGTGCTGCGCCGGGTCGGTGTCCGGGTCGTTGACGAGGGAGCAGGCCAGTTCGCCGGCGGCGCGGCCGATGTCCTCGGGGGACTGGGCGATCGTGGTGAGGTCGGACCATTCGGCGATCGGGTGGTCGTCGAAGCCGAGGACGGAGAGCCGTTCCGGCACATCCATACGCGACTTGCGCAGGGTCCAGATGATGGAGGCGGCGAGCTCGTCCTGCTCGGCGAAGATCGCCGTGGGCGCGTCCCGCAGGCTGAGCAGCTCACCGACGGCTTCCGCGATGCTGCGCTTGTCGGCGACGGGGGCCGCGACCACGAGATCGTCGTCCAGCGGGACACCCGCCTCGGTGAGCGCCTGCTGGTAGCCGACGAGCCGTTCGTTGGAGCTGAAGGCGAATCCGCTGGCGCCGATCGTCTGGAAGAAGGCGATACGGCGGTGCCCGAGATTGAGCAGATGCCGGGTACCGCGGCGCGCGCCCTCCACATCGTCGACATACACGCTCGGGCACCCCTCGGCGTGCTGACTGACGTAGATCACCGGCATCTGGAGGTCGTCCAGCCGCGCGGTCTCCTCCTCGGTGAGGTCGAAGGAGAAGACCAGCAGCGCATCGGCGTTCCGGCGGGCCGGCAGCCGTTCGAAGAAGTCGGCGCGCTCGGTCATGTCCGGGGTGACGTAGACCAGCAGGTCCATGCCGGCCGCGCGCAGTTGCGGCCCGAGTGTGGAGACCGCCGAGCCGATGAACCAGGAATTGAGCGTGGGCGTGAGCACCGCCACCACCCCGGTCTTGCCGGTGACGAGACTGGCGGCCTGCCGGGAGACCGCGAAGTTCAGTTCACGGGCGGCCCGTTCGACGCGCGCGCGGACTTCGGGCGAGACCGTCGACAGGCCGCGCAGCGTGCGCGAAACGGTGGAAGCGGAGACCCCGGCCCGCTCGGCGACGTCGGCCATCGTGGGGTGCCGTTGAGCTGGAGGCATGAGCGGACGGTAGCACAGCGAGCACAAGCGCACGTCGAGAGATGACAGCGCTGTCATTGCGGTACTCGGCGGCATTCATGCGAGTCTCCCCTAGTGAAAGCTGCACAGTGCATGCGAATGACCTGCGGATTACCGCGACGTAACGCATTGACTTCCCCTGTGTGGACTCCTAGCTTGAAAGCGCTGTCACGCAGTGGTCGAAGCAACTCGTTCGGAGCGAACCTCTGACGCTTTGACCTGCGGTTTCATCTTGCTCAGTGAGGGCGGCAGCGCAGTCACGGCGCATCTGCCGTGTTTTCATGGCCCTCTCTCGCCTTCCCCTCACATTTCCATCGATGTCGCCCCGCCGGCCCTCCGCTGCCGTGGTGACCGGCTCGTCGCTTCCCACCGCTCGACCAGGAGCGACGTTCCGTACCGCTCGACCAGGAGAGACAGAGTGAAGACCAGGACCACCAGAGCGCTGAGCGCGGGTGCGGCCCTCGCCGGGCTGGCGTCCGTCGCGGCCTGCGGCGGCGGCAGCGGCGCCGTCACCGCGGCGGGCGGCAGGCCCTCCTTCGAAGGGCGCGGCCCCATCACCTACGTCGCCGGCAAGGACGCCAGCGGTGTCATCCAGTCCGTGCTCGACCGCTGGAACAAGCTGCACCCGAAGGAGAAGGTCACCTTCGTCCAGCTGCCGACGGACCCCGACGCCCAGCGTCAGCAGATGATCCAGAACGCGCAGACGAAGTCCGATGCCTACACGGTGCTGTCCCTCGACGCCGTGTGGACCTCGGAGTTCGCCGCGCACCGGTGGATCGACCGGCTGCCGGAGGACCGTTTCCCGCTGCGGCAGATGCTCAAGCCGATCGTGGCGACCGGCGAGTACCGCGGTGGTCTGTACGCCGTCCCGATGAGTTCGGACGGCGGGATGCTCTACTACCGCACCGACCTGCTCAAGAAGGCCGGGATCGCCCGGCCGCCGGTCACCTGGGCACAGCTGAAGGCGGACTGCGCCAAGGTCAAGAAGCTGCCCGGGGGGGACACCTCGTGTTACGCCGGGCAGTTCCAGAAGTACGAGGGCCTGACCGTCAACTTCGCCGAGGCGGTGAACTCCGCCGGCGGCGTCGTCACCGACTCCAAGGGCCGACCGCACGTCGACAGCCCGCAGGCGAAGAAGGGCCTGGACTTCCTGGTCGACTCCTTCCGGGACGGCACGATCCCCAAGGACGCCCTCACCTACCAGGAGGAGGACGGCCGCCGCGCCTTCCAGAACGGCAAGCTCGTCTTCCTGAGGAACTGGCCGTACATGTACTCCCTGACGTCCAAGAAGGACGGCTCCAGCAAGGTCGCCGGCAAGTTCGGCGCCGCGCCGCTGCCCGGCCTCGACGGCCCCGGCACCTCCAGCCTCGGCGGCCACAACCTGGCCCTGTCGGCCTCGGCGGAGAACAAGGCCACCGCGATCGACTTCATGAAGTTCTTCGCCAGCCAGGAGATCCAGCGTTTCACGCTGTCCCGGGCGCCTGGAGCGCCGACCTACCACGCGCTCTACGACGATCCGAAGCTGATCGAGCAGTACCCGTACCTCCCCACCCTCAAGAAGTCGGTCCTGCGCGCCGTGCCGCGGCCCCGGGTGTTCCAGTACGGCGATGTCACCGCGGCGGTCCAGCGGGAGGGCTATGCCGCCCTGACCGGCGCCAAGAGCAGCGCACAGGCCCTGAAGGACCTCCAGAAGGCCCTTCGCCAGCAGCCCGCGACGGACTGAGGAAACGAGGAGTACGCCATGGCGACCACCCACACCACGGCAGCGCCCCGGGCCCCGCTGTCCGTACCGGCCAGACCCCCGGGACGACAGCGCAGGGCGACCTCCGGGTCCGGACGGCTCGCGGCCCTGCTGATTTCCCCGACACTCCTGGTGCTGACGATCGTGGTCCTCTACCCGACGATCGTGGCCCTCAAGGACTCACTGTTCGGCACCCCCGGACTCGACCCGAAGACCGGATTCGTCCGGGACACCGATCCGTTCGTGGGAGCCGAGAACTACACCGCGATCTTCGGCGAGGCGGGCGCCCGGTTCTGGAACGCGTTCTGGAACACCACCTTCCTCACCGTCACCACGGTCGCGCTGGAGGCCGTGATCGGAGTGGCGATGGCGCTGGTCATGCACCGCGCGTTCCAGGGCCGGGCCCTGGTGCGGGCCAGCATCCTGGTGCCGTGGGCGGTACCCACCGCCGTCAGCGGACTGCTGTGGCGATGGATCTTCAACAGCGACGGCATCGCCAACGCCGTCACCGGCCAGCACGTGCTGTGGACGACCGAGGGCTTCCACGCCAAGGTCGCGGTCATCATCGCCGACGTATGGAAGACCGCGCCGTTCATCGGGCTGCTGGTCCTGGCCGGCCTCCAGGTGATCGACAAGGCGGTCTACGAGGCGGCCAAGCTGGACGGCGCGAGTGCGCTCCGCCAGTTCTGGCACATCACCCTGCCCCTGGTGAAGCCCGCCCTGCTGGTGGCCGTGCTCTTCCGGACGCTCGACGCGCTGCGCATGTTCGACCTGCCGTACATCCTCATCGGCGCGCAGAAGAGCTCCGTGGAGACGCTGTCGATGCTCGCCCAGGACCAGGCGGCGAACGTACGGTTCGGACCCGCCGCGGCCTATGCGGTGATCCTCTTCGTCTATGTCTTCCTGATCGCGCTGGCCTTCGTCCGGCTGCTCGGCGCCAATGTCGTCGGGGACGACGACGCGGCCCCCAAGCGCGGCCGGCGGCGCCTGCGTCCGCGTACGGGGGTGGCGGCATGACGAACTCGCTGAACTGGCGCAAGTGGCTGCTGTACGCGGGAGTCGCCCTGGTCGTCGCCTACTGCCTGGCACCGTTCTACTGGATGCTGGTCTCCAGCCTCCGGCGCACGTCGGACATCTTCGACAACTCGCTGATCCCCACCCGCTTCTCGTTCGAGAACTACCTCGCGGTCCTCGACCCCTCCCAGTCCTTCACCCGCGCCCTGCTCAACAGCATCGTCGTGGCCGGCATCACCACCGTCCTCGCGCTGCTCCTCGCCACCTTCACCGCCTATGCGATGGCGCGGCTGGAGTTCCGGCTCAAGCGTCTGGTGCTCACCCTGATCATCGCCACCTCGATGTTCCCGGTGGTGTCGATCACGGTCCCGCTGCTGAAGATGTTCGTCGACTTCGGCTGGATCAACACCTACCAGGCGATGATCGTGCCCAGCATGTCCTTCACCCTGCCGCTCGCGGTGTGGAACCTCACCGCGTTCTTCCGGCAGATGCCCGACGAGCTGGAGCACGCGGCCATGGTCGACGGCTGCACCCGCGGCCAGGCCTTCCGCAAGGTCATCGTCCCGCTGGCCGCGCCCGGCATCTTCACCACCGCGATCATCACCTTCATCGCGTCCTGGAACGAGTTCCTGATCGCCCTGTCGATGACGAACAAGGCGGAGATGCAGACCGCACCCGTGGCGATCTCCAAGTTCTCCGGGGCCACCCAGTTCGAGACGCCGTTCGGCAGCCAGATGGCTGCCGGAGTCCTGGTCACCGTCCCGCTCGTGATCATGGTGCTGATCTTCCAGCGCCGGATCGTCGCCGGCCTCACCGCAGGCGCGGCGAAGTAGGGCCGGTCCCGCTCCCCGTACCGCTTTCCGCACACCCTTCCCCAAGGAGTACGCCCGACCATGCCCAGCACCGCACCCTGGTGGCGCAGCGCCGTCATCTACCAGGTCTACATCCGCAGCTTCGCCGACGGGAACGGCGACGGGATCGGTGACATCGCAGGCATCCGCTCACGCCTTCCCTATCTCAAGTCCCTTGGCATCGACGCCATTTGGATCAACCCGTGGTACAAGTCGCCGATGGCCGACCACGGATACGACGTGGCGGACTTCCGGGAGATCGACCCGCTGTTCGGCAGCGTCGCGGAGGCCGAGGCGCTCATCGAGGAGGCGCATGGCTGCGGCATCCGCGTCATCCCCGACATCGTGCCCAACCACACCTCCGACCAGCACGCATGGTTCCAGGCCGCGCTGGCCGCCGGGCCGGGCGGCCCGGAGCGCGAGCGCTATGTCTTCCGGGACGGGCGCGGCCCCGACGGCGCCGAGCCGCCCAACGACTGGAAGTCCTGCTTCGGCGGACCGGCCTGGACGCGGCTGCCCGACGGGCAGTGGTACCTGCATCTGTTCGCGCCCGAGCAGCCGGACCTCAACTGGAAGAACCCGGAAGTACGCGCCGAGTTCGAGGACATCCTGCGGTTCTGGTTCAGCCGCGGCGTCGACGGCTTCCGTATCGATGTGGCGCACGGCCTGATCAAGCACCCCGAACTGCCCGACCTGCCGGTCCCCCAGGACCCGGTCTCCCCGCAGGACCAGGCTCCGGTCGACCACCCGCACTGGGACCGCGACGAGGTGCATGAGATCTACCGCTCGTGGCGCCGGGTGGCCGACGAGTTCCCCGGCGACCGCAAGTTCGTCGCCGAGGCATGGGCGCCCAACCCCGAGCGGCTCGCCCGCTACGTACGACGGGACGGTCTGCACGCCGCCTTCAACTTCGACTTCCTGATGACCAGTTGGGATGCCAAGGCGCTGCGCGAGGTCATCGACAGCTCGCTCGCCAGCCTCGGCGCCGTCGGTGCCCCCGCCACCTGGGTGCTCTCCAACCACGACGTCGTACGCCACCCCAGCCGCTTCGGACGCAAGGTGGTCAGGAAGTGGACCGCCAATGTGCCCTACCGGCCTGAAGGCCCCCTCGACCTCGGACTCGGCATCCGGCGCGCCCGCGCCGCCGCGCTGCTCATGCTCGCCCTTCCTGGTGGCGCATACGTCTACCAGGGCGAGGAACTGGGCCTGCCCGAGGTCGAGGACCTGCCCCAGGAGGTGCTCCAGGACCCCATCTGGGAGCGCTCGGGGAACACCGACCCCGGCCGCGACGGCTGCCGTGTCCCGATCCCGTGGGCCGGGCACGAGGCACCGTTCGGCTTCAGCCCCGACGACGCCACCGGTGCGCCCTGGCTGCCCCAGCCGGCGGACTGGCACGCCCTCAGCGTCGAGGCGCAGACCGGCGACGAGACGTCCATGCTGGAGCTCTACCGCCGCGCCCTCCACCTGCGCCGGGAGCACGCCGCACTCGGCGACTCCGGTCTGACCTGGCTGGACACCCCGCCCGGAGTCCTCGCCTTCACCCGCGAGCCGGGCTTCGCCTGTGTCGTCAACCTCTCCTCCGAGCCGTACCCCCTCCCGGAGCATGACGCGGTGGTGCTGGCGAGCGGGCACATCGAGGACGGCCGGCTGGGGACGGACGAGGCGGTGTGGTTGGCGCTGTGACGGTGTGACGACGTAACGGTGCGTCGGCGTCACTGCGCCGACCGTGCGGACGGGCGACCGGCCGGCCAACTCCAGGCCGGACGGCCGCCGTTCGTGCATGCGCCCGGGCGGCAAGCCCCACTCACGCAGACCGGCGACGGTTGTGTCGCGCAGCTGTCCCCAGGGCGCGGCCAACCGCCACGCCGTGCGGGGGCGGCGGCCGTGTCGGCGTCAGACTTCGTCCGCGCGCCCGCACTCCTTGCCCGCCGCGTCTCCTCTCACTTCACTATGACCGTGCCCTGCATGAACGGGTGGATGTCGCAGTAGTAGCTGAACGTGCCGGCGGAGTTGAACGTGAAGCTGTAGGAACCGTCGGTGTCGAGCGTCGGCGAATTCAGCGGGCCCGAGCCACTGCTGGTCACCGTGTGCGGAGCCGAATCGTCGTTGGTCCAGGTCACCGTGGTGCCCTTGCTGACGGTCAAGGTTGACGGTGAGAACGCGAAGCCGCCGATCGTCACATGGGTCTCCGCCGCCTGTGCGCTCGAAGTCGCGGGGGCTGCGAGCGAAGCGGGTGCCACCGCGACCACGGCAGAAGCTCTGTGCTCACCAATGTGGCTGCCATGTCCGTCGGGTGCGCCACCGCTCCATGCGCCGACTGATGCGACGCCTGCGGCTGCGGCAACGGCAACCAGGGCGGTCGTGACGCGACGACGGTGCATCCGCTTCGGGGAATCCGTACCTGACCTGCGAATCATGGTGTCGACCCAATCTAACTCTGGTGCGGGTCTATGCACGCCCGCGGGATGCGGGTCGCACATCCAGACATAAGCGACAATACTCCGCACATCCATGAGCCGTACAGCGGTTGTTGGCGCGTCAACTTGTTGAACGCCTGGGCGGCGAGGCGCCCTTCACCACGCTGTGCGGGGTCGGCCCCGTTGAGTACTCCTCTGCTCCCCGTCGCCCTCGTCGCCGTCCCCCGGCGCAGGGGTGACTGTGAGGACGATCACTCGGGGGGTGTGGGTCCGGTGTGCAACCTTCGGGGGAATGCGCAGGTCACGTACGTGTATGCGTACGGCCCTACCGCGCAGAACCCCTCGCGGTGGCCGCTTCGACTTCCGAGGAAGGTCTCAATGAAGCTTCACCGCACTCTGGCGACCGCAGTCGTCACGGCCGTCATCGGCCCCGTGACGTTGCTCGCGGCCCCTGCCGCATGGGCGGCGGGGGAGGCGCCGGCGGCCGGCGGCGGCCCCGCCGCGTCCGCCACCGCCACGCCGGGGGGCGAGTCGGCCGAGCCGAGCGCTCCGGAGGCGGGCACGCCGGGTGCTTCCGCATCGGCCGAGCCGGCCGCGCCGAGCCAGACGCCGTCCCCCGCCTGGACCCGCCCGACCTTCTGCTCCCCGATCTTCGACGTGGATCGCGGCAAGACGGGGCTGCGCGGCCTCCCGGGGAAGATCGTCGCCGGGTCGGGCTGGCACGAGTTCGCCTACCGAGTGACCAACGTATCCAAGATCACGGTGATGGAGACCGACATCTCCCTCTCCCTCGGCACCGCCGACCCGAAGCTCGATGACGTCGCTGAACTGGCGGTCACGGTCCAGTGGTACAACCCGGCGACCGGCAAGTGGAAGCCCATCGAGGGCGAAGGCGCCAAGTTCCAGGACAACGACGACTTCACCACCGTCAAGCGCCTCGAGCCGGGGGAGCACGCGGACGCCAGGATGCGGATCAAGATCGGCAAGAAGGCCAAGGCGGGATCCGGCTACTTCTTCACGACCGGCCACTCGTACGGCGAGGACGGCAAGTGCGGCTTCGACAAGATCAGCCAGTTCGACTTCAAGGTGCTGCCCGCGGGCAGCAAGCCCGGCAAGGTCGCGGACGCCAAGGGGAAGCCGGGTAAGCCGGGTAAGCCGGGTAAGCAGGGTAAGCAGGGAATGACGGACAGGCCGGGGACGCCGGGCGCCACGAGTACCGCCGGGAACAAGCCCGCGGCGCACGGCACTCACGACGCGGTCCCGGCCACCGGCAAGCTCGCCACGACCGGTTCGTCCTCCGCGCTGCCGACCGTCGCCGCCCTTGGTGGCGCCGCGGTCGTCGCGGGTGCCGGGGCGGTCTTCGTCGTGCGTCGGCGCAAGGAGAGTTCCGGCGCGTAGTCGGGCGCCGAGCGGGATCAGCGGGAATCGCCGGTCCGGGTCCGACGGGCCCGGACCAGCAGCACGCCACCCGTGCCCACCGCCAGCGCCGCGGCGCCGCCGCCGATGACCGCCACGGCGGGGAAGCTCCCGCGATCGCGTTGGCGCCCCGGCGTGTTGCCGTCGTGCCCCGGCTCGGCGCCCTGCCGCCCCGGCCCCGCCGTGACGACGATCCGGCTGGTCCGCTTGACCCGCCCATGGTGGCTGACGACGGTCACGGGATAGCTGCCGCCGTCCAGCCCGGACCGGATCCTGGCCAGACCGTAGAAGCGCGGGTCGTCGCCGTCGCCGGACTTGCTGTCGTCCCGCGCCAGCCGCACCGGCTCCTCGAACGCCGGGGAGGTCGCGGTCAGTTGCCTCTCCTCCCCGGCGTCGGGCGAAGCGTCCCGCCACAGCACATGCATCCGGCCGCCGGCCCTGACCCGGAAGCGGCGGGTGGATTCGTCGGGGTCGCCGTGCTTCCCGAAGAACTCGGGGCCGCGCACCTTGCCCTTGTAGTCGGAGTCGCCGGGCCGGGCGGCCCGTACCGTGAGCCGGCGCTCGGCGATCCGCCGCCCGTCCGGGCCGGTCAGCACCACCTTGTACGTGCCGTCCCCGGCGTTTGGCAGCACGCTCGGCACCGCCTCGAACATCCGGGGATTGTTCCAGTACCCGCCGTGGTCGTCGTGCCGGAGCGGGACCGGCCCCTTGAACGCCTTCGAGCGCACCGTGAAGGAGCTGCCGGTCTCCCCCGGATACAGGTCGTCGAAGAACAGCCCCACCGACTCGCCGGGGCGCGCACCCTGCAGGGAACCACTCACCTCGAACGACGGCCGCGGCGAAGCCACCACATGGACCGTGCCCCGGTTCACGACGCGCCCGGCGATCTCGACCGTGAGCGGGTATCTGCCGCGCTCGGCTGTCATCGCGATCCGGCCCCGTGCCTGGTAGCCGAGACCCCACGAGGGCTCCGCCATCGCGTCCCGCTGGTAGGCGAGCCGGACGGGGTGCGCGAAGGCCGGGGACTTCACGAGGACCTGCTCGTGCCGCGTGGCGACGCCGACCACTTGGAGGTCGACGAGCTCACCCGGCCGCTCGCCGTCGGACTGGAACAGCAGCTGCGTCTTCTTCCCGGCGCGACTGCCGTCGTCGGCCGCTGCGCTGCCGGCCGCGCCGACAGCGCACACCACCATCCCGCCGCACACCGCGACGGCGGTGCCGATCGCGATACGTGACCAACCCACGGTGCTTCCCCCTTGACGGCCTTTCCAGGAAAGAGGGGATCGGCGCCCGATCGGTTGCGGGCGTCGAGGGGATCGCAGTTCCCGTGCTCGGCCGGGGAGGCCCGCCGCGCAGGAGGACTGCCCCTCGGCGTCGGTGTCGGGGCCGGGGCACCCGTGGCCCCGGCCCCTCGGGAGCCGTCCGGTCAGGACGCGGGCAGCTCACCGCGGACGGTGCGGGCCGCGGCCACCAGGTTCTCCAGGGAAGCCCGGGTCTCGGGCCAGCCCCGGGTCTTCAGACCGCAGTCGGGGTTCACCCACAGCCGCTCGGCGGGGATGGCCTTCAGTCCGGTGCGCAGCAGTTCGGCCGCCTCCTGCGGACTCGGCACGCGTGGTGAGTGGATGTCGTACACGCCGGGCCCGGCCTCGCGCGGATAGCCGTGGGCGGCCAGTTCGCGGGCGACCTGCATGTGGGAACGGGCGGCCTCCAGGCTGATGACGTCGGCGTCGAGGTCGTCGATGGCCTGGACGATGTCGCCGAACTCGGCGTAGCACATGTGGGTGTGGATCTGGGTGTCCGGGCGGACGCCGCTGGTGGTGATCCGGAACGCCTCCGTGGCCCAGGCCAGGTAGGCGGGGCGGTCACCGGTGCGCAGCGGCAGGGTCTCGCGCAGCGCCGGCTCGTCCACCTGGATGACGGATGTGCCGGCCGCCTCCAGGTCGCCCACCTCGTCGCGCAGGGCCAGGGCGACCTGGCGGGCGGTGTCGCCCAGGGGCTGGTCGTCGCGGACGAAGGACCAGGCGAGCATGGTGACCGGGCCGGTCAGCATGCCCTTGACCGGGCGGTCGGTGAGGGACTGGGCGTAGGCCGTCCAACGCACCGTCATCGGCTCGGGGCGGGAGATGTCGCCGGCCAGGATCGGCGGGCGGACGTAGCGGGTGCCGTAGGACTGGACCCAGCCGTGCTGTGTGGCGAGGTAGCCGGTGAGCTGTTCGGCGAAGTACTGGACCATGTCGTTGCGTTCGGCCTCGCCGTGGACGAGGACGTCCAGACCGGCCTTCTCCTGGAAGGCGAGCACCTCCTGGATCTCGGCCTTGATCCGCTCCTCGTACCCGGCCGTGTCGATCCGGCCCGCGCGCAGGTCGGCCCGTGCGGTGCGCAGTTCGCCGGTCTGCGGGAAGGAGCCGATGGTCGTGGTCGGCAGCAACGGCAGGCGCAGGTGGGCGCGTTGGGCCGTGGTCCGTTCGGCGTAGGGCTGCGAGCGGCGGGCGTCGCTCTCGGTGATCGCGGCGGTCCGGGTGCGGACGGCCGGGTCGTGGGTGATGGGGGAGTGGGCCCGGGAAGCCAGGGCGGCCCGGTTCGCGGCCAGTTGGGCGGTGATGGCGCCGGTGCCGCGGGTCAGGCCCTTGGCGAGGGTGACGATCTCGGCCGTCTTCTGACGGGCGAACGCGAGCCAGCGCAGGACCTGCGGTTCGATGTCCCGCTCGGCCGCCGCGTCGAGGGGCACGTGCAGCAGTGAGCAGGAGGCCGACACATCGACCCGGTCGGCCAGGCCGAGGAGGGTGCCGAGCGTGGCGAGGGACTTCTCCAGGTCGTTGACCCAGATGTTGCGGCCGTTGACGACGCCGGCGACCAGTCGCCTGCCCGGCAGTCCGCCGACGGCCGCAAGCGCCTCCAGGTTGGCGGCGGCGGCTTCGGTGAAGTCCAGCGCGAGCCCCTCGACCGGAGCCTTGGCCAGTACGGGCAGGGCATCGCCCAGGCGGTCGAAGTAGGAGGCGACGAGCAGCTGGGGCCGGTCGGTGAGGGCGCCGAGTTCGCGGTAGGCGCGGGCGGCGCTGTGGAGCTCGGCCGGGGTGCGGTCCTGGACGAGGGCGGGCTCGTCCAGCTGCACCCACTCGGCACCGGCGGCGCGCAGATCGGCGAGGACCTCGGCGTACACGGGCAGCAGGCGGTCCAGGAGGGTCAGCGGGTCGAAGCCGGCGGCCACGCCGGGCGCGGGCTTGGCCAGCAGCAGATAGGTGACGGGACCGACCAGGACCGGCCGGGCCGTCAGACCCAGTGCCAGGGCCTCCGTCAGCTCGGTCACCTGCTTGGTGGAGTCGGCGGTGAACGTCGTGTCAGGGCCCAACTCGGGCACCAGGTAGTGGTAGTTGGTGTCGAACCACTTGGTCATCTCCAGTGGCGCGACATCCTGCGTGCCACGCGCCATGGCGAAGTAGCCGTCGAGCGGATCGGCCGCGACGGCGGCCCGGTGGCGGTCGGGGATCGCGCCGACCATGACGGTGGTGTCCAGGACGTGGTCGTAGTACGAGAAGTCGCCGGTCGGAACCTCGTCGAGGCCGGCTCCGGCCAGCTGCTGCCAGCTGGTGCGGCGCAGTTCGGCGGCGGTGGCGCGGAGGGCGTCGGCGGTGACGCGGCCCTTCCAGTAGCCCTCGATCGACTTCTTCAGTTCCCGGTCGGGGCCCTGGCGCGGGTAGCCGTACACGGTGGCCCGTGCTGCCGCGGCCGCGGACTTGGTGTTCACGGAGATCTCCTTCGCGAGACGAATCCCTGAGATCCCGGCGACGGGACGAAGGCGCGAAGGGGTGGCAGACCAGGCGGTACGACCTCGCGCGGCATGGCGCGGTGCTCCGCCTGGTGTGTACGCCGACCCGCCCTCGAGGTCACCGGGATGTCCGGATGCGAGTCGTTCGCACCCGGGCAGATGGCAGGTCTTCGGACTCGCGGGCACGTCCTCACGGGGGAGGACACCTAATGGCCGTCGCTTCCCAGGCCCTCTCGTCGGACCCAGTGCGTATGACGGCGGTCGTTCCCGCTCACCGCTGCGGGGCAGTCCCGGATTCCCACCGGGTTCCCTCTTGCGACGCATCCCGCCTGGCGGACGGGGCGAACCAGCTGCACTGGTCAGCCTAAGGGCCGTCCGGTGATGCGGTACGTCCAGGTCGATCATTCGGAAGGTGAGGTGAGACACGCGGTCGGCAGGTGTGAGGCACGACGAGGGCGGGAAACGCCGCACATGCGTTTCCCGCCCTCCTGTGAGCAGCCGCCGGAACCCTCCACCGGCGGTGCGGTCCGGGCCCCTCAGCCCGGCCGGACCAGATCCCTCAGTTCTGGTCGTACTGGTGGAACCCCCGGCCGGCCTTGCGGCCCAGCAGCCCCGCCTCGACCATCCGCTGGAGCAGCGGGGGAGGGGCGTAGAGGGGTTCCTTGAACTCGTCGTAGAGCGACTCGGCGATCGAGGCGACGGTGTCCAGCCCGATCAGGTCGGCGAGTCTGAGCGGCCCCATGGGGTGGGCGCAGCCCAGCTCCATGCCGGTGTCGATGTCCGCTGCGGTGGCGAAGCCCGACTCCGCCATACGGATCGCCGCGAGCAGATACGGGACGAGCAGCGCGTTGACGACGAAGCCGGCCCGGTCCTGGGAGCGCACGACCGTTTTGCCCAGGACGCCGGTGGCGAACTCCGCCACGAGGGTGACCGTTTCCGGGGCCGTGTGCAGGGAGGTCACGATCTCCACCAGCGGCAGCACCGGGACGGGGTTGAAGAAGTGCAGTCCCACGACCCGGTCGGCGCGGCCGGTGGCCATGCCCAGGCGCATGACGGGGAGGGAGGAGGTGTTGGTCGCCAGCACCGCCCCGGGATCCTCGACGATCTTGTCCAGCGCGGCGAACACCTCCGTCTTGGCGTCGGCGTTCTCGACCACGGCCTCGATGACCAACTGCCGGTCGGCCAGGTCCTCCAGGCTGCCGGTGAACCGCAGGCGGGCGAGTGCCCGTCGGGCCGCGGCCGGCTCCAGCTTCCCCCGTTGGACGGCGCGTTCCAGCGAGGCGGCCACCCGCTCCCGCGCGGCCCGGGCGGCCGTGGCGTCGGCCTCACAGACCACGGTGTCGAGACCGGCCCGCGCACACACCTCGGCGATGCCCGCGCCCATCTGGCCGCCGCCGACCACCCCGACGCGCCGGATGCCCGCGCTCATGACCGGGTCTCCCCATTCCGCACGAGGTGGCGGGAGTAGGCGTCCGGAGTGAAGAAGCCCGGCAACTCGCGGGCCAGCGCGTTGCGTTCGAACAGATCCCGCACCGCGTCGAGGTCTGCCCACGGGTACTCGGCGCCGAGCGCGGCGAGTTCCTCGTCGAGCAGCCGCAGGACCGTCTCGCGGTCGACGACCCGGTGGCGCAGCCACTGCCAGATCTGCACGCGGGCGATCTCGGCGGTGGCGGCGTCCTCCATCAGGCCGTACAGGGCGACCGCCCCCTGGCCGCGCAGCCAGGCGGCGAAGTAGCGCAGGGCGACGGCGACGTTGGCGCGTATCCCCTCCGCCGTGGGCGGACCGCTGATGCGGCGCACCGAGAGCAGGTCCGCGGCGCTCACCGCCACGTCGTCGCGGGTACGGTCGATCTGGTGCGGCCGGTCGCCGAGAACGCCGTCGAACACCTCGCGGCACAGGGGGACGAGGCCGGGGTGGGCCACCCAGGAGCCGTCGAAGCCGTCCTCGGCCTCGCGCTCCTTGTCCAGCCGGACCTTGGCCAGCGTCGCCTCGTCGGCGGCCGGGTCTTTGCTCGGCACCCGCGCCGCCATGCCTCCGATCGCAGGGGCGCCCCGCTTGTGGCAGGTGCGCACCAGCAGTTCGGTGTACGCCCGAAGGAAGGGCGCGGTCATGGTCACCTTCGCCCGGTCCGGCAGCAGGAAGCCGGTGCGGTGCCCCAAGGTCTTGATCAGGCTGAACAGGTAGTCCCGGCGGCCGGCGTTGAGGCCGGAGCTGTGCTCGCGCAGCTCGTGGAGGATCTCCTCCATCTCGAAGGCGGCGGTGATCGTCTCGATGAGCACGGTGGCGCGGATCGTGCCGCGGGGGATGCCGAGCAGCTCCTGGGCGAGGACGAACACGTCGTTCCACAGCCGGGCCTCGTAGCGGTTCTCCAGCTTCGGCAGGTAGAAGTACGGGCCGTGGCCGGCGTCGATCTGGCGCTGCGCGCAGTGGAAGAAGTAAAGGCCGAAGTCGACGAGCGCGGCGGGCACCGGTCCGCCGGCGAACTCCAGGTGCCCCTCGTCGAGATGCCAGCCGCGCGGTCGGACGACGATGGTGGCGAGCCGGTCGCGGTCGGCGAGCCGGTACTCCTTGCCGTCGGCACTGGTGAAGTCGATGCGCCGGTCGATGGCGTCGAGCAGGTTCAGCTGGCCGCCGATGACGTTCTCCCAGGTGGGGGCGGTGGCGTCCGCGAAGTCCGCCATCCACACCTGGGCGCCGGAGTTGAGCGCGTTGACCGTCATGCGCCGGTCCGGCGGGCCGGTGATCTCGACGCGGCGGTCGGTCAGGCCCGGAGCCGGCGCGGCCACCCGCCATGACGGGTCGGCGCGCACGGCGGAGGTGACCAGCGGGAAGTCGAGCGGGGAACCGGCGGCCAGGCGCAGGGCCTGCCGACGGCGTTCCTTCAGCAGGTCCTGCCGCCGCTCGGCGAAGGCGGTGGCCAGTTGTCCGAGGAAGTCCAGGGCGGCGGGGGTGAGGATCTCGTCGTGACGGTCGCCCGGGGCGGCGAGGACGCGGACGCGGTGGGCGAGGGCGCTGGTGGTCATCGGGTTCTCCTGCGGGAGGGAGCGGAGCGGGGGTCGGACGGGGACGGTCGTACGACCCCCGCTCGGCCGGGGACGGACCGGACGGCCACCCCGACGGGGCGGCCCGAGGCGTGTCCTAGTGGAACTGCTCCTCCTCCGTGGAGCCGCTCAGGGCCGTGGTGGAGGAGGCGGGGTTGACGGCGGTGGAGACCAGGTCGAAGTAGCCGGTGCCGACCTCGCGCTGGTGCCTGACCGCCGTGAAGCCGTGCGTCTGCGCGGCGAACTCCCGCTCCTGCAGATCGACGTACGCGGTCATGCCGTGCTCGGCGTAGCCGCGCGCCAGGTCGAACATGCCGTGGTTGAGGGAGTGGAAGCCGGCCAGGGTGATGAACTGGAAGCGGTAGCCCATCGCGCCCAGCTCCCGCTGGAACTTGGCGATCTGGTCGTCGTCGAGAGCGGCCTTCCAGTTGAACGACGGCGAGCAGTTGTAGGCCAGCATCTGGTCCGGGTGCGCGGCGTGGATCGCCTCGGCGAACTCGCGGGCCTGCGCCAGGTCCGGGGTGCCGGTCTCCACCCAGATGAGGTCGGCGTACGGTGCGTAGGCCAGGCCACGGGCGATGACCGGAGCCATGCCGTTGCGGACCCGGTAGAAGCCCTCCGCCGTGCGCTCGCCGGTGACGAACTCCGCGTCGCGCTCGTCGACGTCGCTGGTCAGCAGGTTGGCCGCCAGGGCGTCCGTGCGGGCGACGACGAGGGTCGGCACGTCGGCGATGTCGGCCGCGAGGCGGGCCGCGTTGAGGGTCCGGATGTGCTGGGAGGTCGGCACCAGCACCTTCCCGCCGAGGTGGCCGCACTTCTTCTCGGAGGCGAGCTGGTCCTCGTAGTGGATGCCGGCCGCACCGGCCGCGATCATCGCCTTGGTCAGCTCGAAGGCGTTGAGCGGGCCGCCGAATCCGGCCTCCGCGTCGGCGACGATCGGCGCGAGCCAGTCCGTCGTGTCGCCCGCGCCCTCGGCGGTGGCGATCTGGTCGGCGCGCAGCAGCGCGTTGTTGATCCGGCGGACCACCTGGGGCACGGAGTTGGCCGGGTACAGGCTCTGGTCCGGGTAGGTGTGCCCGGCCTGGTTGGCGTCGGCGGCGACCTGCCAGCCGGACAGGTAGATGGCCTGGAGGCCCGCCTTGACCTGCTGGACGGCCTGACCGCCGGTCAGCGCGCCGAGCGCGTGGATGTAGTCCCGCTCGTGCAGCTGCCGCCACAGTCGCTCGGCGCCGCGCCGGGCCAGGGTGTGCTCCTCGCGCACACTGCCGGACAGCCGGATCACGTCGTCGGCGCTGTAGGTGCGCTCGATGCCCCGCCACCGGGGGTCGGTGGCCCAGCGCCGCGCGAGTTCCTCGGCCGCCTGCGTCCTCGCCTCTGCCATGACTGTCACCGTCTCCTCGGTCTGTCTCGTCTGCCAATCTCCGACCTGCGCAAAGGGAGATGGCACTGTGTGTCCTGTGACTGGGGTGCGGCCCGCCGTCATGCCGTGGGCGGAGGTGAGCAACGCTGCCGGTACGCGACCCCGCCGTCGCCGGGATCTCCGACGTCAGGGCATCAATCGCGCCCCGGATCCGAGCGGTGGTCGCCGGTGTCCGGCGGGCCGCGCTCATGACTCTGGCACTGGCACTGAGTGCCATCAATCGTGGACGCCTGCCAACTTCTGCGAATCTTCCCTCCACCATTTGCCAATCTTGCGAAGGGTGTCCGCAGAAGCCGCCGCATGGCCGCGGTACCGCCGCGGTCCCTGGAGCCACCACTGCCCCTGAAACCACCGCGGCCTCGGGAACCGTCATCGCCACTGGAACCACCACAGCCACGGATTCGTCTCCCCAGCTGTGTCCGCGAACGTCGCTCCCCTGACGCAGCTGCTGCTCTTCGCCCGGCTTCAGACCCGATGCTGCGCGTTCGCCGTCGCGCTACTCTCGGGGATGGCGCTGCTGTCCCTGCCGGCCGAGTTGCCGGTGGCCAGGTACGACCTGTTGCTCGGGTATGGACTGCTGCTCACGCTGATCTTCCGCCTCAGCGGATGGGAGACCGGGCGGGATGTCGCCGTCATCGCCGTATGCCACGCGATCGGGCTCGCCTTCGAGTTGGTGAAGGTCGCCCTGGGCTCATGGAGCTATCCGGAATCCGCGGTACTCAAAGTCGCGGGCGTGCCCCTGTACGGGGGCTTCCTCTACGCGGCGGTCGGCAGCTACGTCTGCCGCGCCTGGCGGCTGCTGGACCTGGAACTCGTCGGCTACCGCCCCCGGGCGACCGCGGCGGTCGCCGCGGCGGTCTACGTGAACTTCTTCAGCCACCACTGGCTGCCCGATCTGCGCTGGCCGCTCGCCGCGCTGCTCGTCGCCGTCACCGTCGGTACGTCGGTGAGGTTCAGCGTGGGCAGCGCCCGCTATCGCATGCCGCTGGCGCTCTCCTTCGCGCTGATCGGCTTCTTCCTCTGGCTGGCCGAGAACATCGCCACCTATCTGGGCGCGTGGCGCTACCCCTACCAGCTGCAAGGCTGGCAACCGGTCTCCGCCGACAAGTTCGGCGCCTGGTCGCTTCTGATCAGCGTCACCGTCGTCCTTGTGGCGGCCACCCGCCGGGAACGCGACCCCGGGTAGCGGGAGTTGCCTCACGTCGTACGAAGGGTCGGAGCGGTCTGATGCATGCGGTCTGATGCATATCTCTTGCTCTTGCAAGTAATATGCAACAACCTTGACGGGTCCTTACTGCCCTCCCCGTGACGTGGAGCCTTGTCATGCCCCGCCTGATACCGGACACCGGGCCGCAACGCGTCCTCGCGGCCTCGAACTTCGTCTACACCGTTGGCAGTGGCCTCTATCTGACCGCCGGGGTCCTGTATTTCACCGAGGCGGTTCACCTTCCGGCGGACCAAGTGGGGCTCGGACTGGGTATCGCCGGTCTGGTCGCGCTGGCCCTGGGCGTTGCCGTCGGCCATCTGGCGGACAGACGCGGAGCACGGGGTGTCTATGCGGCCACCCTTGCGGTCCAGGCCCTGGCCACGGCCGGTTTCGTCCTGGCGGACGGCTTCTGGCCGTTCGTACTGGTGGTCTGCGCGGCCGCCGGGGCGAAGGCGGCCGGAATCGCCGCCCGCAGCCCGCTCATCAGGCACTACGGAGGGAGCCGCCCGCAGGAGTTCCGGGCCTACCTGCGCGCGGTGACCAACGTGGGCATCTCCCTCGGTGCCGTGGGAGCGGGATGGGTCGTTCAGGTGGGCACCCTCACCGCCTACCAGCTCCTGGTCATCGGCAACGCGATCGCCTTCGTGGTCTCCGGGGCGTTCTTGGCCTTCCTCCCGCCGGTCGCGCCCCTCCCCAGCACCGGCGGCCGTCGCTGGATCGCTCTTCGGGACGGCCCCTACCTGCTGCTGACCGTCCTCGACGGCATCATGGCCATCCAGTTCAAGGTGCTCACCGTGGCCATCCCGCTCTGGCTGGTCGGTGCCACCACCGCCCCGCACTGGCTCATCTCGGGCACCATGCTCACCGGCACCATCATCGTGGTCGCCTTTCAAGTGCGGGCAAGTCGCCATGTCGATTCTCCCGCCGCCGGTGGAAAGGCCTACCGACGGGCAGGCGTCGCCTTTCTCCTCTCGTGCTCGATGATCTCGCTGTCCGCAGGCATACCGGCGTGGGGCGCGGCAGCCCTGCTCATCACCGCAGTGGTGATCCACACCGTCGGCGAACTATGGCACTCCGCCGCCGGATTCGAGGTGTCCTTCGCCCTCGCCCCGCAGCACGCCACCGGCCAGTACCTGGGCGTGTTCGGTCTCGGTGCCGGACTGGCCGAGGCCCTCGGACCGGGACTGCTCATCTCGCTCTGCATCACCTGGGGCCGCCCCGGGTGGTATGTCGTGGGAACCCTGTTCGCCGTGACAGGCCTGGCGGCGCCGGCCGCTGTCCATTGGGCACAACGCCGCCGGCACCCCGGGCAGACGTACTTCGAACCTCTGCCAGGTGCGCAGCGGAAGCAAGGTCGCCAATGTAGGTCCGAAACCGACCTACATGCTCACTAGCTTGGTCCTGCGAGACGGAACAGGACCACCCACGAAAAGGCGGAGACCATGACTGGCACTGAGCCGACCACCCACACTTCGGCCCGAGCGTCGGCAGCCACCGGCGAGCGCGCGGACCTGTTGGCGATGCTGGCCAAGCAGCGGCACATGCTGCGATTCACCACCCGTGACCTCACCGATGAGCAGGTGGGGCTGCGCACCACCGCCAGTGAGCTGTGCCTGGGCGGACTGATCAAGCACGTCACCTCGGTGGAGCGGAACTGGGTCGACTTCATCCTGGACGGCCCGGCCTCGATGGGCGACTTCACCGCCATGACCGAGGCCGACTGGGCCCGTCGGGCCGACGAGTTCCGCATGCTGCCGGGCGAGACGTTGGCGGGCGTGCTGGACGGCTACGCCGAAGTGGCGCGCCGGACCGACGAACTGGTCGCCACCCTGTCCGATCTGGACGCCACCCAGCCGCTGCCCAAGGCACCGTGGTTCGAGTCCGACGAGCGCTGGTCGGCCCGCCGGGTGCTGATGCACGTCATCTCCGAGACCGCCCAGCACTCCGGCCACGCCGACATCATCCGCGAGTGCCTGGACGGAGCCAAGAGCATGGGCTGACCGCACGCGGCGGACGGTCAGCGGGGGAGCGGGAGGGGCAAGGGGCAAGCCACGGCTGTGCGCAGGCGCGGTCGGTGACGGTCGTCACGGACGCTCCAGCCGGGCTGCCAGATCCACGGGGAGGGCGTCCCGGTTCGCCCGGGTCACCTGGATGAGTTCGATGTCGGCGCGCCGCTTGAGTGCGTCGGTGAACGGGGCGTTCTTCGCATGGACCGTGGCGACGACGTCGATGTCGGACTCGAACAGGCGACGGACGGTGTCCTGGAAATCGGTGCACGCCAGCTCCATACTCCCGAGCTCGTCGATCAGCACCAGCGCTCCGGGAACCGGATTCGCCGCCGCCGACCTGAGCGTGGGCAGCGCTACCCGCTCCATGACGTCCAGGTCCACGCCGTACCGGCCCACCCGCGGCGGCCCCGGGAAGTCGACATGGGCGAGCACGGCTCGCGGACCGCCCGCCAGTGCTTCCAGCGCGAAACCGGACCGGCTGGAGCCCTGCCGGATCTCCTCCGTCGTGAAGCCGACGACCCTGCGGGCGCGCAGGAGCGCGGCCAGGCGGCGGACAACGGTCGTCTTGCCCGCTCCGGGGCGTCCCTCCAGCAGGATTCTCGTCGACATCCGGCGCTCCCTGTCGGTCCGTCTTACGGTTCCCGGCTCCATCGGACGGCGTACTCCGCCAATCGGGGGTTCTGCGGGCCGGGGCCGGTCCCGACCGCCCCGCTTCGGGTATAGCCGCGCGCATGACGGGAATTGAGCTGACGAGCGGCGCGTTCGCCGACCATGAAGAGATCCCTCGACGCCACACCGGGGAGGGCGATGACGTCTCGCCCTCGCTGAGCTGGTCGGCGGTGCCTGACGGTACGTCGGAGCTGGTCCTGCTCTGCGAGGATCCCGACGCACCGGGTGGGTCGTTCCTGCACTGGCTGGTCACCGGTATCGACCCGCTGAGTTCCGGTGCGGCGGAGGGGCAAGCGCCTCCCGGTGGTCAGGAGTGGCCCAATGGATTCGGCCGGGTGGGCTGGGGCGGCCCGATGCCTCCGCCGGGGCACGGGACGCATCGCTACTTCTTCCGCCTGTGGGCCGTGTCGGAGCCACTTCCCCTGCACGGGAAGCCGACCGTCGACGCGGTGCATCGCGCCGTGAAGGGGCGGGAGTTGGCCGGCGGCGTCGTCATGGGCACATACCAACGCTGACCGTCGTCGTAGCCGCTCGCGGGGAGGTTGACGCAATGAACGTCCTGAAGATCGCGTTGGAGGAAGGCTTCAGCGGGCAGCACGTCGTGGTCTCGGTGGACGGGACGGTCGTGCTGGACGAGACCGACGTACGTACCCGGCTGCAGATCGGCCTGGCCCGGTCCGTGGAGGTCCAGGTGCCGGACGGAGGGCACTCGGTCGAGGTCCGGGTCGAGGGAAATCCGCCACTGAGGACCGAGGCCGACGCGCCGGTCACCAAGTCGGTACGGATCAGCCTCTCCGCCGAGGGCAGCCCCGTCGCCGTCACCAGCCGGGACCGCCCCCGCTACCTGTGATGGCCGCGGCCGGGCCCTGGGACGGATCACGATCACGGATGAAGGACGATGACGGACCGGGCCGGTTGCACCGGGCATCCGTCGGGCCGGTTGCACCGGGCATCCGTCGGGTTTTCACTGGCAGTAGAGGCGGTCGGAACGTCGCGACGGCCTCCCCGTAAAGCCTGGGCTCCCTGTGTGGTTCTCAGGCCACAGGACCAAGACCGACAGACGCCGGACGCCGACGGTTCGGCCCCGTGCCGCCCGTGACGCCCGGCCACACCACTTTCATCCGCCAGGGCGCGATGTGCCCGGCAGGCCGGCTCACCGGGTTTTCCGTCGCCGGGACTCTTCCCGCCCTGCCCCACCATGTCCCGGCCGTGCCCGGGTCCAGGAGGCGGCATGACCACGCAAGAATCCGGCTCGCGGAGCGAGTTCGACACACTCGTCCGTGCCGTAGTGGACGAAATCGCACACCGTACCGGAGGTGACGTCGGCATCAGGCCCCAAGTGGGCCAGGACGTCGAACAGGCCCGTGCCCAGGGCCAGCGCAGCGGCGTCTATCGCCGCACCGAGCAGCCGATCTCCCACCTGTTGGAACGGGGCGGTGCCCAGGCCATGCCAATGCCGGGTACGGGCCCGTCCGGTGAGGCACAGTCGGCCGCCGGGCCCATGACCTCACCCGCGGCCGTGCCGGAGGCCGGCCCCACCGCCGAGCAGTGGACGACGGCCGGTCAGACACCGGCCGAGACCGTCCGGTCCAGGGCCGCCGCGGGCTCGTTCGAGGAACTGCGCGTGGACGTGGACGGGCCGGCGCCCACCATGACCGTGTCCGGTACCGTCTGGCGGCTTCCCACCGGCGGGGCCACCTGGCTCGCCGAAGTCGTCAGGCAGGCGGACGGCTCTCTGGTCGGCCCCATCAGCTACCGGGACGGCAACGCTTCGCTGCGCCCCGGCACCAGCATCCGGGTGCAGCTCACCGGCCAGCCACCGCTCCAGCCGTTCGGCGCCGTGGTGACCTTCATGAAGCCGGGCACACCGGACGAAATGGTTGGCTACACCCAGGCGACCCCGCACTTCCGCGAGGTCGGTATCGAGTACGACCGCGTCGAGGACGCCGTGCAGATCGACGCCTACTCGCTGCACGACCATCCGGTGCGGCCGCAGGACCTCCCCGACATCACGCTCACCGTGGAGGACGCGTTCACCCGCCAGGGCATTCAGGTCACCCGCAACGGCGGCAGCAACGTGATTCCGCTGTCGGCCGCCGTCAACGGCCGCTGGTCCGACATCGAGATGCACGACGCCATGCAGCAGCACTGGTCCCAATGGCGCCCCGGCCCCACCGGTGAGGGCATCGCCCAGTGGCAGGTGTGGACGCTCTTCGCCGGGCTGCACGACGAGGGGAAAGACCTCGGCGGCATCATGTTCGACGACATCGGCGCCGCCCAGCGGCAAGGCTGCGCGATCTTCTCCAAATCCTTCATCTCCGATCGCCCGCCGAACGACCCCGCGCCCGAGGCCTACGTCCGCAGGATGGGCTTCTGGACCGCCGTGCACGAGATCGGTCACTGCTTCAACCTCGCCCACGCATGGCAGAAGTCGCTGCGCACCCCCTGGATGCCGCTGACCGACGAGCCCGAGGGGCGCAGCTTCATGAACTACCCGTTCCTGGTGACCGGCGGACCGCAGGCGTTCTTCTCGGACTTCCGCTACTTCTTCTCCGAGGACGAACTGCGCTTCCTGCGGCACGCACCGGAGCGGTTCGTGGAGCAGGGCAACATCCCGTGGTTCGACCACCACGGTTTCGAACAGGCACGGCGCAGCGGGTCCGACGGGGCGCTTCAACTCACCCTGCGGGTCAACCGCGACGCCGACCGGCAAGGGGCGTACCGCTTCGCCATGCTTGAGCCGGTGATCGGTGAGCTGAAGCTGACCAACACCTCCACCGTCCCCAAGATGGTGGACCGCAACACGTTGGTGGGCGACAACCTCAGCGTCTTCGTCCGGCGTGAGGACGGCACCGAGGCCAGCGTCCTCCAGCCGTATCTGCGCTACTGCAAGCAGCCCGCGCCCGTGATGGTGCAGCCCGGGGAGTCGCTGTACGAGCAGGTGGTGCTGTCCTTCGGCGTCGGCGGCTGGAAGATCGCGGAGCCGGGCGCGTACCAGGTCTACGCGGCCCTGCGCACCGCCCCCGAGAACGCTTCGTCCGCCGTGTCCGCCGCCCCGACCGGCCAGGTCCTGGCCGCCCCGCTCCCCATCCGGGTGGAGCGCCCGGCCAGCCGCGAACAGGAGCGGCTCGCCGACGACGTCTGCACCGACACCGTCGGACGCGTCCTGGCACTGGGCGGCAGCCGGGTGATGGACGACGCCAACGACGTACTGCGCGAGGTGACCGACCGGATCCCCGACGAACTGGTGGCCAAACACGCCGCCGCATGCCTGAGCACGGCCGCCACCATCCCGGGCAAGGTCATGTCCGACGGTGGCGCGCGGCGCATCGAGGCGCGGGGGACGGACACGGACGCCGGTATGCAGCTGGCCCGGCACGCGTACGAGGACCTCGACACCGCGGCCGAGACCTTCGGTCATATCCGGCTCACCCGGAACGTCGAGGCCATCGCGGTCGCGCTGGACGAACAGGACAGGCGTGAGCCTGCCACCCAACTGCTCGGCCGGCTCGCCCAGACCCTGCAGGACCGTCAGGTCAAACCACGGGTCGTGGAGCGGGTGCAGCAGCTGGAACAACGGATCGCCGGCAGCGACGGTTCGGGTAGCGGGCGGACCTGACTGAGGACGGCGACGCCCGCGGCAGCCCCCCGCCGGGGCTTCCATGCGGGCGTCGCCGGCCCGGGCATCGCCACGCCACCACGGACAGGCTCCTAGCCGTTCTCCCGCCCGGGAAGTGACGCCCCCTGGAGGAACGCCCGGTAGGCGTCCGCGGCGTCATCCTCCACGGTCGGCCCGTCCGGTCCGTACCGTGTGTCGCTCCGGTCGCGTTTGGGCCCGGATATCCAGAAATCCTCATGGGTTTCGACGTCGTAGAAGTTCGCGTCGGACAACCCGAGTCCCGTGCCACGCCGCAGGGTCCGCCCTTGGAAGTAGGCCGTCTTCCAGGTCTTGGAGAAGTCCACCCACCCGATCCACGAGGGCCCGCGGTCGGTGCCGTGGCCCGTCTTGAGCTGCACGAACATGATTCTGCGAGGCATCGTCCCAGCTTGGCCGATCGTGCCACTCCGGCAAACCGATTTTTCGGATCGATGCGGTGATTACGCCCTTCCAGACCTGAGGGGGCGCGGAGGTTACCGGCGGGCAACCCCTTGACGTCATGCTCGGGCCCGGCAAGACTGCCGCCCAACGGTCGACATTGTCGAACAGTGGACGGTAATCGGGGCAGCGTCGCCCCGATCGGGGCCATGGCCGGGTGCGGTCGACGGGCTGGACCAGCGCTTCGCCGCACCAGCCGGCTTTTTTGCCCGCATGCACAGCACGCCCCCGCCGTCCCCCGCACCGTATTGAGCCGCTCCAGGAGCACACTGTGACCGACGCGCACACCGCCGGCCCGTTCATCGCCGCGATCGATCAGGGCACCACCTCCAGTCGCTGCATCGTCTTCGACCGGGACGGCCGGATCGTCTCGGTCGACCAGAAGGAGCACGAGCAGATCTTCCCCAGGCCGGGCTGGGTGGAGCACGACGCCGGCGAGATCTGGGCCAACGTCCAGGAGGTGGTCACCGGCGCCCTCGACAAGGCCGGGATCACCCGCGCCGGCCTCAGGGCGATCGGCATCACCAACCAGCGCGAGACCACCGTCCTGTGGGACAGGCACACCGGTGAGCCGGTGCACAACGCCCTCGTCTGGCAGGACACCCGCACCGACGCGCTCTGCAAGGAGCTCGGCCGCAACGTCGGCCAGGACCGCTTCCGCCGGGAGACCGGCCTGCCGCTGGCGTCGTACTTCGCCGGCCCGAAGATCCGCTGGCTCCTGGACAACGTCGAGGGTCTGCGCGAACGCGCGGAAGCCGGGGACATCCTCTTCGGGACCATGGATTCCTGGCTCATCTGGAACCTCACCGGCGGCCCGTCCGGCGGCGTCCACGTCACCGACGTCACCAACGCCTCGCGCACCATGCTGATGAATCTGCACACCATGGAGTGGGACGCGAACATCTGCGCCTCCATGGGGATCCCGGCCGCCGTCCTCCCGGAGATCCGCTCCTCCTCCGAGGTGTACGGCATCGCCGGCGGACTCCTGTACGGCGTGCCGGTCGCCGCCGCAATCGGCGATCAACAGGCGGCGCTCTTCGGCCAGACCTGCTTCGCCGAGGGCGAGGCCAAGTCGACATACGGCACGGGCACCTTCCTGCTGATGAACACCGGCCACCAGCCCGTCAACTCGCACAGCGGGCTGCTGACGACGGTCGGCTACCGGATCGGCGGACAGGCACCGGTCTACGCCCTGGAGGGCTCCATCGCGGTCACCGGTTCGCTGGTGCAGTGGATGCGCGACCAGATGGGGCTCATCAACAGCGCGGCCGAGATCGAGACCCTCGCCAGCACGGTTGACGGCAACGGCGGCGCCTACTTCGTACCGGCCTTCTCCGGCCTGTTCGCCCCCTACTGGCGCTCGGACGCCCGCGGCATGATCGCGGGTCTGACCCGCTACGTCACCAAGGCGCACATCGCCCGCGCCGTGCTGGAGGCCACCGCCTGGCAGACCCGCGAGATCGTCGACGCGATGCACAAGGACTCCGGCGTCGCGCTGACCGCACTGAAGGTCGACGGCGGTATGACCTCCAACAACCTGCTGATGCAGACGATCTCGGACTTCCTGGACGCGCCCGTGGTGCGCCCGATGCTCTCGGAGACCACGTGTCTCGGCGCCGCCTACGCCGCCGGCCTGGCCGTCGGCTTCTGGCCCGACACCGACGCGCTGCGCGCCAATTGGCGCCGGGCCGCCGAGTGGACCCCCCGAATGGACACTGCCGAACGCGACCGCGAGTACAAGCGCTGGCTCAAGGCGGTCGAGCGGACCACGGGCTGGATCGACGAGGAGCGCTGAGGACGCCATGGGCACCCGCCCCTCCAAGGGCCCCCGGCCTGCCGGTGCGGAAGGACCGAGGCGATGAACGGGCGCGTACGGGGAGTCCGCACGACCTGGCGCACGGTTGGCGACGGCGAGTTCTTCTGTCCCGGTTGCGGCGGCGACCGCAGCTACCTCCGGCGCACCGGCCGCCTTCGGCTCGTCCTCCTGGGCATCCCCCTCCCGAGCACCGACCTCAGGCTCGCGGTCGAGTGCGCCGGCTGCCGGACCTGTTTCGGGACCGACGTGCTCGACCGCCCCACCAGCACCCGCCTTTCGGCGATGCTCCGCGACGCCGTGCACACCGTCGCCCTCGCGGTCCTCGCCGCCGGCGGCTTCGAGGATGCCGCGGTGCGTGAGGCCGCGGTCGGTGCGGTGCGCGACGCCGGTTTCGCCGACTGCACCGAGGAGCAGCTGGTCGGCCTCCTCAAGGCGCGAGCCGTCGCCACCGGGCGGCCGCGCAGCGGGCACATGGACGCCACCGATGACGGCGGCCCGGCGCTCACCATCGAAGTACACGAGGCCCTCGGCCCGATCGCCGCCCACTTGGCCCGGGTCGGGAGTCAGGGGCTGCTGCTGCGGGGCGCCCGCATCGCCCTGGCCGACGGGCCGTACACCCCGGGGGAGCACCGGGCCCTGGCCGCGGTCGGCCGGGCACTGCTCCTCAGCCGTGAGGACACCGAACGGCTGCTGGCTGCCGCGGCCCGTACGCCGTCGTGAGGTGCCGAACGGGCCCGGTCCGGAGAGGCGACAGACGACAGAGGGCAGGCGAACTGGCGGTACCGGGCAGCAGTCGACAGCAGCGCAGCGAAAGGACAGACGGCGTCGGGCAGCACAACGCCGCCGCGACTGGAGAAGGGCTCCACGCATGCACCACGCACACGCCGGTCCCTCCGTGACCGTCCCGGTAAGGCGCCCCGGGCCGGTCTCCCCTGGCGCATCGGCGCTGCCGCGACTTCTGCTTCCCCGACCGGCGGCCCGGCACGCGGTGATCACCCTGCCCGCTGAGAAGAGCCGGGTGCGCACCGTACGCCGCTTCGTCCTGGCTCATCTCAACCGCTGGGGTGTGGCCGAAGAAGACCGGGACCGCATCGAGCTCATCGTCGGGGAGCTGGCCGGCAACGCGGCCCGCCACGGACGGGCCGACATGACGGTGCACCTGTCTCTGGACGGCCGGGACGTGTGCGTCGACGTCCACGACACCGGCGCACCGACCTGGCCGTGCCCGCACTCCGCCAGGCCGCGGGACGAACGCGGCCGCGGCCTGGGCATCGTCGGTCATCTGGCCGACTGGACCGACACCCGGCACCAGCGACACGGCTGGCGCGCCCGCGCCGGTCTCCGCGTCGTGCTGCCGGTCTGCGCGGCGGCGTGACGGCCGGCTAGCGGGTGTCCGCGCGCGAGGGCTTCCGGTCGGCGGCTTGGAGACCGTGGAGCGTCCTGAGCCCGTACAGGGCCAGCAGCGGTTTGACTACCGCCCACTCGCCGGGGCGGTAGTCGTCCGCGGGCACGAGTCTCTCGGCGAGGTCGGGGCGCTGGCGGCGCAGGTACGCGCGGGCCTTGAGCCCGTGAGCCGGCTGGGACACGATCTTGATGTGATCCGCTCCTTCGAGCAGTGGAATCACCTTCGCGATGTTCTCCCACGTCGTCCTGCTCTGGTCCTCGATGAGCACGCGGCCGTCGAACCCCAGCACAGACTTCGCGTAGTCGGCCATCAACCGGGCTTCGGCAGGGCCGCCACCCGCCGAACCTCCGCTGAAGATCACCTGGGTGTCATGCGCACTGCCGGAGGCGGCGGATCGCAGCCCGGCGCGGACTCGCCACCGGTTGACGATGTTGATCGACGGGTGCGGATTTCGGTAGCCCAGCACAACGACGGCCCCTGAACCGCCGTCACGTTCCCTCCCGACGAGCGTTCGAGACCATCGCCAGTTCAACCACTCGCCCCAGGCCAGGGCGGCAACTGCCCCTCCTGCCGCTGTCACCCACGCTGTTCGCATGCGGCGAGCCTAGGCCCTGCCCGATGGGTCAGGGTCGAAAAGGCCCAAGCCCCGAGGCGGCAGGTCAGGAGGGCACCGGCCGCGCCGCAGACGGCTCAACCTGCGGTGGGTTCCGAGGACTCCTGAGAACTCCGCACGAAATGATCTTCAAGGTGGTTGGATCGCGCACGTACAAGCAGCGGTGGCTCGGGCGTCGCAGTGCGAACCGCCGCTGCCGGGGACGACCAGGGAGACACGGACACAGTGGAACGCATCGGGATCATCGGCGTGGGCGAGATCGGCCGGGCCATCGTGGACGGCCTGTGCGACGGCGTGCAGCAGCCGCCGGAGATCTACCTCTCGCCACGAGGGTCCCGTACGGCCGCCGAGCTGTCCCGGCAGTATCCGAACGTGCGGGTCTGCGCCGACAACCAGGACGTGGTGAACCGCTCCGAGACGGTGCTCATCGCCGTCCGCCCCCAGGACCGCTCCGAGGCACTCGCCGGACTCCGGATCGGCGGCGACAGCGTCGTGGTCAGCGTCATGGCGGGCATCGGCATCAGCGAGTTGCGCCAGACGCTCGGCACCGACGCCCCGCTGGTGCGTGCCATCCCGCTGCCCGCCGTGCGCGAACGCCGGTCCGTCACCGTCACGTGCCCCTCCCATCCGGTCGTGGACGCGCTCTTCGACCGCCTCGGCGGGGCGCTCCCCGTCGCGGACGAAGCGGCCCTCAACGTCTTCTCCGCACTGACGGCCACGCTGACCAGCCACTACTGGTACCTGGCCACGCTCACCGACTGGGCCTCCCGGCAGGGCGTGCCCGCCAAGGACGCGGACCGGTACATCCGCGGTCTCTTCCAGGGCGTCGAGCGTTCGCTGGGTGACGAGGGGCGCTCCCTTCACCAGCTCGCGGGCGACCACGAGACCCCGAACGGGATCAACGAGCGCATCCGCACCACCTGGTTCGACGCGGCCAACTCCGAGGCCCTGACCAAGGCGCTCGACGCGCTCCTCGCCGACCTCACCTAGCCACGTCGACGCAAGGCGGGTGCCGGGCACCCCGCTGCCGTCGCTGCGGCGGCGGGGCCCGGCCCTGCTATCGCTGTGACGGGGGGTCCTGGCCGTCGGTCTCCCGGGCCGGTTGCCGGGCGAGTGCGGTCCAGGAGCGCAGGAGCAGGTCGAAGGCGTCGACGACGACGTCGTCCGGGATGCCGTCGGGGGTCAGCAGACGCTGGATGAGCAGGCCGTCCTCCAGGGCGTGGACGATCAGGGCCAGGAACGCGGGGTCGGCGGGCGAGGTGACGCCGCGGGAGGCGAACGCCTGCTCCAGACCGGTGGTGTGGGCGTCGCGGGCGAGGAGTTCGCGTTCGCCGAGCAGCGGACGCAGTTCGTCGTTCCGCAGGGCGTACAGGACGAGCTCCATGCGCAGCGCGAGCCATTGGGGCAGGTGCCGGGCTCGGTCGCGGTTCCAGGCCCGGAGTCCGTCGAGGGCGTCGGCGCCGGAGGCGGCGTCCTGGGTGAGGGAGCGGACTTCCTCGAGTTCGCGGCGTGTGCGGTCGTGGAGCAGCTCGGCGACGAGGGCGTTCTTGTCCTCGAAGTTCCCGTAGAAGGCGCCGCGGGTGTAGCCGGCGCGCTCGGCGATCTGCTCGACGGAGGTGCCGTTGACGCCGCGTTCGGTGAACAGCTCGGCGGCGGCGGCCAGCAGGCGGTGCCGGGTCTGCTGTCGGCTCTCTTCGCGGGTCAGGCGCTTGCGTTCAGATGTCACGGCGGCATCCTACGGTCCACCGGCGCCCAAATATTCAATTCTGTATCCAGATACAGTTCTGTATCTTTGCTGCTCGGAGCGAAGGGAGGCCCGATGGGGGCGAACGAACTGTGGCCGCTGGAGGCGACGGAGCTGGCGAAGCTGGTGGCGTCCGGGGAGGTGTCCGCGGCGGAGGCCGTGGAGGCGCACCTGGAGCGGATCGCCGAGGTGAACCCGCGGGTGAACGCGGTGACCCGGCTGCTGGAGGACAGCGCCCGGCAGGCGGCGCGGGAGACCGACCGGCGCCGGGCCGCCGGCGACCGGCTGGGTCCGTTGGCCGGCGTGCCGTTCACGGTGAAGGAGAACATCCACGTCGCCGGCTCGGCGACCACGCACGGCGTGCCGTACTTCCGCGACTGGGTGGCGCAGGCGGACGCGCCCCCGGTACGGCGACTGCGCGCGGCCGGGGCGATTCCGATCGGACGCACCAACATGCCCGACCTGGCGATCGCCGGGCTGCACACGGTCAGCCGGCTGTTCGGGGAAACCGTCAACCCGTGGGACCCGCAGCGCACTCCCGGCGGCACCAGCGGCGGCGACGCGGTCGCGGTGGCGACCGGCATGGCGGCGCTGGGGCTGGGCAACGACTCCGGCGGGTCGGTGCGCAACCCGGCGACCTTCAACGGTGTCGCGGGGCTGAAGCCCAGCTACGGGCGGTTCCCGGCAGACCACCGGATGAGCGACCAGGAGCCGGTCCTGGGCCACCAACTCTTCCCGGTGGACGGGCCGTTGGCCCGGTCGGTGGCGGACCTGCGGGCGGCGTACGAGGTGCTCGCAGGGACGGACCCGCAGGACCCGCGAGCCGTTCCGGCCCCGCTGTACGGGCCGGAGGCGAACGCACCGGTGCGGGTCGGCGTGGTGACCGACCCCGGCGGCCGGGGCGACGTCCACCCGGACGTGCGCGCGGCGATCGAGGCGGCGGCAGCAGCCCTGGAGGACGCCGGGCACCCCGTCGAGGAGGTGGAGGTACCGCGGCTGCAGGACGCCCTCGACGGCTACGACGCACTGCTGCGGACCGAGTTCTCCCTGGCCTGGCCGATGCTCAGGCGGCTGCTCACCGACGACAGCGCCCGCCACATCGAGCTGGACATCCAACGCCACCCGGCTGTGGGGCTGGAGGAGTACGTCCGGCAGACCGGCGTGCGCCTGGGGGTCCAGCGCGCGTGGGCCCGCCTCTTCGAGCACTGTCCGCTGTTGCTCGGACCGGTGTCCACGCAGCCGATACCCGAGCCAGTGGTGCCGCGGACCGCTGAGGAGCGCGACGCGACGTTCACCCCGATGCGGCTGCTGACCGCGTCGACGTACGTGGGGGTGCCGGCCGTGGCCGTGCCCACCGGAATCGCGTCCGGGCTGCCGCAGGGCGTCCAGGTCATGGCAGGCATGTACCGCGAGGACCTGTGCCTGGACGCGGCGCAGCGGATCGAGGAGCGCCTCGGCGTACTCACCCCGCTCGACCCACGTCCGCGCCGTCGCGACGCGGGGGAGAGGTAGGCGGCCGCGCGGTCCGTCTGCCTGTTTCGTCGGCACTCCTCCGGGCACGCGGGCGAAGAGGGCGGCCTCACCGGCGCCGCGGAGCCCGTGAGCCGTTCGGTTACCCCGGGGCGCATCCGGCCTAATCGGGCCCGAACGGGCATGAGCGGTTCCGCCCGGCGGGAATCGGTCTGGGGGCGCCCGCGGCCCGCCGCCGCGCCTCCCGTGCGGCCGGACACATACGTCCGGCCGGCACCGACACACAGAAGACCGGCACCGACACCACGGAAGACCGGCCTTGACACCACAGAAGAAAGGAACGACATCCTATGCAGATCGCCTTTCTGGTAGCGCCCGAAGGTGTGGAACAGGTCGAACTGACCGAACCCTGGCAAGCGGTCCTGAACTCGGGTGACGTTCCGCAACTGGTGTCCACCCGAAGCGGACGGATTCAGGCGTTCCACCACTTGGACAAGGCCGATACCTTCTCGGTGGACCGTACGGTCGGCACCACGGAAGTGACGGAGTACGGCGGCCTGGTTCTGCCCGGCGGCGTCGCCAACCCCGATGCCCTGCGCATGGACAAGGACGCGGTCGCCTTCGTCAGGGCCTTCTTCGAGCGGGGCAGGCCGGTGGCGGCCATCTGTCACGCGCCGTGGACGCTGATCGAGGCCGACGTCGTGCGAGGGCGCACGCTGACCTCCTGGCCCAGCCTGCAGACCGACATCCGCAACGCTGGAGGAACCTGGGTGGACGAGCAGGTCAAGGTGTGCACCGCGGGCCACAACACGCTGATCACCAGCCGGAAGCCGGGGGACCTGAAGGCCTTCTGCGCGACCTTCGTCTCGGAATTCGCCCAGGCGGGAAGGGCCGCCTGAGGCAGCGCACAAGCAGCAGGAACAGTGACGAGCGCACTCGGACGCAACACCGTCCGCCGCTTCCTCTGAGCTCCCGCAGCGAACTGCTACCGCGCTGCGGCCCCGGATCGAGGCCGGGACGCCGGTCGTCGGACCGGAACCGTGGTGCGCCGTCTTCCGCTGCGACCCTCCCGAGCTGTTCCCCGACGACGAAAGAGGATCACGCGTGTCGACCAAGGTCTCCGACCACATACTCCAGCGGCTGCGCGAATGGGACGTCGAGCAGGTCTTCGGCTACGCCGGGGACGGTATCAACGGGCTGCTCGCCGCCTGGGAACGCGCCGACGACAAGCCGAAGTTCGTTCAGGCGCGGCACGAGGAGATGGCTGCCTTCCAGGCCGTCGGGTATGCCAAGTTCTCCGGCAGGGTCGGCGTCTGCGCGGCCACGTCCGGGCCCGGTGCGATCCATCTGCTCAACGGCCTCTACGACGCAAAGCTCGACCACGTACCCGTCGTGGCGATCGTCGGGCAGACCGACCGCAGCGCCATGGGCGGCTCCTACCAGCAGGAAGTCGACCTGCAGAGCCTGTACAAGGACGTCGCCTCCGACTTCTGCGAGATGGTGACCGTCCCCGAGCAGCTGCCGAACGCCATCGACCGGGCGATCCGCACCGCCTACGGCCGGCGGACGGTGACGGCGGTGATCGTCCCGGCGGACGTCCAGGAACTGGACTACTCGCCGCCGACGCACGCCTTCAAGATGGTCCCCTCCAGCCTCGGGATCGCCTCGTACGCGCCGGTCCCGACCGAGGACGACCTCGCCCGCGCGGCCGAGGTGCTCAACTCCGGGGAGAAGGTCGCCATCCTGATCGGGCAGGGCGCCCGCGGGGCACGCCCCGAGGTGGAGCAGGCCGCCGAGGTGCTCGGCGCGGGAGTGGCCAAGGCACTGCTGGGCAAGGACGCGCTCCCCGACGACCTTCCGTACGTCACCGGCGCCATCGGCCTGCTGGGGACCCGTCCCTCCTACGAGCTGATGCAGGGCTGCGACACCCTGCTGGTCATCGGATCCAGCTTCCCCTACACCCAGTTCATGCCGGAGCTCGACCAGGCACGGGCGGTCCAGATCGAGATCGACCCCCACATGGTCGGGATGCGCTATCCCTTCGAGGTCAATCTCGTCGGGGACGCGCGGGCGACGCTGCGGCGGTTGATCCCTCAGCTCGAGCGCAAGAAGCACGGCAACTGGCGGAAGAAGATCGAGAAGGACACCGCACGGTGGTGGGAGGTGATGGAGCGGCGGGCCGCCGTGGAAGCCGATCCGATCAACCCGGAGTACGTCGTGCACGCGCTGGATCCGCTGCTGCCGGACGATGTCATCCTGGCCGCGGACTCCGGCTCGGCCGCCAACTGGTACGCACGGCATCTGCGGATGCGCGGCACGATGCGAGGTTCGCTGTCCGGGACGCTGGCCACCATGGGGCCGGGAGTGCCGTATGCCATCGGTGCGAAGTTCGCCCATCCGGGCCGGCCGGCACTGGCCCTCGTCGGGGACGGCGCCATGCAGATGAACGGCATGGCCGAGCTCATCACCGCGGCCAAGTACTGGCAGGAGTGGAGCGACCCGCGACTCATCGTCGCCGTCCTGAACAACCAGGACCTCAACCAGGTGACGTGGGAGATGCGTGCGATGGCCGGCGCCCCGCAGTTCCTCGCCTCGCAGGCGATCCCCGATGTGCCCTACGCCGATTTCGCCCGGTCCATCGGGCTCGGCGGGACCAGGGTGGACAAGCCCGGCGAGGTCGAGGACGCCTGGCGTCAGGCGCTCGCCGCCGACCGGCCCTTCGTCATCGACTTCCGCACCGACCCGGCCGTGCCCCCGATTCCGCCGCATGCCGGCCTCGATCAGATCGAGGCCGCGGCCACCGCGGTCCTCAAGGGCGACAGCGACCGAGCGGCGATGGTCAAGCAGGGCCTGAAGGCCAAGGTCCAGGAGTTCCTCCCGGGCCGGAAGCACCACCAGGACTGACGGCACGGCACAACGCCGGGGCCCCGGCCCAGCATGGACCGGCCGGCTCCGGCGCGGGTGCGAGGCGGTCCGCCGCGCGGCACAGTGAGAGAGGCGGCATCCGGAGAAAGGCGGGCGGACCCGTGGGGAGCAGGAACGGACCGACGACGTACCGAGGCACAGGGCTCCCGGAGCGGTTCCCGGAGGCGGGGCCGTGACGACCGGCGGGACAGGCTTCGACGAGCGGACCCCGCGCCGGCTCCGCGCCCTGCTCGACGCTCGCCGCCGCGAACGCCCGGGGTCGAGCTGAACAGGGCCCCTCGCCATGTCCGCCACCGCACTCGTCGTGATCGACATGCTCAACTCCTACGAGCACGAGGACGCCGAACTGCTACTGCCCTCGGTGCGCACGGTCCTGCCGCACCTCACCTCGCTGATCGAACGGGCTCGCCGGAGCGATATCGAGGTCATTTACGTCAACGACAATTTCGGGCTGTGGCGCTCACACCATGATGAACTGCTCGACACCGTGCTCAGTGGCCCCCACGCGGACCTGGTGGAGCCGGTCCGCCCGGACGATGCCGCACTGTTCGTGGTCAAGGCGCGACACTCGATCTTCTACCAGACGCCCCTGGAATATCTGCTGCGTCAGCACGGCATCGACAGGATTGTGCTCTGCGGTCAGGTCACCGAACAATGCGTGCTCTACTCGGCGCTCGACGCCCATATCCGGCACATCGGTGTCACTGTCGTCGAGGACGCCTGTGCGCATATCCACCAGGACCTCGCGGAGGCCGCCCTGCGCATGATGGAACGCAATATGCAGGCCCGTATCGTCAGTTCCACCGCCGAGGAACTCTTCTGAACGGGAGGTCCGGCTCCGCTGCCGAGCATGGGAGGACTTCCGCTTCTCGACCTCGCCCGATCGGCTGTCCTGGCCTCGGGCGCAACCCTCGAAAAGGGGCGAAAATGGATGCGTGACCGGCGGTCGCCGCCGGGACGCCGCCACACGCCCACGGACTAGGAGTGCCCATGCCTGCAGGTTCGAGCAAGAAGCGCGAGCGTCAATACGAGCACATCAAGGAGGGCGCCGAACAGCGGGGCGAATCGACCAAGCGGGCGAAGGAGATCGCCGCCCGGACCGTGAACAAGGAACGGGCCCGCTCCGGCGAGTCGAAGACCGCGAGCAGGGTCTCCACCCAGGACAGGAAGTCCGCTTCGCAACGCGGCGGCGAACGGTCCCACAGCGGATCCCAGGGCCCCACCAAGGATCAACTGTACGAGGAGGCCAAGAAGAAGAACATCGAAGGCCGCTCCAACATGAGCAAGCAGCAGCTCCGCAATGCCCTCGGCCGGTGAACGCCGCCCTTCGCCCCCCTGATGCCGCGAGCCACCCGCGCGCCCGGGTGGCTCGCGGCGGCAACCCGTGTGATCACGGCAGCAACAGGGTTTTGATCATGCCGTCTTCCTTGGCCTGGAACGTCTTGTAGGCCTGCGGTCCGTCCTCCAGCGGCAACTGGTGCGTGGCGAAGCCCTCGACACCGAGCGGGTCCTCGTCGGTGAGGAGCGGGAGGATGTCGTCCACCCAGCGCCGGACATTGGCCTGCCCCATCCGCAGCTGGACCTGCTTGTCGAACATCGTCAGCAGCGGAAGCGGGTCCATCGCGCCCCCGTACACGCCGACCACGGAGATCGTCCCGCCCCGGCGGACCACGTCGACGGCGGCATGGAAGGCAACCATCCGGTCCACCCCGGCGCGTGTCATGAGCTTCTCCGCGAGCGCATCCGGGAGCAGCCCGACGAGCTGCTGTGCGGCCTTCGCCACGGGCGCCCCGTGGGCCTCCATGCCGACCGCCTCGATGACCGCGTCCGCGCCGCGCCCGTCGGTGAGCCGGCGGACCTCGTCACCGAGGTCCCGGCCGAGCTCGTCCACGTTCAGGGTGTGTACGCCGCGTGCCCGGGCGCGGGCCAGCCGCTCGGGCACCAGGTCCACTCCGATCACCTGGCGGGCCCCGCGACGCAGGGCGATCCGGGCGGCCATGTCACCGATCGGGCCCAGTCCGAGCACCACGATGCGGGCGTCGGGCGGCGGGTCCGCGTAGGCGACCGCCTGCCAGGCGGTGGGCAGGACATCGGAGAGGTAGACGAACCGTTCGTCCGGGGGACCGGGCGGGACCTTGATGGGCAAGGTGTTGCCGAAGGGCACCCGTAGATACTCCGCCTGCCCTCCCGGCACCTGGCCGTAGAGCTTGGTGTAGCCGAACAGCGCCCCGCCCATGCCGTGCTCCTCGACCTGGGTGGTCTCGCACTGCGAATGCAGGCCTCGGTCGCACATCCAGCACGAGCCGCAGGAGACGTTGAACGGCACCACCACCCGGTCACCGGGGGCGAGCGCGGTGACCTCGGATCCCACCTCTTCGACGACTCCCATCGGCTCATGGCCAAGGATGTCGCCGGGTTCCAGGAACGGCCCGAGCACCTCATAGAGGTGGAGGTCGGACCCGCAGATGCCGGTGGACGTGATCTTGATCAGCGCGTCGGTCGGATCGATGATCTTCGGGTCGGGGACCGTGTCGATCCGTACGTCCCGCTTGCCGTGCCATGTCAGTGCCCGCACTTCGTCCTCCTTGGCCGTACCCGTCGGCGAAGGCCGGTTCGTGCCGGACGCTCGGTGCGTCTGCGTGCCGTGTCGTCCGGCCCGGAATTCGCCTCCGGGCGATCGGTGTCCCTCGGCAGGCGGCCACGGCGACCACCTGACGACCACCACGCCGGTCGCCGGACGCGCTCCGGACGGGAATGAGGATCGCTCGTGGACGCGGCGGGACACGGAGTGCGCGACGCGGAGAGCCGCTCCGCCCAGTCTCCGGCCGGGCCTGCCATGCCGCAAACGCCCGTCGGACCACCTCGGCGGCGCGCTTCGGTGCCGCCGGTGACGGAGCGCGCGAGGCAACCGTCCGGGCGCTCCCCTTTACGTCGACGGCGCGGCCGCCCCGTCGCGGGTTCTCCGGATGCCGACCTGTCCGACGCGCCTAGACACGGTCGGCGTCGAGCTGGTCGCCCTGCAGGTGCCGTACGAGCGCGGCACGGTGCAGATCCGCGACCGGAGCGAGGAGATCCGGATGGCGCAGCAGTGCCGTCGCCCGGCGGTCGCGTTCGTCGGGCCGGGTCAGCCGGCGGAAGTCGAGGCTCACCCCGGCGGCGTGCTCACCCCTCGCCAGGGCCGCCACCGCCTCCTCGGCGAGTTCGGGCGTGGTGAGCAGGCACGCGGCCCAGCTCGCCACGACCTCGTCGACCCAGCTCCGCCACGGCTCCTCGGGAGCCTCGGACCCGGCCGTGTCGGCTCCGGTGATCCAGTCCAGCCGGGCCGAGCCCCCGGGGCCGAGGAGGGCGACCACGGCGACATCCGCCGCCGTCGGGTAGCGCAGCCATGCCGAGACCGTGGCCGCCTGGCGGGCCTGGGCCTCCGCGAGGGCAGCGTCGACGGCGCCGCCGGTCACGGGGTAAGAGCGCAGCAACCACTGCACGGTGGAGGCTATGACCGGCGAGATATCGGTGGACAAACGGCGTCCCTTCTCTGGCGCGCCACGGAAGATCCGCAAGTTCGTGGATCTCACGGGCGCCTCGGAGTCGGCCCCGAGATCCCGGGCACTGAGCACTGGGCAGCGTAGAGGCCAGGGCTATCGGGCGAAATGGCGCAGCTCACGCATAGCATCGAAAGATGCTCATTTACCTCTGCGCTCCCGGCCCGGATGCCGTTCCCGGGGCATCCGGCGTGCCCCGACATGCCACAGCACGGGTGACGCTGCGGAGCCAACCAGAGCCAAGGCTCGCCTCCCCCCGTTAGCAGTCGCCGTGCCCGGGAACACGTGGTGAACGCCCGGCACGCGCTGCGCGGGCGGTCCGGTCCAACGCTTCAGGAGGTGCCCATGGCGCATGGCGGAAACATCATCGAGGAACTGACCACGGACCATCGCGAGGTCGAGGACCTCTTCGGGCGGATCGAGGCCCTGCCCAGCGGCCACCAGGACCGCAAGCGCCTCATCGACGAGGTCACCATTGAGCTCGTACGGCACTCCGTCGCGGAGGAGCAGTACCTGTACCCGGCGGTACGCGAGCACGTGGCCAACGGCGATGCGATGGCCGACAGGGAGCTCAAGGACCACGGGGAGGTGGAGAAGATCCTCAAGAGGCTCGAAGGCTGCTCCGCCGACGACCCGCAGCTGGACCAGCTGTTCATGACCCTCAAGGATTCGGTCGGCCGCCATGTGCAGGACGAGGAGAGCAACCTCTTCCCCCAGCTGAGCATGGCCTGCTCGGACGAGGCCCTGGACACTCTCGGCGACAAGATCCGTATGGCGAAGAAGATGGCTCCCACCCGTCCGCACCCCGCCGCCCCCGTCACACCGCCGGCGAACAAGATCCTCGCGCCGGGGGCCGGGCTGGTGGACCGGGTCCGGGACTTCGTCACGGGCCGGGGGAAGTCCTGATCAGCCACGTCGCACAAGGCCGGCGGCCATGGTGCGCCCCGGCCGAGGCCGCGTCGACAGGCGGTTTGCGGCGCTGACGCAGGGTGCGGACCGCGCTCTCGTCGCCGCTGCCGCAAGGTGCGCGGCGGCACGCGTCTCCGTACGGTCGGAGGTGCCCGGCAGGCCCGACACACCCGCGGAGGAGCAATGGCTGAGTACGGGTACTTCCTGGCCTGCGAAGAGCACGGCCCGGCGGCGCTGGTGGAACAGGCGCGGATGGCCGAACAGGCCGGCTTCACCTCACTGTGGATCTCCGACCACTTTCATCCCTGGCACGACGCGCAGGGCCAGAGTCCCTTCGTCTGGTCGGTGATCGGCGCGCTGTCCCAGGTGACGTCGCTCCCGGTCGAGACCGCCGTGACGTGCCCGACGATGCGCCTGCACCCCGCGGTCACCGCTCAGGCGGCTGCGACAGCAGCGGTGCAGACGAACGGGAGGTTCCGGCTCGGAGTGGGTTCCGGCGAAGCCCTCAACGAGCACATCCTCGGCGATCGATGGCCACCGGCCGCTGTCCGTCTGGAGATGCTGGAAGAGGCCGTACAGGTCATGCGCAGCCTCTTCACAGGCGAGGAGGTGAGCCACCACGGGAAGTACTACACGGTCGAGAACGCGCGCCTCTACACGGTTCCCGAGGAGCCGGTGCCCATCGACGTCTCCGGGTTCGGGCCGGCCGCGACCGAAGTGGCCGGCCGAATCGGGGACGGATTCGTCACGATGGCCCCCGACGCCGATGCCGTGGAGCGGTTCCGGCGCGGCGGTGGTGCGACGAAACCCGCCATGGGCGGATTGAAGGTGTGCTGGTCGCAGGACCGAGAAGCGGCAGTGAAGACCGCCCATCGCCTCTGGGCCAACGAACAACTGCCGGGAGAGCTGCCCCAGGTCCTGCCCACGCCGCGCCACTTCGAGCAGGCCAATGAGTTGGTCACTCGCGAGAGGGTGGCTCAGAACGTGCCCTGCGGACCTGACGCCGAGGCATACGTGAAGGCGATCACCGCATACGTCGAGGCGGGCTTCGACGCCGTCTACATCAGCCAGATCGGCCCCGACCAGCGCGGATTCTTCGATTTCTATCGCTCCGAAGTGCTGCCTCGGCTTCCCGGCTGAGCGACACCGCAGCGGGTGCGGGGGTTCCTCCCCGTATCAGCCCGCCCCCGGCAGCCGCACCTGGACGGTTCCGCTCCCGTCGAGACGCACCAGGAACGAGGGCTGTGGAGCCGTCGCGGGCCCGCGGACGTTCGCGCCGTCGGCGAGCCTGAAGACGCTGCCGTGCCAGGGGCACTCCACACAACCGTCGGTCACCTCGCCGCTCGACAAGGGCCCCGACAGATGGCTGCAGCGGTCGGCCAGTACGTGGATCCGTCCGCCCGCTTCGTGGACGACGAGCACCGGTACCTCGCCCAGCTGTCGGCGCACCGCCTGGCCGACCGGGAAATCCTGCACGCTTCCCACGGACTGCCACTCGTCCCCCAGCAGACGGGGCACGGGCTCCGCCTTGTTCGGGCCGGCGGCCTGCCGGAAGGCGAGGTGGCCACCGAGCATTCCTCCGGCACCCGCCGCGCACAGCCCCGCCAGGCCCAACGCCTTGCCCCACACCGTACGGCCCCGCCCGCGTTGCACCCACGACCCCGTGTACAGGCCGACAGCCACCGCGATCGACACGGCGTGCACCAAGCCGGTACGCATCTGGTCCTCGTGCTGTTCGGCCCAGTCCACCCAGCCCGCCAGCGCGGCCGGAGCGGCGGCGAGGACGCCCACTCCCACCAGCAGCCGGGAGCCGCGGCCGGTACCGGGCACGGCATCCAACACCGCGGAGGACAGCCATGCCCCGATGGGAACCTGCACCAACACCGGATGCAGCGGGTGACCGATGGGCAGCCCGTGCAGCACATCGCGAGCACTTCCCAGCGGCAGACGTTGCACCACCCGCTGCACGGGGGCGATGACGGCGTCCAGCTTCTCCAGACGGCCGAGCGCATCGAGCGCGCGCAGGAACGAATCCTCGGTACGCGCGACGAAGTCCTTCATCTGATGCCCACTCAGGCCCCGCGAAGAACCACCGTGGGAACCGGCCGACACTCGCATCCTCGTCCTCCTGCCGTCGCCATCGACTCCAGGAAGGTGATGCCCCCTGCGACTTGTGCCGGGCGCCTGATCACCCGTCCGGCCGCCGGCCCTGACGCGAGCGGCTCACGCGGTGCCCGGCAGCCGGCCCCGGCGTCGCGACCGAGCGGGCGGGTGCGAGGGCGGCATCTTCAGGATGCGGGGTCCCTGATGACGGTGTTCCCGATGAAGTCGAGCAGCTCCCGGTTGATTTCGTCGGCGTGGGTGATGAAGAGGCCGTGCCCCGCTCCGGGGTACTCCTTGTAGATGTTGTCCGGCACCAGCTTCGCCAGCCGCCGCCCGGTGAGATCGATCAGAGCGGAGGCGTCCGCGTCCCCATGGATGATCAAGGTCGGCACCTGGAGCGCGCCGGCCTCCTGGCGCAGGTCGGTGCAGAACCCCGTCCTGATCACCTCGACGGCCGCCTTGGCGGAGCAGTCGAGGCACTTCTGCACCGTCCACGCCATGAGCTCGGCGGAGATCTTGTTGCCCAGGTGCGTCGCGAAGAACGCCTGCCCGTTCTGGGCCATCCACCGCGGGCGGTCCTTGGTCCGGTCCGCCTGCACGGCATCGAAGATGTTCGGGTCGATCCCCTCCGGGTTGTCGGGCGCCCGGACCATCAACGGCGCGGTCGCCGCGATCAGCGCCACCCGGCTCACCCGGTCGTATCCGTGCCGGGAGAGGTAGCGGATCACCTCCCCACCACCCATCGAGTGCGCCACCAAGGTCACGTCGCGCAGGTCGAGATGTTCGAGCAGCGCCGCGAGGTCGTCGGCGAGGGTGTCGTAGTCGAAGCCGTGGCCGACCCAGTCCGAGCGGCCGTGCCCCCGCTTGTCGAAGGCCACGCACCGCAGGCCCTGTTCGGACAGCGGGAGCATCTGGAACTCCCATGAGCTGCTCCCGAGCCAGGCCCCGGTCACGAACACCACCGGCCTGCCCTGCCCCCAGTCGGTGTAGAACAGGCTGGTCCCGCCGGACCCTTCGAAGTACGGCATGAGTGAACCCTTCCCAGGTGATGAGGTGTCGTGCGGTGCGGCCACCCTCGTCCAGGAGGGCGCGGCGGCGCCGCTCAGGAGGTCAGGCCGAGGGACTTCTTGGCCAGCTCGAACGCCGGGAGCATGGCCTTGTGCTCGGCGGCGTTGAGCCCTCCGAGATGGATGACCACGCCACCGTGCCTGGTCATCACGGCCAGCGCGCGTTCGGGCCTGACCTCGCCGGCGGACAGGTCGGTGACGGTGTAGCCGGCTTCGGTGGCGGACAGGCCACCGGCCTTGGACTCACGGAACTTGACGTTGCTCTCGAAGTGCTCGGCGGCGACGAACTGCTTCATCAGGGCGCGGGGTGTGCCGCCGGGCGCGGCGGCGCCCTTGGTGCCGGACCACACGGTGAGGAAGCCGATGTGCCCGGTGGGCCTGGCGTCGAGTTCGCAGGCGGGTGTGAGCGGCCCCTGGTGGCCGAGCGGGCCCATCCGGTCCACCGTCGCCCGCGTGATGGCCTCTGCCTTCCAGGACTTCGCGAGGGTGAAGTGCACCGGCAGTTCGCACGCCGTGCCCTTGTCGCCCAGCTTCTTCTCGGCGACCTTCTTCTTCTCGTCCCCGCCCCAGCCGAACGAGCAGCCGCTGAGCACGCTCATCGCGACCAACGCCCCCACCACGGCCTGCGATGCCTTGCGCATTCCGAAATCCCCCACCCTCGAGCATGAAGTTTTGAAAAATCGCCGCAGCCTATACGACACGTTTGATCTCGAACCAGAGCTTTTCCGAGGGCGCAGGGGTGCGGTGCGCGCCGACCGGCGGGAAGGGGAACACCGGAGGCGTCAGGCTGGTGAACGGCCGTCCGGGGCGCGGAGGGCCTGGATCACGGACCAGGCGACCGAGACCATGGGCACGGCCACGACAGCGCCGATGACTCCTGCGACGATGCTGCCGGCGATGACGCAGATGGCGACGACCACCGGATGGAGCCGCACCGCCCAGCTCAACACGAGCGGGTGCAGCACATGGCCTTCGAGCTGGCCGATGACGACGATGAGTGACAGCACGACCAGGGCGACCAGCGGGCCCCGCCCCGCCAGAGCCACCATGGTGGCCACCGCCAGTGCGATGGGCGAGCCGACCAGCGGGACGAAGGCGGCGACGAACTCCAGCAGGGCCAGTGGCAGGGCCAACGGCACCCGCAGTACGAACAGTGCGAGTCCGACGAGCAGGGCGTTGGTGCCGGCCACGATGATGATGCCGCGGGTGTAGCCGGCGAAGGTGTGCCACGCCGCCCGCCCGGCGCCGCGCCACCGGAGACGGGCGGCCTCCGGCACCTGGGCACAGGTCCACAGCCACAGCCGTTCGCCCGAGTGGATGAAGAAGACCGAGCAGAACAGCGCCAGCACACCTCCGGTGACCAGCTCGATGGCCCGGCTGGCCCCGCTGAGCGCGCCGCTGATCAGCGTGGAGCGGTGCGAGGCCAGGAAGGAGGCGGTCTTTCCCTGCAGGTCCGCCAGCGCGGAGTGGCTGACGTGGAACGGGGGGCCTTCGAGCCATTGCTTGATCCGGTCGATTCCCCCGCCCAGTTCCCCCGCGAGCCGGTCCCATTCCCCCGCCACCGCGTGGCCCACCAGCGCCAGCAGTGCCAGTAGCGCCACGATGCTGCCCAGCACGGACACCACCACTGCCAAGGCTCGGGGAAGTCGGCGGGACAGCAGGTCGACCAGGGGTCGCAGGACCGAGGTGATCACCAAGGCGAGGAACACCGCGACCGCGACGAGCTGGAAGCGGCCCAGCACCGTGAACGCCGCGTACACCACCACCCCGACCGCCAGCAGCCGCCAGGCATACGCGGCGGCAATGCGCAGCCCGGAGGGGACCGAAGCGCCCTCGGCGCGCGCCCGGACGCCAGATGCGGCGGACATCGACCGGGCCCGCCCCACCGCTCCCGCCGGCCGGCTGCCCAGCACCACATGCCGTGGACGGCCGTGTCCCGTTCCCCGGCGGTTGGGCCGCTGGGCGGGGCGGCCATACCTGTTGCTCACCTGGGCACTTCCTCCCGCGTCCCAGTGCGGTTCGCGCTGCTGGAGAGACGCCCGCCTCGGGCAGATCGATGTGCGGTATCAAATGATCATTTATCCCGGAAGGGTCGGAGGGAAACAACCGCCATCCGTGGGCGGTGCCGGGACTCGCCCACGGGCGTGGCCGGCCGCAGAACCGCTCCTGCGGACAGCGGGCGCCGGCCCGGCGCGGCGCGTCAGCCGGCCCGTACGAAGCTGAGCAGCACCCCGGTGCCGAGCCACGGCTCGACCGAACAGCACTTCCAGCCCTCGCGCTCAATGGCCCGGATCGTCTCGTCGACTCCGCGGTCCGCCCTCCTGACAGCCCGCTTTCCGTACACCGGCCGATTGAGGTAGAGCTGCACCGTGTGCGTCACGTCGCCCGCCTGCCTCGCCCTGCGGGCCTCGCGGGCCATGCCCCACAGGTCTCGCCGCTTCATGCTCGTCATCGGGTACCTCCGTGTCGTCCGGCCGGGCCGGACCCCGTGCCGGGTCTTCCCATCCGGCGTGATCGGAAGACCGCGCGCACCACCGCGTTCCGGCCGGGCAGGTCGATGGCGACCAGGACCTGACACCCGTACGGCACGGCGACACCCGCGGTTCCCGCGCTGGCTCACCAACGTGACGGACGCCGCTGGAATCACGATGAAATTCCGGTGATCCGTGATGACACGGGGGCCTGGACGGCTGGCATCGGGGGGGCGGAGGCGCTGCCCGTGGCGGTACTCGGCCCGGACGCGGGTAGGCGGTCAGCCGCGGTAGGCGGCCGTCGCGACCCGGACGAAGGAGCGGACCAGCGGGTTCGCATCGCCCTCGTTCACCGCCACCACCACACGGCTCGGAGCCATGTCGGCCAGCGGCACCGCCGCGAGCTGGGGCAGGTCGTGCCCGAGCGGGGCGAGGCCGACCGTGCCGTTCCAGAGCACGGCCTGCACGCACTCCTGGACGGCGCGCACCACCGGTCCCTCGCGGGGCTCGCCGCCGTGCCAGTACGCCTGCCAGATCGGGTCGGTGCCGTCCGGAAACCGGAACCAGCGCCGGTCGGCCAGGTCGGCGAGGACCAGGCGGTCGCGACGGGCCAGCGGATCATCGGCGCGCAGGACGGCGCCCACCGGGTCGGCGCGCAGTTCGTACACCTTCAGGCCGGTCTCGTCGAACGGCGCGCGGGTCAGGGCGAGGTCGACCAGACCGGCCCGCAGCCCGCAGCCCGCAGGTCGGGTCGGTCAGGTCGGTCTCGCGGATACGGATCTCGACGCCCGGATGCCGCCGACGGTACGCGGCGGCCAGCCGTGCGGCTCCCCGGCCGCCGCCGTCGCCCAGCATGCCGACGGTGAGGGTCGCGGCACCGGCCGCGGCGGCCACGCGAACGCGCACCCGCTCGGCCCGGTCGAGCAGGGCGCGTGCCTCATCGAGCAGCGTCGCCCCGGCGGGGGTGAGCGTGACGCCCGCGGCGGAGCGGTGCAGCAGGGGCGAACCGAGGTCGCTCTCCAGTTGTTTGACGGCCCGGCTCAGTGGTGGCTGGCTCATGTGAAGCCGGGCGGCGGCCCGGCCGAAGTGGAGTTCCTCGGCGACGGCCACGAAATAGCGCAGCGTGCGTAGCTCCATGACCAGTGACGATATCCGTACGGTATCGGCGGTGCCGAGTCGGTCTTGGACGACTCGGGAACCGCGGCGGTGGAATCGAGGCATGACGGACGAACCGATGCCCGACCTCGCCGTGCGGGTCTGTGACGCCCAGGAGATCGCCCCCGACCTGCTGGTGATCCCGAACCACCGAGTCCAACTGGTGCCCAACATCGGCGTCGTCGCCGGCACACGGGCCGTGCTCGTCGTCGATACCGGCATCGGCACCGCCAACGCCGAGGAGGTGCTCGCCTTCGCCTCCGAGGTGGCGGCCGGCCGCCGGCTGTATCTGACGTCGACCCACTTCCACCCTGAGCACGCCTTCGGCGCCCACGTGTTCGCCGACCGGGCCACGTACCTGGTCAACCGCGCTCAGGCGGACGACCTGACGACGAAGGGGCCGGGATATCTGGAGATGTTCCGGGGCTTCGGCGGGGCGATCGCCCGGCGTCTCGACGGCGTCCCGGTGCCGACGCCCGATGTGGTCTACGACGACGGGTACGACCTGGACCTCGGCGGCCGGACCGTACGACTGCGGCCCACCGGCCGGGGCCACACGAAGGGCGACCAGGTGGTCGAAGTGCCGGACGCCGGTGTCCTGTTCACCGGCGACCTGGCGGAGACCGGCCAGTTCGCCATCTTTCCGTGGTTCCCGCCGTACGACACGGACGTCTCAGGAGTGCGCTGGCTGGCGGTGATGGACCGGCTGGCCGCCGCCCGCCCCCGGGTGGTGGTGCCCGGCCACGGCGCGCTCGGCGGGCCGCGGGTGCTCGACGACGTCCGCGCCTATCTGCGCGAGCTGCGGGACGAGACCTGGCGGCGGCGCGACTCCGCGATGGGCGAGGGCGAGATCGTGGCCGAGGTCCGGGCGCTGCTGATCGAGCGGCACCCAGAGTGGGCCGGCCGGGAGTGGATCGAACGGGGCGTCGGCTGTCTGTGCGCCGAGCCCGCCGCACACAGCGAGGCTGAGCAGGCAAGCCGCCAGCCGTGAGGCGCATTAGGGCACTTACTGACAGTAACTGCCAACACCCGCCAACATCGTGGTGGCGCTCGCCGCGGTGGGCGGCAGCGGAGGCACCGCGGTCGGCTTCGGCCTCTTCGGCGTTCTGTCGATCATCAGACTCCGCTCGGGGGCTGGGAGCGGGCGGCGGCCGACCTGGTCCGGACGGCCGCGCGCCCGACGGCTACCAGCGGTACCAGCGGGCGCGGCCGCCACCGGCCCCGGTCGACCGCATCAGGAAGCCGAGCAGCCAGAAGACGAGCACGACGACGGCGGCGATCCACAACGCCTTGAGTGCGAAGCCGGCCCCGAACAGCAGCAGCGCGAGCAGCAGGACGAGTAGCAGGGGTGCCATGGGTTCCTCCTGTCATGGATGGGGTGAAATGTCCGGTCCCCTTTAGGGGTGGGTTGAGAGGGGTTCGTCGAAGCCCCGGCGGTTCAGGGGGAGTTCCGCGGGAGCAGGGAGCCGAGTGGCCCGAGGTCGAGATTGAGGTCGGCCATCGTGAAGCCGTAGCGCTCACACAGTTCCGACATCCGGTCGTGGAGGATCATCAGCGTCATACCGACCCGCTCCTCCTGGTGCTCCGTCAGATCGCCCTGGTCCGCACGGTGGAGTGCGGTGCGTTCCATGAGCTGCCGCAGCAGCTCGACGATCGTCAGCACGAGTCTGATCAGATCGCGTTCGACCGTCTCCGGGTCGCTCTCCAGCCGCTGGGCGAGGGTCGCGGGCGCCGTCGGCCAGGTGGGGTCCTGCCTCATAAGGGAACGCCTCCTGAAGGGATTCCTCCTGCCAAGGGAGTGCCTCCTGTTGCGTGATCGAGTGGATGACGGCACGGAGGCTGATCCGCACGAGGTCCACGTCGGCGACGGACAGGACCAGGTCCCCGGTGAGGACCGCACCGCCGTTGAGGAGCCGGTCGAGGAGATCGATCAGGGCGATCCGCGGACCGGCCACTCCGACGGGCCCGCCCGGTCCGGACGAGCCTCCGGCGGGCGCCGCGACCTCACCGGCCGTCATGCCGTCCCGCTTTGCGCCGGCCGGGTCGCGAAGGAGTACGGCGCCCACGGGCCGGTGATCTCGACCCGTACGCCGGCGTCGCCACCGGACAGACCGGCCAGTGCCTGGTGGAACTCCCGCACGCGGGTGCGGGGCACGAGATACGCCTCGTTGGCGACGTTCTCGCCCGGGCCGGAGACCAGTTCGCCCTGCTGGGGGCGGTGGGCGACCATGCCCCGCGTCAGCGGTGCCACCGTGTCCCGGACCGCGCCGGCCACGACTCCCGCCGCGCGGTACGCCTCGTCCCGCCGGCGATGTTGGTCCCGGCGCCGGCGCAGGTAGGCGCGGCCCGAGCCGGCCGACGGCGCGGCGGGGGCGGCTTCGGCGTGCGCGCGGACCGGGTCCGCGTACACCTTCACTCCGAGCTCGGCATGGCCGTGGAGCCAGGACAGCAACTCATCGAGATCCGGGGCGTGTTCGGACAACATCGCGTGTACCCGGGCGTCGTCCAGGTACACCGTCGCCAGCCGCATCGGCAACACCGTCGTCCGGGCGTGCGCCGCCTCCACGACCTCGTGGTGGGTGCGGGCCAGCGCCTCCAGCTCCGCCAGGTCCGCCATCCGCTCGGTGAGTCCGTCCGTACCGAAGTCGTCGGCCGGGACGGAGGACACCACAGCCGTCAGCCCGGAACCGGCGACGGTCCGCAGGGGGGCGCCGCGCAGCCCGGTCAGTGCGGCGGCCACCGCGTCGAGGTCGCCGCCGCCCCGTCCGACCGCGTAGACATAGCTGTGCCACGGTCCGTTCACCGGTTCTCCTCCCTTTGCGGTTGCTGCTGCCGGCCGGCTTCCGGGGCTGCTTCCCCTCCGGCCGCCGGCTGCTCCTCCCCGGCGGAGAGGGGCCGGGCCGCGGGCCCGCGGGCCCCGGAGGAGAGCGAGGGATCGTGCTCCCACCAGTCGATGCCCATCTCCTTGGCCTTGTCCACGGAGGCGACGAGCAACCGGATCTTGATGGTCAGCAGCTCGATGTCGAGCAGGTTGATCTGGATGTCGCCGGCGATGACCACGCCCTTGTCGAGGACGCGTTCCAGGATGTCGGCGAGGTTGGCGGAGGAGCCGGGCCCGGCCCCCGGCCGGCCGTACGGGGGCGGCGCGGGGGAGGTCCTCATGGGCGCGGCGGTTCCCCCCGGCCCGGTCGGCGGGTCGGACATGCGGTTCAGCCTCCTCGTGATTGGCGTCGGCGGGCCTGGAGCCACTCCAGCCGGTCCAGCAGTTCGTCCTCGCGGGCGTCGAACTCCTCCGGCCCGATCCGCCGGTCCACCAACTGCCGTTCTAGTTCGGCCAGTTGCTCGTACACCGGCTCCGGGTCGCAGAACTCGTGCTCCGCGGTGAGCAGTACCTGGTCGAGGACCCGGACGGCGCCCCTGAGCGGGGCGATCGGCAGGGTCAGCAGGTGGGTGAGCAGCCCCATCGAGAAAAACCTCCCGCCCGATCGGTCTCCCGGTGCCGAGGGCGCGGCCCGGGTGCGGTCGGACGAACCGGGTGCGGTCAGACGAAGCTGTACGGCGGCAGCGGGCCGTAGAGCCGGAAGGCGTACGGGTGGCCGCGCTGTTGCGCCTCCGTGCGGACCGCCTGAGAGAAGGCGGCTGCCTGCTCCCGCGCCACCAGGAACGAGGTGGCGAGGAAGTAGTGCTTGGTGGGTTCCCCGTCCGCGATGCGTACCGCGGCCGGTGCGAGCCGGGCCAGGATGTCCGTGCGGGCGCGGTCCTGGCGGGCCCGGACCTCGTGTGAGATCAGCTCGCCGAGCACCAGTTTGTCGTCGTACGGCCCGGAGTGGTGCCGGGTACGGTCGTTCAGCCGGCGCACTTCGGGGGAGTCCCGCACGATCTCCCGCAGCAGGTCCTCCTCGTCCCGCGCCACCTTGAGGTGGTACTCCCGGCACCCGGCCAGCTCACCGAGCCGCTGGGTGTAGGTGTCGTGCTGCTCCTCCAGCACGGCGGCGACCTGCTCGTCGTCCGGCCCGACCAGCCCGAAGCGCATCGGCAGACAGCTGCCGTCGGCCAGCAGGTGTTCCTGGACGTCCTGGTGGGCCGCCACGTCCCGGCGCTTGGCGCGCAGCTCCGCCGGGGCGTCGCTGACCACCGCGCACAGGTCCACGGTCCGCACGGTGCGCAGCGGCGCCGCGGGGTTGCCGACCCCGGCGACGCCGGACAGTCGCAGCGGATGGCCGGCGTCGGTGATGGCGTAGACGTACGTCGTCATGGGCTCACCCCTCCCGGCGTGCGCTGCGGCGGTCGGCGGTCGACGATGCCTTGGGCGACGGGCGCTTCGCGGTTTCCTCGGATTCGCCGTGGCCCTTGCGGAGGGATTCGCCGACCGCCTCGACGGCGCCCGCCAGCGCGCCCTTCGACTTTCCCTTGGCGCCGCTCTCGGTCGCCTCGCCGACGAGATCGGTGAGCTGTTCCGGTGCCTTGCGGCCGGATTCGAGATCCAGCCGGTTGCACGCCTCCGCGAAACGCAGATAGGTGTCCACGCTCGCGACCACGACGCGTATGTCGATCTTGAGTATTTCGATGCCGACGAGTGAGACCCGCACAAAGGCATCGATGACCAGCCCGCGGTCGAGAATGAGCTCCAGGACGTCGTAGAGAGTGCCCGAGCCGATGCCGCCGACCGGTGGTGCCTGGGTCTGTTGCTGAATGGCAGTCACGGTCTTGTATGTCCCTTCCAGTTGACTGGAGCGGGCCATGCACTTGGGGGAATTCGCGCTGCGGGGCTGTGGCCCTAACGGTCGACCTGGCCCCGCCCGTAGCGGCGCGTGCGCTCGTATTCCATGAGATAGCCCTGCTCGTCGAGGCGGACGCGGTAGGACGCCATCACACTCGCGGTGTCCGGCACCCTTTCGAGTTCCACCACTTCCACGTCCGCCAGCCAGCCGGTACCGGCGGCCTTCAGCGCGGACACCGAGCCGGGTGGGCAGTTGAGCATTTCAGCGAGCTGCCCCGCGGCGAGGCGCATTGCCGCGGGGGCGGCGATCCGGTCCAGCCGGCCGTTCACCGCTTCCGTTTCGGTCGGCGCGAGCCTTTCCGCACCCGCCGCGCCCGCTTCCACCCTTTCCACGGTGCTTTCCTCGGTCGTCATGATCCCGCCTGTCGTGCCTCATAGAGGCCATCTGCCGAAGTCGGTTCCGTCGAACGGCTGTCAGGCCGTTTCGGGTCGATGAAAGAGCGGGTGCCCCGCGAACGTCGTACGTATGCGCGAGCGGGGAATTTCCAAGGCACCTCGGCGCCCGCGGCCGGCTCGCGCGACCTCGTCACCTCGCTCATGTGATTCCGTGTCCCTCGCGGGCAGCCAGCACGAAGGGGTGTCCGGCGGGGTCCGCATAGCGCCGGATATCGAACCGGCCGCCGTTGTCCCGCGTCTGCAGGGGACGTGCCCCGAGTTCGATCGCCTCGCGCTCCGCCTGGTCCATGGTGTCCTCGGAGACCAGGAAGTGGAGGTGTGCCTGCTGTGAGGTCTCCGGTCGAGGCCAGCTCGGCGGCGCGGCGCCGTGGTCCCGTCGAACGACGATGCGGACGCCCGCGGCCTCGACGATTTCGATGTAGTCCGGATGGCTGCCGATGCGCGAAGTACCTCCGAGGAAACGGGCGTAGAACTCGGCGAGCTCCTCAGGTTCAGCAGCGTCCAGTACCAGGGTGCTGTATTTGGCAACGGCCATAGGGAGCCTCCTTGAGAGCAGGTCTGTGTCCACCGATGTACCTCGTCTACCCGAAGGCCGCCCCGTGAGGCAGCTACGCGTGGAACCGGTCCCGACTCTCACAGGGTTTCTCCGAAGACGTCCCCGGGCCGAAGGCCGGGTCCAGGGCCGGTCCGGCGGGTCCCGCCTGAGGGAACACGCCTGATCGGTCACCCCGTTGCGGGCTCCGGCGTCAGCGCACGCACCGGGCGCGTCTCCGGCAGCAGTGCGAAGCAGCCCAGACTGAGCAGCGCGATCCCCGTCAGATACGCGGCGACGCCCCAGGGCACCGGGCCGCCCCGCTCGGCGAGCGCCGTCGCCGCGATCGGCGTCAGCGCCCCGCCGAGGACCCCACCGAGGTTGTAGCCGACCGCGGCCCCCGTGCAGCGCACCCGCGGCTCGTACAGCTCCGGCAGATACGCGGCGATCACGGCGAACATCGTGATGAACGACAGCATCGACCCCAGGAAGCCGAGGAACATCAACAGCGGCGCCCCCGTGGCGAGCAGCGCGACCATCGGGAACATCCACAGGGCGGAGGCCGCGCATCCCACCAGGCACAGCGGCCGCCGGCCGAAGCGGTCACCCAGCAGCGCCGCCAGCGGTGTCAAGGAACCCTTCACCACCACCGCGGCCATGATGCAGGTCAGCATGGCGGTCCGGCTCACGCCCAGTCGTTCCGTCGCATAGGCGAGAGACCAGGTCGTCACGGCGTAGAAGATCGCGTAACCCACCGCGAGCGCGCCGGCGGTCAGCAGGACGAGCCGCCAGTGGTCGCGCACGACCTTGGCGAGCGGCAAGCGCACATGGTCCTCGATTTCGCGGAAACGCGGACTCTCGGTGACCGACGACCGCAGCCACAGCCCCGCCACGGCCAGCAGCCCGGCCGCCCAGAAGGGCACGCGCCACCCCCAGGACGCGAACTGCGCGTCGGACAGCGTCGCCGACAGCGCCAGCATCACGCCGTTGGCGAGCACGAACCCCAGTGACGGCCCGACCTGCGGAACGCTCGTCCACAGCGCGCGCCGTTCGGCGGGCGCGTGCTCCGCGGTCAGCAGCACGGCCCCGCCCCACTCCCCGCCGAGCCCGAGCCCCTGCAGGAACCGCAGGACGAGCAGCAGTACGGGAGCGGTCACCCCGATCGTGTCGTACGTCGGCACGCAGCCGACCGCGACCGTGGAGGCGCCGGTGAGGAGCAATGACGCGATGAGAACCGGACGTCTGCCGTGCCGGTCCCCGATGTGTCCGAACAGCACCGAGCCGAGTGGCCGGGCGACGAAGCCCACGCCGAAGGTTCCGAAGGCGGCCAGCGTGCCGGCGACCGATGAGAACGTGGGGAAGAACAGCGGTCCCAGGACCAGCGCCGCAGCGGTCCCGTAGACGAAGAAGTCGTAGAACTCGATGGCCGTCCCGGCGAGCGAGGCGGTCGCGAGCCGCAGCATGGAGGGCGCCCTTACTGTGCGTACGTCGTGCATGCCACGACAACTACCCACGGTGACCAACGGTTACGCGGGCGCGGGGACGCGTCGGGTCAGTACGTCACGTCGCCACCTGGTGCGTCCACTAGCGCGTCCACGTCCACATCTCCTCCATCATCGCGGTGTGGTCCTCGGTGTGGCGGACGCGGAAGACGGACATCTCAAGCCCTGTTCGCCATCTGCGGCCACAGCGTTCAAGGACCAGTCCGCCCAGCATCCCCCAGTTGGTGACGTGGGGTTCCTCGTCCAAGCAGAGGAACTCGCGGTCCTCATCGGTCAGATCGGCCAGGTCGATGCCGAGAGCGTTCAGGACGGTCCGGGGATCCCCGTCGACGTCCCACGGGTCTTCGTATGCGGGGAACCCGGAGGCGAAGAGCGTCAGACCGTCGGGAAGACAGATCACGTCCTCCGTGTGCGTCTCGCCGAAGTCGGGCGCGGCGGAGCCCACGATCAGGGCGCTGGGGTGGCGCTCGTGGAGGGCCGTGACCTGCTCCAGAACCGGAGTCATGCCGGCGTCGTAAGTGGCAAGGGCCGGATCGGATATGCGGGTCACGGCGCCCCAGCAGCCAATCGTGATCAGATCCAGGTCCGAGAGCGTCTCCGCATGCAGAACCTCGGACGCAGGCAGGGCAGGAAGCTCTTCCAGCACCGCGTCGACCGTAGGGAAGGCTTCGGCGAACGCGCGTGCCCGCGAGCGGTCGTGCGGCGGCAACTCGTCGGTGCTGTCGGGCCGCGGCGGGTCCAGGAGGGTGATGAGGTATTCGTCGGAGTTCGCACTGCGGACGGCCGTCTCGGGCGGACACGTCCAGAAAGAGATGTCGCTCATGACAGGCACCGTAGCGACGAGGACCGACAACGGAGCGAGCCCTGGCTTCGACTGCGGGTCTGCTACCGCTTGTCCGCGATGGTGGTGAGGAAGTCCAGGACGAGCGGGCCGGCGGTGCCGCGGAACTCCTCGAAGTAGGCGTGCCGGGCCTCGGGGATCAGGTGCGGCCGGGCGCCGGGGATGCGGTCGGCGAGCAGGATCGCGTTGGCGGTGGGGTTGAGCAGGTCGTCGCTTCCGTGCACGACCAGTGTGGGTGCGCTGATGTCCGGCAGCAGGTCCCAGGCGTTGTGCCGGTTGCTGGCCGCGAGGTGGTGGCGCCGGGCGTGGGCGGGCATGCCGGGATCGCCGAGAGTGTGGTGCGGGCCGGGATGCGAGGCGAGCCAGCGGGGGGTGTACATCAGCTCCAGCAGGTTCTGTCGCGCGACTGCGGGGTCAGGGTGGGCCAGAGCCTGGCGTACGTCGTTGCCGCGTTCGACGCCGTGCGGGCTGCCGGGTGAGGTGCAGCCGAGGACCAGGGCGCGCACGCGGTGCGGATGGCGGGCCGCGAGCTGCTGGGCCACGCGTCCGCCCATGGACGTGCCGTAGACGTCGGCCCGCTCGATGCCGAGTTCGTCGAGGACGGCGATGGTGTCTTGGGCGAACAGCTCCGTGCTGTAGGGGCGGTCGGGCTTGTCGCTGGCACCGGTGCCGCGGTAGTCGAGGGTGAGGGTGCTGCGGGCGGGGTGGAAGTCGGCTCGGACCGCGTCCCACCAGTGGTGGTTGTTGGCCTGGCCGGCCAGCAGGACCAGCGGCGCTCCCTGGCCTTGGAGCTGGTAGGCGATGCGGATCCCGTCCGGCGTCGTCGCGTGCGTCATCGGCTTCCTCGCTCCCGTGTCGGCGGGCAGAGTACCGCGTGAGTCGCCGTGGCCATTGACCAGTTGGGACAGGAGGCGTGCGTGCTCTGGCTCCAGCGTGTACATGACGGCAGGATCTGTGGTGGGTGGGACTCGATCCGCGACTCTTGACGCATGGTCATGCGCCTGACAGGAGCGGCGCCGCACCATTCCCACGAACGGCACCACACTCCGAAGGGGGCGATCAGCGCATGACCAGGCCTGAGAGCGCGGGATACGACTACGACGTCGTCATCAGCGGAGCCAGTCTCGCCGGCAGCACCGCGGCGATCCTGCTCGCTCGACGAGGTGCCCGCGTCGCACTGCTGGAACGACGCTCGGACCCCGCGGCGTACAAGGTGCTGTGCACCCACTCCCTCATGGCCAGCGCCTACCCGGTGCTGGACGAACTCGGTCTCGTCCCCGCTCTCGAGAAGGCCGGAGCCGTCCGCAACCACGCCCGCTGGTACACCCGCTGGGGATGGATCGAGCCGAGGGCCGCATCGGCGGGCCCCGAGCTGCCGTACGGGTACAACATTCGGCGCAGCACCCTCGACCCGTTGATCAGGTCCCATGCGGCCGAGACCCCCGGCGTCGACCTGCTGCTCGGTCACCAGGTGACCGGGCTGGTCCGGGAAGCCGGGCGAACCATGGGGGTGCGCGCGTCGACACCGCGGGGCGAGCGCGAGATCCGGGCCCGCCTGGTGGTCGGCGCCGATGGCAAGGACTCGGCAGTGGCGAAGTCCGCCGGGCTGCCTGCCCGGCTGTACGAGAACGCGCGGTTCGGGTATCTCGCGCACTTCCGCAACCTCCCGCTGCACGGCGGGATCGCCCATGCCTGGTTCCTCGAGCCCGACATGGCGTACGCGTTTCCCAACGACGACGGGGTGACGGTCCTCGCCGTACTCCCGGACAAGAAGCGGCTGCCGGCCTTCCGGGAAGACCTGGAGGGCAGCTTCCTCGAGTTCGTCCGCGCCCTGCCCGAGGCACCGCCCATCGACTCCGCCGAGCGCATCACGAAGATCACCGGCACGGTGAACTACCCGCTTCACAGCCGTAGGCCGACGGCGCCGGGCGTGGCGTTGATCGGTGACGCCGCCCTGACCGGCGATCCCCTGTGGGGAGTGGGATGCGGGTGGGCCCTGCAGTCCGCGCAATGGTTGGCTGAGGCGGTCGCCCCGGCCGCGACCGGTCGGGGCGACCTCGACAGGTCGCTCGCGGTGTACGCACGCCGGCACCGGCGCCGGCTGAGCGGTCACCAGTACCTGGCCGCCGACTACGCCAAGGCCCGCCCGTTCAACCCCTTGGAACGGCTGATGTATGCGGCGGCAGCGCGCGATGAGTCGGTGGCGCGGCACATGCATCTGTTCGCGGCCCGCCTGATCAGTCCGCTGCGTTTCTTGAACCCCGTGGTACTGGCCAAGGCTTCGGCCGTCAACATCAAGCATCGCGGGGCGGCGGCCGAGCCACCCGCGCACCTGTCACACACAGGGGCGTGAGCGGCGCCCCTCCCACGGGGTCCGGCCCGATGGCCGGGCGATGCGTACCTCTTCGGCCGCCGGTTCCGCGAGATGTCGGAGCCCGCCGGTGGGGCATGGGTACTCGGCCACCTGGTGGTGCGGGAGTTGCCGCGCGGGCAGGATGCGGCATGTGACGACGACGCGGACGTGTGAGGCGTGCGGTACCGAACTCCCCGCACGTGGTGGCCGGGCGCGAAACGGTACGCCCTCGGGCGGCCGCCCGGCCCGGTACTGCTCCGGTGCCTGCCGACAGCGCGCGTTCCGGGAGCGTGCGGCGCGGGAGCACAGGGCGGGGCCCGCGCGGGACGGGCCTGCACCGGACGGGCCTGCGCCGGACGGGTCTGCGGTGTCGGGCCCTGGACTGCCGTATGCGCTCGACTCGTTCGTGGGGCGGGAACGAGAGCTGGCACGGCTGCGCACGCTGCTGAAGTCCTCGCGGCTGCTCACCCTCGCCGGTCCCGGCGGGGTGGGCAAGACGCGGCTGGCGGTCGAGTTGGCCAAGGGGGTGCGCGGCGGCCGGGACGGCCGCGTCCGGCTGGTCGAGCTGGAGGCGCTCCGTGAGGGCGAGCAGCTGCCCCAGGCCGTCGCCGCGGCCCTGGGGGTGGGGGAGCGCGGTGGCCGGGCGGGCGTCGAGGCATTGGTCCATGCGCTGGGCACCCGTACGCTGTTGATCGTCCTGGACAACTGCGAGCATCTGGCACAGGCGTGCGCGCAGCTGGCCGCGACCCTGCTCGCCCGTTGCCCGGGCCTGCGGATTCTCGCCACCAGCCGGGAGACGTTGCGGGTGCCCGGCGAGGTGGTGTTCCGGGTGGGGGTGCTGTCGCTGTCGTCGGCCGGCGAGGGCGAGGGCGAGGACGCGAAGGCGCTACAGCGCTCGGAGGCGGTCCGCCTCTTTGCCGATCGGGCCCGCGCGGCCGATCCCGGATTCGCGCTCGAACCCGGCAACGTCGGTACCGTCGCTGAGATCTGCCGACGGCTGGACGGCCTTCCGTTGGCGATCGAACTGGCCGCGGGCCGCACCGGCTCCCTCCCGTTGGGCGACATTCTGCGGGGACTGGACGACCAGCTCACCCTGCTCACCCACGGCACCAGAACGGGGCCGGGCCGGCACCGCGAGCTGCGCGCCGCCATCGACTGGAGCCATCGATTACTCGACCCCGTCGAGCGGGCGGTGTTCCGGCGCCTCTCCGTCCTCGGAGGTGGATTCGACGCCCGGGGAGCGGCCGAGGTCTGCGCGGACGGCGGGGGTGACGGCGCGGACCCCGGGGTGCGGCCGGAACAGGTGCTGCAGGTCGTCTGCGCCCTGGAGGCGAAGTCCCTGATCGTACGGATGCGGGACGACGATCCGGACACGGCGAGGTTCCGGCAGCTCAGCGCGATCCGTGCGTACGCCATGGACCGGCTCGGCGAGTGCGGAGAGCTGCATACGACCTGGGACCGGGCGCTCGACAGGCTGGCGGGCCAGGCGGCGGGGCCTGCCGGGTCGGTGTTCGCCGACACCGCGGAGGGACCACTGAGCGGTGAGCGGGAGAACCTCGCGGCGGCCGTCGCCTACACCTCCGGCCGCTGCGACGACCGTTACGTCCCGCTCGCGATCGCGCTGGCCCGACTGCACTACCAGCAGGAGCAGTTGACGGCGGCGCGGACGCTGCTGACGGCGGTGCTGGAGCGGGCTTCGGACGGCGTGCACCGGGGCGTCGCACTGGCGCTGGCCGCCCGTTCGGCATGTCTCCAGGCGGATCACACCGCCGCGCTGGCCTTCGCCGACGAGGCGGTGGCCGTCGAGCGCGCGGGGGAGCGTCCGGGCGGGCTGGCCAACGCGCTGGACGCGATGGCGGCCGCGCGGCTGTGCCGGAGCGAGTTCTTCGAAGCCGTCGCGGTCTTCGCCGAGTGCCTCTGCGTGGTCCGTACGCTCGGCCGCCCGTTGGACACCGCGCTCTGCCGGCATCACCTGGCCTGGGCGATGCTGCACACGGGCCGGGCCGCCGAGGCCGATGAGCTGATGGCGCGGTCTCTGCCCGAGCTCAGAGCGGAGGCCCCTTCGGGCCAGTTGATGGCGGCGCTGCACACCGTTGGCGCGATCCGGCTGATGCAGCGGGACTTCGACGCCGCTGAGGACATGTTCGCGGAGGTGCTCCGCAGGGCATCCGGCGAGATGGCGTCCGGGGGTACGACATCCGGTGGGACGGTGTCCGGGGAGAGCTTCCATGCGCTCTATCCGCTGGAGGGGCTCGCCATCGTGGCGGGCGAGCGGGGCGATATGCGGCGTTCACTCCGGCTGTTCGCGGCAGCCGCGGCCGCGCGACGGCGGCTCGATACGGAGCCCGAGGCGCACTGGCGGAGCCAGGTGGAGGCGGCGGCCGCGCGGGCGAGGGACCGGCTGACCCCCTCAGGGGCGGAGGCGGCGCTGACGGCGGGCCGGAGGCTGCGCGGGCGTGCTCTGGTCAGCTATGCGCTACAGGGGACGCGCGACGGGCACCGCAACGCCTCCGGCGCCGCCGGCAAGCTGTCCCAGTCCCCGCTGACCGAGCGTGAGTCGACGGTCGCTCACCTGGTCGCCTCTGGCCTGACGAACCGTCAGGTCGCTTCGCACCTGGGCCTGTCCAAGAGCACCGTCGCCAGCCATCTCGACCGGATCCGGGACAAGCTGGGCTTGCGGTCCCGTACCCAGATCGCCCTGTGGGTCGCCGCGCAGCCCCGTCCGCAGCACGGCCCCGGGGTTTCGTAACGCCCGCAAGTCGCCGGTCATCCGACCCATGTGCGGGACCGCACGGCTACGGAGGCTGGTCGAGCGAGCCGATGCACACGGCTCGGGACTGGACGACCGGAGGACGACCGGACGGCGGGCGGACGACTGGACGAGGACCGGACGACCGGACCGCCGGCCCCGGCGAGAAGGAGACACGGATGCGTTACGGCGACGAGAAGAGCTCAAGGCGAGCGTTCATCAAGACCACTTCTGCGGGCGTGACATCGGTCGCCATCGGGGCGACGGCCCTGGTCGCCTCGGCCGGCCCGACGGCCTCCGCGACCGAGCCGGCGACAGCGCGCCGGCTCCCGCTCGCCGTCACCCCCGCCTGCTCGGGGCACGAGACACCCGCCTCCATCGAGGGCCCCCTCTTCAAGCCCCGATCCCCGGAACGGTCGGATGTCCGCACCCCCGGCACCCGCGGCGTACTACTGGACCTCAGCGGGGTCGTCTACGACACGTCCTGCACACCACTGCCGGAGACACTGATCGAGTTCTGGCAGTGCGACCAGAACGGTGACTACGACACCTCGGGATTCTCGCTCCGCGGTCACCAGTACACCAACAGCCGGGGCGGCTACCTGCTCCGGACGATCATCCCCCGGGACTACTGGGGCCGTTGGGGCCAGCGGGCACCGCACATCCACACCCAGGTCCAGTCACCCGGCGGTCCCGTGCTCGTCACCCAGCTGTATTTCCCCGACGACACCGAAGCGTACGGCCGGGACTTCGCCGCCCTCAACGCCGCTGACCGGCTGCTGAACCGTGCCTGCACCATCGGGCTCACCACCCAGGGAGAAGCCCAGGGAGAAGCCCACTACACGGGCGCCTTCGACTTCGTCCTCAAGACCACGGCCTAGCTCCGCCTTCCAAGCCCAACTCCCTCATCAGAAAAGGACATATGTGATGTCAGCGAGGTCAGTGAAGCCGTCGAGCACGTCGTCGTCCCGGGGACCGACGCCCGGTCGGGTGCCCCTGATGGCGGCGCTGGCCGCCACCATCGCGGCCGGGAGCCTGGCCGTGGTCGCCCTCGGCGGTCAGCCGACCGCCACCGCCGCACCGCCCCGGCCGGCGTCGTCCGCCTCCCGCGCCGGTCAATGGCAGCAGACCCCGGTGCCGGTGACGAAGGGCGACCTGACCGCGATAGCCGCGCTGAGCGATCGGCAGGCATGGGCTGTGGGATACCGGCTGAAGAGCGCGACCGAACTCGACGCCATAGCGCTCCGCTGGGACGGCACGTCCTGGCACCAGGAGTCCACGCTCCCGGAGAACAGCTTCCCGCAGGCCCTCACCGTACGGTCCGCCGACGACATCTGGGAGGTCGGCAGCGCGACCGCGCACTGGGACGGCAAGAAGTGGACCACGCGCCCCCTGGACCGTGATCCCGACGGCAGGGTGGTCCCCGAAGCCGTGACGACGACCACCGATGGGCAGGCGTGGACGGTGGGCCGGGCGATGGGCCGGTCGATCAAGGACTCCGTGCCCGCCGTCCAGTCGTGGGACGGCAGGGGCTGGCACCGGCAGGCCCTTCCCGACCTGGGCAAGGGCGAGTTGAACGGTGTGACGGCACTGGCACCCGACGACATCTGGGCCGTGGGCGCGGCCTACGCCGCGGACGAGAAGTCGCCGCAGACCGCCCTGCTGCTGCACTGGGACGGCACGAGCTGGAAGCGGGTGGACGGGGGCGGCCCGCCGGCAGGCCACGCCTGGCTCGGGGGGATCACCGCCTTCGCCGCCGATGACATCTGGGCGGTGGGCGGCAGCACCTCCGGGAGCGCGGAGCGCCCCTATGCCGTGCACTGGGACGGTGCGAAGTGGTCGGCGGCAAAGACCCCGGACGTCCCGGACGGGCGGCTGCGTGCCGTCGGCCGGACCGGCAACGGGGAGCTCTGGGCGGTGGGCGGCAAGGGCGCCGCCCCGGTCGCTCTGCGCTGGGACGCACAGCACGGCCGGTGGGAGCGGGCCGCCGACCCGGACGTGGTCGTACGCGGCCTCGCCACGGTGCCCAAGAGCGGGGACCTCTGGGTCGCCGGAATCGCCCGGCAAGGGGACCTCCGCCCGGTGATCACCCGGATGAAGAGCTGATCCGCTTCCGTTCTCCGCAATTGTCGGAGCCGGAATCATCGCCCGCCGTGCGCACCGCGGCGGGCGATGCGCTGCCTGCCACGGGGCGCCGACCCCCCCTCGACTCGTCATCGCCGTCGGCCGGACCAACCACCGCCCTCGCGGACGGCTGAAAGGGGCCCAAGGGGGACGGCTCGCTCCCCCTGCTCTCGCCGCCGCGGAGGACGCTCAGTCGAGACAGAACTCGTTGCCCTCGATGTCCTGCATCACGATGCACGACTCGTTCTCGCCATCGGCCAGCAGCGTTCGCACGTGTACCGCACCGAGCGCGGCCAGTCGTGCGCATTCGGCCTCCAGGGTGGCGAGGCGCTCTTCCCCCACGAGTCCGGTGCCGGCCCGCACGCAAAGATGCACCCGATTCTTGACGATCTTCCCTTCGGGAACGCGCTGGAAGAGCAGGCGCGGGCCCACACCCGAGGGATCACTGCATGCGAAGTAGACGACCTGATCCTCAGGCGGCAGCGAGCGGTGGTAGTCCTCCCAAGTGGCAAATCCCTCCGGGACCGGCGGTACGACGTACCCCAACACCTCGCACCAGAAGCCGGCGAGGCGCGCGGGTTCTGCGCAGTCGAAGGTGACTTGGAACTGCTTGATCGATGACATCGGCGCACCATAGCAGGGGGCTCTGCCGCTCATTTCCCGGTGTGGAGCCGCATGTAGTCGCCAGGCCTTCAGCGCCGTCATGGATGCGATCGTGCTTCTGCGAGGGGTCCGTCCCTCAGGCCGTCGACAGCCGCCGCGCGAGCCGGTCCAGTTCTTCCCTGATCAGCTGCCCGTACTCGTCGTCACCGAGTTCACCGACCGCGGCACGTCCGCGCGCGACGTGATCGCGGGCACGGTCGAGGTCGCCGAGCCTTCGGTAGACGTCCCCGACGTTGAGGTGCAGGGACGGATAGAAGACCGCGACCGTGCCGCGGACACCCCCCTGCCGTGCCCGCTCGTCCGATATCAGGTCCGCCGCCTCCAACGCCCGCAGGTCCCAGACCAGTTCCTCGCGCGGATCGTCCTGGACATCGGCCATCGAGTGGGCGAGCACGCAGCGATGGAAGGCGTCGCCGGTGGCGCCGATCGCGTCCCAGAGAACGGCGAACAAGCGGTGGGCCGCTTCCCGTTCGCCGCTGTGGCTCAGCTCGATACCACGGCCGATCTCGGCCATCACCGCGTCGGGCTCGGTCATGCAATTCCTCCTCGTCAGCATGAACGGCAGCGCTCACGAGCGTAGGTGGCACGGCCGGTCCTCGAGCCGTCGACCGGTGTTGATCGGACAGGGGGTCTCGCCACTGTTTGTCGCAATGACGGCGATCACGGCGACCCTCCGGTGGGCGTCGCGTAGGCCGGCGTCGCCTTCGCGGCAGGGGAGTGGAGGCAGCGACGCACCCCTCCCGGTCCGACCTGGCGAAGCGGCAGAGGAGCTGGCAAGTGGTCAGCATGAGTCCTGAAATGGCTGGGGAGTGCTGCCCGGGCACGTGTCTCGCCGTAGAGCAGGAAGACGCCCTTGACCTGCAAGAACGCAGGCAGGGAGGCTAGATCGAACTGGATCCCGAAGACACCTGATCGGAAGCGGTACAGGTCCGTGTGGGCCGCCTCGACGGCGCCTCGACGTACGGCGCTGTTGAGGGCGTCGCGGCGGTCCCACTCCTCGCGGTTGTAGTGCTCCGCCTCCGACGGCTTGGGGTCCCTCGCCGCCATCCGGCCGGGAACTCCCCGGTCGTCGGCTTGGGCAGGCGCTGCGGGCAGCGGGGCCGCGGGTCCGACACTACGTAGCGGCACGGGTGCTGCCGGCTCAGCGCCCGCCTCACCACAGTGGTGGCACCGCCAGCTGCGGGGCCCCGCACCAGGGTCACCGGTCCGAAGGTGGGGCTTTCTGGTCTGTTGACATGTGTCCTCCCCTCGAGCCCGGTGGCGTTACTTGCTGTAGTTCTTCCCGGGGGGCCGGCCGGGGATCGGCTTGCCGATGAGAGCGACCGGGACGAACAAGCAGAAGTGGCCGATCGCCATGGTGAGCGTCCAGAGCGCCTCGTCGTCGTAGAGGGCGGATGCCTTGGCGAACAGCTCGTCACGGACGCGTTCACCGAACGGGTTCGGGGTGAGGACGGCCTCCACGAGCTCCAGTGCGACCCGTTCGGCGTCGGTGTAGTACGGGGCGTCCTGCCATGTCGCCACGGCGGTGATGCGCTTCTCGGTCTCCCCTGACCTGCGGAGGTCGTCGGTCAACGAGACGGCGTGGTAGGTGCTGCCGACGATCTGCGCGGCGCGGAGCAGCATCAGGCCGATGGTGGTCTGTGAAACCGGCCCGTTCCGGACGGCGTTGCGCACGGCTCCGGAGAGTTTCGCCAGCTCGGGAAAGAGCTGGGTGAGGTCGGGCAGACGCGACGGGATGCCGTCCTGCTCCGTCGTCGTATCGGTCGTCGTTCGCGTGGACATGGCGGGGTCTTCCTTCCTGTGTGCCGGATGGTGTCTCACCAGTCCGACAACACAGGCACTCGGAATGTGAGGCGGGGGACGTCAACATCACATTGAGAGGCGCTGTCTTGTCGAAGTGATGAGGACAGACGCGAGCAAGGGAGCCGGCGACACCATGACCACCCCGTCCGAGCCGGGAGACGGCCGCCCCGACCCGACCCTGAGCGCGATCATGAGCGAGCGGCGTCAGCTGATCAACCTCGCCTACCGGCTCCTCGGCTCCCTCGCCGAAGCCGAGGATGCCGTCCAGGAAACCTACGCGCGCTGGTACACCCTGCCCCCACAGCAGCGGCAAGCCATCGAGTCCCCCGGCGCCTGGCTGACCAGGGTCGCAGGCCGCATCTGCCTCAACCTGCTCGGCTCGGCACGAGCCCGACGGGAGAACTACGTCGGCGACTGGATTCCCGAGCCCCTGCCCGAATCCGCGGAGTGGTCGGGTGGCCAGTCGAACGGCACGACGATCGACCCCGCCGACCGCGTCACCCTCGACGAGTCGGTCACCATGGCCTTCCTCGTCGTACTCGAATCGATGACCCCGGCCGAACGCGTCGCCTTCGTCCTCCACGACGTCTTCCGCTACCCCTTCACCGAAGTCGCCGACATCGTCGGCCGCACGCCGGCGGCCTGCCGTCAGCTGGCCTCATCGGCCCGCCGGCGCATCCGCACCTCGCAGACACCCGCGCCCCCGACCGCCCGCCAGGCCGCCATCGTCCGGAACTTCAAGCAGGCCTGGGAAGCCAAGGACATCGACGCCCTCGTCGGCCTCCTCGATCCGGGTGTCACGGCAACCGGCGACGGCGGCGGCCTCGCCACCCTCGTGCGCCGCCCGGTCGAAGGCGCCGAGCAGCTGGCGCGCGGCCTCGTCGATCTCGTCGGCAGGCTGGCCGACCTGACGATCCTGGAGCGCACCGTCAACGGACAGCCCGGCCTGGTCGCCCAGCGGGACGGCGTCATCGTGACCGTGTACGCGTTCGACATCGCAGGCGACCGGATCACGCACATCTGGGCCGTACGCAACCCCGAAAAGCTCCGGCCGTGGACGGTGAGCCACAGCGCCAGGAGCAATCCAGACGCACAGCACTCGGAACGACCCCACCGTGACAACAGGTGACGCTCCACACCGAACGTAGCTCGGTCACTCGGGGTGCTGCCGGCCCACACTGCCGCGACGGACGGCAATTGGGAGCCTGAATTCATCAGACGGGCCGTCAAGACCCGATCCGCGGTCCGCCCTTCGCCGATCTCGTCCGTCACTTGGCGCTTCGGGCGTTCAGCGTCGGCGCGGAACGTCCAGCGTCTGAATGAGCTGGGCGAGTTCCTCCTGGAAGAGCTTCTCCGGGCTGGCGGTCTGGGTGCGCAGGTGGCCGTAGACCTCCAGTGACACGAGGCCGTGCAGGTGCCCCCAGATGCGCAAGGCGAGGGCGACGGCCGCGGGCGGCAGGTCGGGGAAGGCGGGGCGTACCTTGTCGAGGAGCCCGGGGTCGAAGTCGGACCAGGTGAAGGTGCTGTCCTGGTAGAGGCGTTGGGCGTGGGGCCATGCGGCAGCCGCGAGGGCGGTGAGTCCGGTGCAGACGCGGCGTGCGGCATCCGGGGCCGGGCCGCCTGCGGGAGCCTGGTAGCCGGGGACGGGGTCGCCGTAGATGAGCCGGAAGCCCTGCGGATTCACCAGGGCCCAGGTCCGGAAGGCGTTGGCCCATGCCTCGATCCGGACGGCGGGATCCGTGGCGGGAGCGGCTTCCCAGGCAGCGTCCACGGCGTCGGCCAACGCGGTGTACACGTCGTTGATGAGCGTGGTGACCAGGTCGTCCCGGGTCGCGAAGTAGCCGTAGATGGCGTTGGCCGTCATGCCCATCTCGCGGGCGATGGCCCGCAAGGTGATGGCGTTCGGCCCGCCCGAGGCCATCAAGTCCAGTGCCACCTTCTTGATTTCCGCCGTGGTCTCGGCTCGTAGCCGCTCGCGCCGTCCCCTGCTGCCCGTGACTGTCACAACAGAGACTCTACAGCGTTCATTTAGTTAGTGCGGTAGCGAAACTTCACGGCGTATAGTTTCTGCACGGCGTCACCTCTCAGTGGCGTTCGGCATCTGCATGCACAAGGGGAGAACCATGCACATCGGAGTCATCGGAGCCACCGGCACCATCGGCAGCCGGGTCGTCAGCGAGGCACTCGACCGCGGTCACCACGTCAGGGCGTTCAGCCGTGACGCCACTGAGGCGCAGCGTGACGAGCGCCGGGACAACATCACGTGGGCGAGCGTCGACGCCCTGGACCCGAAGAGCATCGCCGGCGCCCTGCCCGGCCTCGACGTCCTGATCAGCGGGTTCCAGCCGGGCAACGCCGCCAAGGACTTCACGGACACCGTGCGGCGCTCGATCGCCGATCCGACCGTCTACGCGACGGCGGCGCGGGCCCTGTTGAAGGCTCTGGAGAGCCGTCCGCGGACCCGGCTCATCGTGATCGGCGGCGCCGGCAGCCTGGAGATCGCACCGGGCGTGGTGCGCGCCGACTCCGACGAGCTGTTGCACACCACCCTCGACCAGCTCGGGCTGCCCCGCGAATACGCCGCAGCGGTACGCGGTCACCGCGACGCTCTCGACGTCCTGCGGGTCTCGAACCGGCTGTGGACCTACTTCAGCCCCGCGGAGGAGATCGCCCCCGGCGAGCGCACTGGGCGCTTCAGGGTCGGAGGTGACCAGCCTGTTCTGGATGCTGAGGGTCGTAGCCGGATCTCGGTGGAAGATGCGGCTGTGGCTTTGATCGACGAGGCGGAGCTGCCCCGCTTCGTCCAGCGTCGCTTCACCATCGGCTACTGACAGCCCACAGCAGATCCCGTGGGGGGGGGTCGCGAACTCCCCCCACGGGCCAGGGCGACACCTGCATGAGTCAAGCCGGCGGTCGGTCTGTCCACGGCTGCTGCTCTGGAGCTTGCAGAGTCCATCGGTGCCCGCCTACCTGTCCGACCTGATCGACACCAAGCGCCGCCACCCCGGCAGCGGGATCCTCGGCCCCCTCGCCCGCGAAACCGGCCCCGGTGGCAGCATGTCGACCGCGGAGCTGGTGGGCACCTCGATACTGCTCCTGATCGCGGGCCACGAGACCACCGTCAACCTGATCAGCAACGCGACGCTCACGCTCCTGCGCCACCCCGACGTCCTCAAGCGGTTTCAGAACGAACCGGACCTGGTCGTCCCGCTCATCGAGGAGGTGCTGCGGTACGAACCGCCGGTGCAGTTCATCCCCTTCACCGCCGCCCTGGCCGACATCGACATCGCCGGGACCACCATCCCCAAGGGCGCGCAGGTCTGGCTTCTGCCGGCCTCGGCCAACCGAGACCCGAAGCGCTTCGAGGACCCCGACCGGTTCGATCCCGACCGCGAGGACAACAAGCACCTCGGGTTCTACACCGGCATCCACTACTGCTTCGGCGCTCCGCTGGCCCGGATGGGGGCGCAGCTCGCCCTGCCCCAGCTCTTCCGACGCATCAAGAACCCACGGCTGCTGGCGGATCCGCCGCCATACCGCGTCAACCCCGTCCTGCGCGGCCCCCGCGCCACCTCCCCGTGGCGATCGACGGCCTCGCGGCCTGAGCGCGGCTCACACGGGTCAAGGGCGGAACGGCCAGCCACGACGTACTCATCGCGGACGGGGAACCGTCTCCTGAGGGGCGACGGCGTCCACCACGCGATGCTCGGCACCGTCCATCTGCGCAACCGTGCGCGCAGTACATCACCGCACTCCTCTGAAGCGACTGCCTGTTCAGGTATCGACGGCGACGAGCTGGACCAAGCCGATCAGGTTCGCCTCATCAGCCTCAGTGTCGACGGCACGGACCCTCCAGCGGCCGGTGGGCAGCGGGACCGGTGCCTGTTCGGGCAGCCCACCGCCGGGATTCCCGACGCTCAATTCAGTGCCTGCCTCGGCGGAGTCCATGAGCACGGCCGGGCCGTCCGTCGTCCAAGTGCAGTACTCCGCCCACTCGGTGGCAGGGTCGGCAAGGACGGCCTCCGCCATGATCTTCAGCTCGGCCGCGGAGTCCGTGGCGAGCCGGCGCAGGAAAGTCCGGTGCTCGGGCAAGTAGCAGCTGGTGGCCGGCTCGTCCGCCAGTACCAGGGCCTGCGTACCGCTCTCACCGACGGCGATCACGCCGACCGGATCGTCCACCGCACAGGCGCGATCGTAGTCGTCCGGGGCGGTCGCGTCTCCCGCGATCACCCCGGTCGGCAACCCAGAACAAGGGCGGCAAGACAGATCGCGCCCCACAGCCGACCTATCCGCCTACTGACGACTTGCCCGGTGGCCGTAGACTCCCGCGCCATGGAAGGGATGTTCGAGCTGGGGGCCATCAGTTGCCCGTCCGGCACCCTGGTCCTCATTGACGCCGGGTACCTGGGGTTGTGGAGCGGAGAGCGGTCGCCGGCGGATGTCGATCCGGCTTCCTTGGGCATCGAAGACCCCGTAATAGCTGCCGACGTCTTGGGCGCCGCTGACTTCGAGGTCACCGGGCCGGACGCTTCCGAAGCTGTTCGGACCTTCGACCGGCAGCCGGGATCAAGGCTCCATGACATCCCGGCCTCCAAAGCCGCCGAATTGGAGGCGGCTTTCGATGAGCACTGCCGAACAGCCGGTCTTGACGCACGGCTGGAGGCCTTGCCGGTTCGGGAACCACATGCTCACAGAGCGCGCCGGACAGCCGATGGCGGCGGCGGCAGCTTTTTGATGTACGGCGTGCCCGTCGTTGCGGTCGGTGGCGTGCCCCGTGGCCGACACCTGTCGGTGCTGGCGACACGGGTCGACTACGGCGATGGTGTCGGGGCGCGCTGGTCCGAGATCTCGATCCGGATGCGCGAGGGCCAGGTGCAGTCATCGGTGTCGTTGGGTGACATCGGCGTCGACTGGGCGCGTGTGCTTTTCGGCGATGCCGACGCCCTGAGTACCTGGCAGCACGACGAGCCCGTGGACGGCCTGGCCGACGTGGCATTCTGGGGTGCCGCGGCAGACGAAGCAGCCGAAAAGTTTGCCGCACCCGAACTGGGGGAGCCCGGCGAGGACGGCACCCGTGGGTGGACCGGCCTGCCCGTCTCGGAGGCCATGGACAGGGCACGTGCTCTGTCGAAATGGAAGGACGAGACCGGACGGCGCATGGCCGTGGACTTCCGGCCGCACTCCCATCACTGGCAGATCATGCGCAAGGTACGTGCCTCGCAAGTCGAGGCCGGATCCATGGAACTGGGCGATGCGCGAGTGCTCTGCGCAATGACGACGTGGGGCGACGGCTACTTCCCGGTGATCGCCGATCTTGATGCCTCGGGAGATCTCCTCGCCGTACGGGTGCGCTTCTCCGACGTGCCCTGAGCAGCCCGCTCCAGGGGCGGGGTGGGCACGTAGCGGCGTACCGCGGTGAGCACCTTCATGTGTACGCCGACAACGAGGCCCGTGGTACGTCCCACACGGCACGGCTGTCCCTGCTTGCCTCAGGCCGTTGGGTCCCAGAGCCCGCTGGCCTCGCCACGGGCGAGGTGCTCGGCGTAGACGTCGACCTTCCAGGCGATGACGGAGCGGCACTCCTCCAGCGCCTGGATCTGTGCGTCGACGCGCTGTCGATGGGCGTCGAGCAGCCGCAGGCGTTCGGCCTCGTTGCCGGGACCGTGCCGCACCAGTTCGGCGAACCGCTGGAGGTCGGAGAGCGGCATGCCGCTCAGTCTAGGACTTGATCTAGACCTCGCTCTAGATCGTAGCGTCAGCGGTATGACCACTACTGATCAGCGATCGTTCGGCTCGCCCTTCTCCTCCTCCACCACCGTCGAGGAGGTCATGGCCGACCTGGACCTTTCTGGTATGACCGCCGTGGTGACCGGGGGTTACTCCGGACTCGGGCTGGAGACCACCCGGGGCCTGGCGGCCGCCGGGGCCCATGTCATGGTTCCGGCACGCCGTCCCGACGCCGCTCGCTCCGTTCTCCAGGATGTGGCGGGCTGCGAAGTCATCGCCATGGACCTGGCAGACCTCGGCAGCGTGCGCGCCGCCGCCGTACGGATCAGCGACCGGCTCGACCGGCTCGACATTCTGATGGCGGTTGCGGGCGTCATGGCCACCCCGGAACGGCGAGTCGGGCCCGGCTGGGAAGGCCAGCTCGCCGCCAACCACTTCGGGCACTTCGCCCTCACCAGCGAGCTCTACCCGCTCCTAGCCGCCGCGGACGGCGCGCGCGTCGTCGTCAACAGCTCCGCCGGACACGCTCTGACCGACATCCGCTGGCACGACCCGCACTTCCGTACCGGCTATGACAAGTGGCTGGCCTACGGCCAGGCCAAGACCGCCAATGCCCTGTTCGCCGTGCACCTCGACGCTCTCGGACGCGGCGACGGCGTCCGGGCGTTCGCCCTCCATCCCGGCAAGATCATCACTGGTCTCCAACGGCAGATGAGTCTCCAGGAGCAGATGGACCGCGGGTGGGTGGACGAGCGCGGCAATGTGATCGGTGCCGACTTCAAGACCCCCTCCCAGGGTGCCGCCACTGGCCTGTGGGCAGCCACGTCGCCCCTCCTCGAGGGCCGCGGCGGGCTCTACCTGGAGGATTGCGACGTCGCACGCGTCTCCACCCCTGAACGGCCCATGGACGACGGCGGTGTCCGCGCGTACGCCATCGCTCCCGACGCTGCCGCGCGGCTCTGGGACCTGTCCCTCGCGGCGACCGGCAGCACACCGATCACACGATGAGCCCGCGCTCCACATGCATCGCGCTGTGCGCCGCCGTGCCACACGTCACCGCCTGCCCAGGACAACCCGCACGTGTCGTGCCCCGGCCCCGGCCGCAGCGGCCCGGCGCCCCGGCTCAGGGCGCGGTGGCTTCCCAGGCTGCCTTGATCATCCGGAAGACCTCGTCCGCCGTGGCCCCGGGATCGTCCGCCTGGCAGGCCAGCGCGTAGGCGTCGATGACGAACCGCGCGGTCGCCCGGCAGGCCGTCGCGCTCCGGGACAGCTGGGGATCGGCGGCCAAGGCCGCTGCCAGTGCCTGCGCGTGACGCAGGCTCATCGACTCCTCGTACTCCCGCAGGGCGGGTGATCCCTCGATCATGCGTCGGACGGGGGCGCTGCCCTCCGCCGTGCAGTGCCGCACCAGGGCCTGGACCTCGCGATGCAGCGCCGGGATGAGCGGCTCGTGCGGGGGGCGGTCGGTGACCGCCCGCGTGAGGCGCTGCTCGAAGTCCTGGTCGCGCTCGAACACCAGGGCCTCTTTCGAGGCGAAGTGGGCGAAAACCGTGGTGACGGCCACGTCGGATGCGGCCGCCACGTCGCGGATGCCCACGGCGTCGTATCCGCGCTCCAGGAAGAGCCGCAGCGCGGTGTCGGCGATCTTCTGACGGGTCGCGGCCTTCTTGCGTTCGCGGCGTCCGGGCGGCTCGGTCATGCCATGACACTACCAGGTACGGATTCCTAACTGTTGTGAAACACTAACGGTTAGGGTTACTTTCGGTCCCATGAGGAAAATTTGCTTCGCCGAGTTCGGCGGTCCCGAGGTCCTGCAACTGGTGGAAGCCGAGGAGCCCCACGCGGGCCCCGGTCGTATACGCATCGCCGTGCGAGCGGCGGGTGTCAACCCCGTCGACTGGAGGATTCGGGAGGGCCAAGTCCTGGCAGCCCATCCGGTCGAGCTGCCCGCCGGGGTCGGACTGGACGCCGCCGGGGTGGTGGACGAGGTCGGCGAGGGCGTCGTTGGGGTCGAGGTCGGCGACCGCGTGTTCGGCGAAGGCGCCGACACGTATGCCGAATTCGCCGTGCTGTCGGCCTGGGCCCGCATGCCCGCGGGGCTGACCTTCGACGAGGCGGCCGGGTACCCGTCGGTGGTGGAGGCCGCGCTGCGCATCATCCGCGAGGTCGGCGTGCGGCCCGGGCAGACGCTGCTGGTCAGCGGCGCGTCCGGCGGCGTCGGGTCGGCGGTGCTGCAGATCGCCCGCGAGCGCGGCATCACGGTGATAGGCACGGCCGGGGCCGCGAACCAGGACTACCTGCGCGGCCTGGGCGCCCTCGCCACGACCTACGGCGAGGGCTGGGTCGACCGGGTGCGGCACCTGGGCCGGGTCGACGCGGCCCTCGACCTGGCCGGCTCGGGCGTGATCCGCGAACTCGTCGAGCTGACCGGGGACCCGCGCAAGGTCGTCTCCATCGCCGACCTCGGCGCGCCGCAGCTGGGCGTACGGTTCTCCGGCGTGGCCGGGAGCGTGCCGGACGCGCTCGCCGAGGCCGTGGACCTCATCGCCCGGGGCAGGCTCCACATCCCGGTCGAGAAGTCGTACCCGCTCACCGAGGCAGCGGCGGCGCACGCCGACAGCCGCGCCGGCCACACCCGGGGGCGCCGGGTCCTGGTCATCTGAGCCGCCGCCCGCCCGGCGCCCTCGCGCCGAACAGCCGATCAACAGCGAGTGGTGAAGCGTCGTCGGACGAAGCCGGGGCGGCTACGCCTCGCCCACCAAGGCAGCTGCGGCGCCCTCCGCCGAGATCCGGCTCAGGCCGTCGGCGCTCCCGGACGGGCGGCCAGGGCAGCAGCGGTGACGGTGCCGGAAGACGTAGCCGCGCTTGTCGTGCCGGGTGGCAACGGCCCTTTTCCGCCGCGACGGAGTCGGGCTCCTTGCGGGGCCCGCCCGAGCCGAAGCGTGGAACGCGGATCTTCTCGAGCACCGGCACGAACTGGTGCAGCCCGCCCGCTGTCCTGCGGTGATGAGCATGGACAGTGGGCGGCAACGCCCGTCGGCGCTCAGGCGAATCCTGCCGGTGAAACCGTCGCGCGAGCGGCCCAGGCGGAAACGACGCTGCCAGCCTCGCTTGCGGCGACGTCTTCTTGAGCCGCTTGGCGGCCGACTTGCTCAAGTCGCCGACGGCTGTGGAGCCGAGCGAGCCGGATCAACGGCGCAAAGCCCCCTCCTTCAAGCTCCTGACCAGCTATGCAGGGCAGAGGACCGGAATGGCAGTTCTGCGACATTACCCCTGCTGACAAAGATGAGGTCGCAAAGTTGCCAGCCCCTGAGGAGCGGAACCTGGTGAATTGATCACGCAATGACTGGCGCTCCACAGGATGGAATTCATGGCCTCGACGCCCACCGCCACCACTCATTCCGGCGCTACCGGATTCCCGGCACGATCGCCTCTTGTCGGCTGGCTAGCCGTCGCCTCGGTGATGCTGGGGCTCTTCTCGATCGTCACGACTGAGATCCTGCCGATTGGTCTGCTCACATCGATCGGATCCAGTTTCACCGTCTCAGACGGGATGGCCGGGCTGATGATGACCATGCCCGGACTTCTCGCGGCAATCTCCGCGCCCCTGGTCACAGTGGCGACCGCACGGATCGACCGCCGCCTCATGCTCTGTGTGTTCATGGTCCTGCTGGCCATGGCCAACTTCCTGGCAGCTGCCGCATCCAACTACTGGCTCCTTCTGGTCTCTCGCATCATGGTCGGCATCACTATCGGCGGCTTCTGGTCGATCGGAGCCGGGCTGGCCGAACGCCTGGTACCCGCTGAATCCGTTGGCCGAGCGACCGCAGTCACCTTCTCCGCAGTTCCCCTGGGCTCCGTGCTGGGTGTCCCGGCCGGGACCTTCATCGGTGATCTGGCGGGCTGGCGGGTGACGTTCGTCGTCATGGGCGCCCTGACCATCGGGGTACTCATCATGCTGCTCCTGGTCATGCCGGCACTCCCGCCCGCCGGAGCCACGCGGCTGAGCATCCTGCGCACCATGTTCCGCGGCGTGAACCTCCGCTTCGCGCTCCTGCTGACATTCCTCGTCGTGTTGGCCCACTTCGGGACATACACCTATGTGACCCCATTCCTGGAACAGGTCACACACTCGAGCTCGAAGCAGATCACGTTGTTCTTGCTGATCTACGGCGCCGCGGGGGTCGCCGGCAACTTCCTGGGCGGTGCCATGGTCACCCGCCGACCGCGTGTCGCCTTCGGCCTGGCAGCCGGCCTGATCGCGGGGGTCACCTTGCTTTTGCCGATCCTGGGCCGCTCGTCGATCGGCGCCATTGCTCTGCTGACCGTCTGGGGTGTCGCCTACGGGGCTGTTCCCGTCTCGTCCCAGACTTGGTTCGCCAAAGCGGCACCGTACGCACCCGAGGCCGCCTCAGTGCTGTTCACGGCCTCTTTCCAGGCGACCTTCTCACTTGGAGCCCTGGCAGGCGGAGTCGTCGTGGACCACAGTTCCCCGTCCATGGTCATGACGCTTGGCGGAATCATCGCCGCCTGCACGGTCTTGGCGGCGTGGGCTCACTTCGCACGAGGTCTCACCTGGCCTGATGGCGGCCAAGACCGGGACGCCGAGCCGAACGCTGGTAGCGATGACAAGGAGTCTCCGAGCCGCGGTGAGATCACGAGTGCAGCCCGGTAGATCCCGCGAGACCCACGCGAGTGGCGTCGTCCTCGGTGGCCGAGCGGAACGTACCTGCCTGAGACGAACTTGTACCGGTCCTTGCGTCCTACGGCCGGGCGGCGCACGCCGATCTGCGTGCCGTCGACGATCCCGGTCCGATCGTCGGCGCCCATGCGCTCGATGCCCTCGGCCAGAGTGCCCGGCCGAACGACCGGCGCGACGAGGCGGCCAACGGGGCCAGCAGTGCCCGCAGTTCGTCGCTCAGCAGTCCGCCCGGGGCGGGGCTGTCGACCGCCGGCATCACGGAGGGGTCAAGGACGTCCGCGTCGAGGTGGATCCAGAAGCCGTCGAGCGCCGGTCCTTGGAGGTGGTCGAGCACTGCGCGGGCCGTCGCCTCCGGTCCGCGCCGCCGGATGTCCCCGACGGGGGTGTGGCGGATGCCGAGCTCGGTCAACTCTCCCTGGTCCTCGTCCGCGTCACGGATGCCCAGCACGCTCACGTCCTCGTCGCGGACGTAGGGACGCAGTCCGTCGACGTCGGTGAGGTCGGCCTGGCCGCGACCGGTGATCTGTGCGACGCCCTCTCCGGCGGCGGCTCCCAGCGGCCCTGCAGTACATACTCGGCGACATCAGCGACCTGTCGGCCACCCTGTCCGTGCAGCGGCCGACGTACACCATCGCCGAATCCGGCGACACGGTCGAGGCAACGAGCCCTGACCACCTCCTCCTTGACGCCACCCGCACCAACGGCGTCCTGGTCTCGGCACATATCCACGACCCCAAGGTCACGGGGGCCCGCACACGGCTGGAGATCTCCGGCACCGACGGAGACCTGGCCATCGTCTCGACCGGAGCAGGCGGCCCGGCAGGCATCCAGATCGGCGGACTGCGCCTGCTGGGAACGGGCGACTCGGGTGGCACCTATCAGGAACTGCCCATTCCCAGCCGATACCGCTGGACCTCAGGAATCGCCCCGGCCGCGGAGGGCTTCGGACGTCGCGCAGATGTATGCCCGGCTGGCATCCGACCTCGGCACCGGCTCACACAGCGTCCCCGACTGCGAAACCGGCCTGCGACTGCACCGTCTCCTTGACGCGATCAAGCTCTCCGCCGACACGGGCACCCGTCAACCCTTGGGCTGACCGACCAGGCCATCGGTCCGACCTGGCAACTTCGGCTCCTACGGCCCGACTTCGACGTCGCCGTAGGGCACGAGGACCCGTGCGATTCCACGACCTCGGCGAGCTGGGCAGAAACACCCGCGCCCGTCGTGCCGATCCCCGGCAGGGATGACGCGGGCCTCCTTCGTCGGCGGCGCAGGCTCCTGCGCTGGCCTCTCGGTATCGGCGGGCCGCGGGACCTTGCGGGGCCTCGCTGAGTTTGGCTGCCATGGTGAAAGCCGCCACGGGGGCCGTCCTGGCGGACGCTGGTAGGGACCGGCAGAGTGGCCTCGACAAAAGTGGTCTCGACGCTCGTATTTCAGCCCCATGTGGCTGAGACCTCTCGCCAAGAGCGCGTCATGTGATCTCGTTCCACAGACCGGCGGACGACGTCGGTCGAGCTGATGCGGAGAAGCCCGCCGGCCGACCGGTGCCGGAATGTCATACCAGGTCAGGGCCTGGTAAGTCCGGGGGAGTTCGTGCGACCGGTGAGGCCTGTGTGAGAGCGCGAGAGACACACAGGCCCCGCCGGAACGCTCCGGCGGGGCCCTGGCGCGGTGTTGATCGACGTGGGAACTCCGATCTACTGTCGGTGGGCGCTTTGAGCTCGTGTGGGCGCACCGGGTGCCGTATGGGGAGGTTGATGTGTCGTCTGCTTCTGTCGGACCGTCGGAGCACGAGATCGCGGTGCTGCCGGAGCCTCGGGGGCCGGTCACGGAGGACTTGTTCCACGCGCTGACGGGCCGTCCGCAAGATTTCATCTGCGCCCAGATCGTCGAGGGCGACGCGCTGGTCGACGACGATCTGCATCTCGCCCTCTACGTGTGTTACGAGCTGCACTACCGCGGGTTTTCCGGAGTGGACGATCGTTGGGAGTGGCACCCCGCGCTGATGCGGCTTCGCGGACGGCTGGAGGAGAGGTTCGAGGCCGCGCTCCGGGAGCGGTTCGGCGGTTCCGAAGCGATGGACGAGCCGGACGTCGTGGCTGCCCTGACGGGGATCGCCAACCAGTCCGGGCCGCCGCTGTCGCGCTACCTTCGCGACGACGCCGGCCTGGCGGAGATGCGCGACTACGTCATGCAGCGCTCCGCGTATCAGCTCAAGGAGGCCGATCCGCACGCCTGGGGCATTCCCCGCATGACGGGCAAGGCCAAAACGGCCCTGCTGGAGATCGAGTTCGACGAGTTCGGCAGCGGACGGGCCGAGCGCATACATGCGGTGCTCTACCGGAACACCATGGACGCGCTGGGCCTGGACGGCCGCTACGGCGCCTATCTGGACCGCATCCCCGGCCCGATCCTGGCGACGGTCAACATCATGTCGATGTTCGGGCTGCACCGGCGGCTGCGCGGAGCCCTGGCGGGCCATCTCGCGGTCGCGGAGATGACCTCGGCGCTGGCGAACAAGCAGGTCGCGGAGGGAATGCGCAGGCTCGGCCTCGGCCCGCAGGCCACCGGCTTCTTCGACGAGCACGTGATCGCCGACTCCGTGCACGACATGATCGCTCTGCACGACCTGGTCGGCGCCGTGCTGGAGCAGGACCCCTCCCTCGCGGCGGAAGTGCTCTTCGGCGCGTCGGCGTGGACCGGCCTCGACGGCATGTCCGCCGAGTACCTGCTCAACCGCTGGGCGGACGGCGATGCCTCCCTGCGGACGCCCGACCGTGCGGCCGGGACGTCCTCAGTGGGCTGAGCGGGTAGAGCGGGTAGAGCAGGTCAGGGGTGTCCGGTGGTCGCCAAGGAGACCACCGGACACCTTCTAGTCCGAGTCGCGTCGGCGGCGGTGGGCCGGGTCACGGAAGCGGGTCAGCTTGTGCGTGCTGTCGCACCACGGCTTCTGGCCGGAGTGTCCGCAGCGGCACAGTGCGACTATCGGCTGGGTGACCTCGATCTCGTTGCCGTCGACGTCGACGATGCTGTGTGCACCGCGTACCAGGAGCGGCCCGTCCGGGTAGGCGGTGATCACACATTCGGGCAGGTTCGGCATGGCGTTTCCTCCTTGCTCGTGATCCCTCAGCGGGACTCGGTGGCCATGGTCTCGGTGATCAGCAGCTCGACCACGTCGGCGACGCGGCGGCTGCGGGTGAGGGCGCGACGCTGGCGGTCGGCGGAGTTGCCCCGACGGAATGCTCGGTTCACCAGGCCGGTGGTCTCGGCCCAGTCGCCGGCGTCCGTGAGCGGGCCTCGCACGTGGTCGAGGAACCGGTCCACGAGCACGGCGGCCGGGACGAGTTCGGCCGCCAGGGGGTCGACCAGCTCTCCGCTGAGCCCGAACCTGGCCGCTCGCCACTTGGCGATCACCAGCAGCTCGGGGTCCGCCGGCGGAGCCGGTTCGCCGCGTGCGATCTCGGTCAGGCAGCGGTGGACCAGCGCCCGGGACAGCCCGGCCTGGAGAACGGCTTCGTCGACCGTGGTGCAGGCGTCGGCGATGCGGAACTCCACGGTGTCGTAGCGGGTGCCCGGTCGGACGTCCCAGAAGAGCTGACCGGCGTCGGCGCTGATGCCGATGTCGATGAACCGGCGCACCCGGGCGCGGTGGTCGGCGTAGGAGGACAGGGTCGGCGGGATGCCCGCCATCGGCCAGCGCGCCCAGAGTATGGTCCGGTAGCTCGCGTAGCCGGTGTCCTCGGCTGTCCAGAACGGTGAACTCGCTGCCAGCGCCAACAGCGCGGGAAGCCATGGGCGCACCCGGTTGATCACCGCCACAGCCGTGTCGCGATCCTCCACCCCGACATGGACGTGGCAGGCACAGACCAGATGCTCGGCGGCGAGCCGTGCGTAGGTGCCGGCGATGTGGTCGTACCGGGGTTGGGGCGTGAAACCCACCTGCCGCCAGTCACCGGACGGGTAGGTACCGGCGGCGACGATCGCGCACCCTGCCTCCGTGGCGGCCCGCACCAGGGCGTCGCGCCGGGTCCGGAGCTCGGCCCGGAGCCCGGACATGCTCCAGCAGATCGCGGTACGACTTTCGATTATGCAGGATCGCAGCTCCGTACCGTAGTCCTCGGTGCCGTGCCGGCTGCCGTTCCCCGCCATCGAGTCGAGCAAGGGCGTGATGTCGCACAGCTCGTGAGTCTTCGCGTCCGCCACGAAGAACTCTTCCTCGACCCCCACCGACAGCGGTCGGCTCGGGGTCCACGAGCCGGTGGCACCCTGTGGCGCCGGATCAGACATGGCGGCGCCGGGGGTCGTCGGGCAGGTTCACGATGCGCACGGGAACGCGCCCCCGGAGTGGGTCGGTGTCCAGTGCTTCCAGCATCGGTGTCCGCGAGCGGCAGGCCGTCTGAAGCAGCGGCAGCAGGTCGTCCGGTGGGAGGGCCGCGGCGGCCGGTGCGCGGTCCTGACGGCGGCAGGACAGCCCGAGGACGAGGTAGTAGGGGGTGCCGTCGTCGAGTCTCAACAGGGGACCCTCGCCGTTGGCCTCCAACTCACGGACCCTGGCGATGTTGTCGCGGGTGTGGTCCCCCAGGCGCAGCGCGCCGAGCGTGAGGGCGCAGAGCCGGAAGCCGTGGTCGTGCAGCAGGGCCGCCGCACGGCGCGGCGATGTGTAGCTGCCGATGGTGATCGCGAGGTCGGACCGCAGGGCCTCCGCGTGCCCGACCACATACCTGACGAGTCGAAGGCCGTCGCTTCCCCCGTCGATGGACGTTCTGCTCGCCTCCTCATGGGAGGGCAGCGGCACGTAGGGCGGATTGCTGGTGATCACGCTCGGCGGTGCGGAGAACGGGCAGGTCTCGAGGAGTTCGGCGGATGAGAGCGCGGTGTAGTCGGCGCGGCCGAAGGACACACGGCTGTCGCCGTCCGCCCCGGCGTGGTGCTCGTTCGCCCACGTCAGGCTGTCGTCGGAGATGTCGACGCCGTGCACCCGGTGGGCGCCCGCCCTGGCCATCGCCGCGGCCGCCGCGCCGCTGCCCGAGCCGAGGTCGAGGACGGTGCAGCCGGGGCGGATGAGGTCGGTGGTCGCCCACACACCGATCTCGGTGTCCACCGGGTCGAAGAACACGTGGGGCCGTCCCGGCGGAACCCGGTCCGCCGGGCGGAGATGGTGATAGGCGGACACCCGCAGCGTGGGGGCGTCCGGTTCAGGTGATGGCGCGTGGGGCGCTCCGGCGCCGCGCCCTTGGCGTTCGTCAGTGGCCGACTCTGCGGTGAGGTGTGTCGCGTCGTTCGACAGCGGGACGCCCACCAGACCTCCTATGGAGATGTGTCAGGACCGAGCTATGGAGATGTGTTAGGACCGAGCTATGGAGAGGTGTCAGGACCGAGCTCCTCATGCTAAACCGCGAACAGGCCGGACCCGAGAGGAAAACCCCGTCGAATGACATCAGACCGAATTGGCGGGACGGAAGACGGCGGCCGTGTGCCGGAAATTTTCTCGCACCGCTCGACCGCCACGGCGTCATGGCCGAGGCGGGCCGCGCAGCCGTGGCGGAGAAGGCGGCGTCCGGCACGGTTGAACTGCTCAGAGGCGATTCGCAGGGCATGTTCTGCGGCACGGCCGGCGCCGTCGGCAGCCTGACGGACGGGGTCAGTGGGGCAGAAGAAGCAACATGTGGTCAGCCAGGCCCCATTGGCGTGAAATCGCGGTCAAGATCGGCCTGGCTTCGGCCGGCCGGCACCAGTGGGTGCCCGTTTCCCTCGCGGTGCAGGAGGTTTGGCCTCGGCGAGTAATGCGTTCATGGTGAGAAATTCGCCGTTTCGGTGTGTGTCCGGCTCATTCTGCTTTCGTCAAGGGCGGGGGAGGGGCCACCGTCCGCGGGACCATGATTTCCGGTCATCACTACCCGGCCCACCAAGGCGAATTCACGCTGATGACCGCGTGGCGGCGCGCTGAGATGCTCGAACCCGAGCGCGTTCGGGTGCCACCGGCATTCGATTCGCCCCAGACCGCGAACGGCAGCAAGGAGCGGCCATGTCCACGTCCGGCCGGCACGAGGAGAGCGCTTTAACGGACCCGCGGCGCCCAACGTGTGCTGCCTTCGACTGGGCACCCACCCCCGCTGTTCCCGTCCGTCTCCGGATCGACGGCGTGCCGCGGACCCTGTGGCTGAAGCTCGAGGCGTACAACCCGTACGGATCGATCAAGGGCCGTACCGCTCTGGCGCTGTGGCAGGACGTCGCCCTGCGTATCGATGCGCAGGCCGGGGTCATCGAGTCGACCTCCGGCAACCTCGGTCTGGCCCTGGCCGCCATCGCGGCGTCGCGCCGGGTTCCCTTCACGGCGGTGGTGGACCCACGCGTCAGCGGCTCGCTGGTCCGTGACATCCGGGCCCTGGGAGCCAGGGTGGTGAGCGTGGATATCCCCGATCACGCCGGCGGGTACCTGCTCAACCGCCTGAAGTACATACGGGACCGACTGCGCCACGACCCCCGGCTCGTCTGGACCGACCAGTACACGAACCCCGCCAATCCAGCCGCCCATGCCCGTTGGACGGCACCCGAACTGCACCGTCAGACCTCAGGTGCCCCCATGAGTGTCCTCGTCGCGGTCTCCACGGGCGGCACGCTCGCCGGGTTCCGCAGCTACCTCTCCGGGGCCGAGCCCGACTGGGAACTGATCGGCGTCGATGTCAACGGGTCGGCCGCCCTCGGCGGTGCCCCGGGCAGGCGAGTGCTCTCCGGGATCGGAGCGAGCTGCACCTCGTCCTTCCTGCCTCAAGGGCACCGTCCGACGCTCTACGTCACGCCCCAGGAGGCCGTGCGGACCTGCCTGTGGCTGCGCGAGCAGACGGGCCTTGGTATCGGAGCGAGTTCTGGGGCGCTCGTCGCGGCGGCGCTGCGCCTCTTCCGTAGCGACCCCGGGCGAACGGCGGCGGCGTGCGTGTGCCCGGACGGCGCCGACCGCTACGAGGAGACCGTGTACTCCGGAACCTGGCGGCGCGGCCAGGGGATCGGCGACCGGGACGCCGGCGACGAGGTGGACGTCGTCTCCGCACCACTCCTACGGCCGCCCAGGGCCGCCTCCGCCGGTTCGCTCCTCGGCGAGCCGAGCCCGTGAGCGACCACACGTCGAAGGACCCCCGCCTGCCGACCGGCGCACGCGACACCGTGCGGACCCATGAGCCAAAGGAGTGCGGCACGTGACCGAAGAGCTGCTCTTTCTCGACCGCGCGGCCATGCTGGCGTGCGCGAGCGACGTGGACGTGTGCGACACGATCGCCCGGGCCCTCCGGCACCACGCCGAGGGCGCCATCCGCATGCCGCCGGAGGGGTACCTGCCCTGGACCAACGAGGCGGGCGCCTACTGCCGTTCGCTGGCCATGCTGGGGGCGGTGGAGGCCGACGGCGAGACTCCGGTGCGCGGCGTGAAGCTCATCAACGCGGCCACCAGCAATCCCGGACTCGGCATGGAGCGCGCGGCCGGCATCAGTCTGCTCTTCGACCACCAAACGGCCCGCCCTGTCGTGCTCGCCGAGGCCGGCTGGCTCAGCGCCGCGCGCACCGCCGGGTACACCATGGTGAGCCTGCGCCACCTCGGACCGGTGGAGTGGGACACGCTCAGCGTCGTCGGCTGCGGCACGCTGGCCCGCCTCCACCTCGAGATGCTCGGTACCGCCTTCCCACAGGCGAAGACCGTGCACCTGTACGACACCGATCCCGCGCGTGCCGAGCGCCTGGCGCAGTGGCTCACACGGCACTGCCCGCAGCTGGTGCCGCACATCGCGCCGAGCGCGCGGGCGGCCGTGGGAGCCGCACAGGTCATCGTGACCACGACGACCGCGGACGCCGGGTATCTGCCCGCCGAGTGGCTCGAGCCGGGCACCTTCGTCGCTCATGTGTCCCTCGCCGACCTGCTGCCCGATGCCTTCCTGAAGGCCGAGGCCCTCTACGTGGACGACATCTCCCTGGTGGCGGACAACCCCCGGCGAGTCCTGGGGGCCCTGCTGCGGGACGGGCTGGTCGGCGCAGCCGGCATCGAGCCCGGAGTCGGCCATGCCGCCACCGGCGCGGACGGCACCGCGCGCGTGGTGAACGGGACCCTCGGCCAGGTGCTGACCGGTCAGGTGCCGGCCGTTCGGCCTCGTGACGGCCATGTCATCAGCAACCCCTTCGGCATGGCGATCCTGGATGTCGCCCTGCTGGACGCCGTGCACCAGGTCGCCGTGCGCCGCGGGCTCGGACAGCGGCTGCGTTTGTACTGACGGATGTTCCCTCAGACCTGACGGATGTGCTCGCACGCCTGACGGAGGCGCCTTGGCGCCTGAAGGACGTGCCTTGACAAAGGGAGAGACCCTGTGAACGACCTCTACGGCCGACCAGGCCCAGCACACGAGCGCGGGCTGTTCTCGCTCACGGACCTGGAGCCCGCCGCCCTGCGCAAGCTCGTCGCGAGGTCGGTCGAGCTCTTCCACAATCGGCAGGCGCACGACCGGCCCCTGCGCGAGCGCGTCGTCGGTCTCCTGTTCAGCTGTACTTCCACGCGCACGCGGACCGCGTTCCAGGTGGGTGCCGCACGGCTCGGCGGCACCCCGATCGCCTACGGTCCGCACGACCTCCAGCTCAACACCGGGGAGTCGGTCGGTGACACCGGGCGCGTGTTCGGGGCCATGCTGGACCTGCTCGTCGTACGCACCGCTAGCCCCGTCGCCGAGCTGCGGGAGCTCTCCCGTGCGGGCGGCCTGCCGGTGATCAACGCGATGGCGGCCGAGGAGCACCCGACCCAAGGCGTGTGCGACCTCGCCACGCTCACCCTCGCCCACGGCGATCTCAGCGGAATCCGGGTGCTGTACATCGGCGAAGGGAACAACACGGCCACCGCCCTCGCGTACGGCATCGCCACGGTGCCCGGCGCCCACGCCACGTTCCTCACGCCGCCGGGGTACGGCCTCCCGGCCGACACGCTGACGCACGCCCGGCGGCTGGCCGACGGCACAGGAGCCTCGCTGGCCGAGTCACACGACCTGGCCGACCTGCCCGACCAGGTGGACGTCGTCTACACCACCCGGTGGCAGACCACCGGAACCAGCAAAGCGGACCCGGCGTGGCGGGAGGTGTTCCGTCCCTTCCACGTGGACCCGGCGCTCATGCGCCGGTGGCCCGAAGCGTCGTTCCTGCACGACCTGCCCGCGCACCGCGGTGACGAGGTGGCGGGAGAGGTACTGGACGGGCCGCGCTCCCTCGCCTGGACCCAGGCCGCGATGAAACTGTCCAGTGCCATGGCCGTCCTGGAGAGCACCGCCGGCCTCCTTCCCGACTGACCCGACACCGGCTTGGTCAGGCCTGGCCTGGGCAGCGACATCACTGCCCAGGCCATGGCGACGGTCCAGGGGCGTCCGGCCGGTCCTGGGCGGGATGGGCTGTTCGCGGCGGATTCCCCGGCTCGAGCGGGTCCGGCCAGCTGGTGCGGCAGGCTCACCAAATGAGCTGACCTCATAGTGCTCACCGTTCCACATGCCCGCATGCTAGAAACGGGAGTTGAGTTCGCCCGTGATCTGGGAAGGGGTCGTTCGTGAGGACCGGGTCCGTGAAGCGGCCGGAACGTGTCGCTGTCATCGGAGTGGGGATCCTCGGAGCCAGCGTGGGCTGGCACCTGTCCCGGCACGGCGCCAAGGTGGTCTTCATCGACGCGGGCCAGCCGGGCGAAGGCGTCACCAACTGGTCTTTCTCCTGGGTCAACGCCAGCAACAAGACCACGCGCAAGTCCTACTTCGACCTGAACGTCGCGGGCATGGCAGCGCACCGTGAGCTTGCCAGGACCATCGGGCCAGACTCATGGTGGTATCCAAGCGGCCACCTGCGCTGGGCGGACGATCCCGCAGCAGAGACGAAGCTCCTGAAGACGGCCGAACAGCTGGCCAACTGGGACTACCGGACTGAGGTGTACACGGGGGCCGAGGTATGCCGCCGCCTCGAACCTGCTCTCACGATGCCCCGTGAGGTTCCAGTCGTGTTCCACCCCGACGAAGCCTGGGTGCACGGACATCATCTCGTCAGCCGCCTGGTCGGCCAGGCCGTTGCATCCGGCGCCGAGCTCCGGTCCGGCACCGCGGTCTGTGACATCGGCACAGGCACCGACGGGAGCATCCAGAAGGTGGCTCTGTCGGATGGGAGCCGTCTCGACGTCAACATCGTCGTGAACGCAGCAGGCCCCAGCGCCTCCCACGTCGCCGAGCTCATCGCACGGCACTTGCCGATGCGCCGGGAACCCGGAGCCGTCACCCGGATCGACTGCGCTCAGGTCCCGGTTCACCGGGCCATGCACGCGCCGCACATCGAGATCCGTCCTGACGGAGACGCTTCGGTAGTCCTCCACAGCCGCGAGATCGACGCACTCATCGACACGGGCGAAGACCCGGCGCAACTCGCACGGCTGCTCCACGAATCGGCGCGGCAGGTCGTCCGCGAACTCGGCAACGCCCGCATCGCACAGACACGGGTAGCCCACCGGGCCATCCCAGGCGACGGATTCCCCTCGGTGGGAGCGGTGCCGTCCGTTCCGGGCTACTACGAGGCCGTATCCCACAGCGGCATCACCCTCGGGCCGGTGATCGGCCGGCTGCTTGCTTCGGAGATCCTCAGCGGCAAGCGAAATGAACTGCTCGCGGACTTCCGCCCGGAGCGGTTCCCCACGTGACGGCCCGCGCAAGCGCCACGAGTACCGCGACCAGGCGGGCGTGTCTCCGTGCGCCCGAAACCGTCTCGTAAAGCCGCGCCGCCGCGTCACACGAGCCGGAAAGGCCGGCCGGTCCTCCACCTCTGCCGCTCCACCTCGCGCACGAGTCATCCCCGTATGGTGGTTGAGCGCCACATCTCGAGACGTGTTGCAAGCAGGACCAGCCGCTCAGCGATCCCCACCCCGGCCAGAGCCTACTGACTCCGCCGAACGAGATGACTTCTCAAGATCTGCGTGCTGCCCGTGCGAGGTCTCGGGCTGCCGTATCCACGCGGCCAGTAGCCGAAGCGCCTCTTCGGAGCTGGAGCCTGCTTCGGCGGTGTAGACACTCAGCCGCTGGTCCGGGTCGGCGGGCAGGGTGAGGGACTCGTAATTGAGGGTGAGCGGGCCGACGACCGGGTGGTGGAAGTGTCGTCACTTGCTGTCGGGCCCCCAGCGCGGGGCCTCGGCGGCGGCCGTCATCACCGGCGACGAGGCCCCTTTGTGGCTCGTGGTCACCAGTTGGTGAGGTCGACGATGCGTGAGCAGTGCGGGTCGTCGGTGCCGGTCGTGGTGAGCCGCTGTTCGTCGAGCAGTGACGGCAGGGCGGCCAGCAGTGCGGTGAGGGCGCTGCCGGGGCGTACGTCGGCGGCTGTGATCCCTGGCGGGGTCTCCTCGGTGTCGAGGTAGAGACGGAGCCGGTCTGGGGCCAGGAACAGGAAGCCGCACAGTTGGGTCTGTGGGCGTTCCTCGGTGGAAGGTTGAGCCAGGCTGCGCAGGAGCGTGTGGGTCCAGTCGTCGTTGGTGAAGGCGGCTGGGTCCACGGTCGCTGGGTCCACGGTGAACAGGGTCATTCCCATGACGGTGCTGACTCTGTCGCGGGGGTAGATGCGGGTTCCTGTGTGGACGGTGCGCAGGAGGGCGGCGACGTCGTGGGGTGTGCGCAGTTCGTCGCCTGTGCGGAGGGGGATCTCGTAGGCGGTGAGCTGGTCGGGGGCGTACTCGTCCTTGTCGCCGAGGACGACGCGCACGGCGTCGGTCGCGTCAGGCGCGGGCAGGACGCCCCGTACGTGCTGGTCCTCGACGAGGGGTGCGTAGACGTGGTGGAGCAGCAGGCTCGTGGTGTCGGCCTGTTGCTCCACGATTTCTTCGTGCTCGTAGGTCACTGATTCACCCAGTTCGGGCACTTCTGCATGCCCTTGCAGTATGCGGTGATCACGCCGATCGTATTGCCCTTCCCGGCGTCATATCGCCCGTCGTCCGTCTTGCGTGCGTGCCGGACGACGACCACGATCTTCACGGTTCCGTATTGGCGGTTGGTGGCGACGCCCCAGTACTCCAGGTTGGCCCCGTTCTTCTTGTCGACTGGACCTCCGAGGGGGATGTTGAGCAGGTCGCACTTGCGGATGTTGTGCCGGCCGGTGAAGTGGTTCCAGCCCAGTTCGGCGTTGCCTATGCGGGTCGGTATCTGGCGACCGTCGGGGTCGACGGCGCCGCACCTTTCCTTCTTGTTCCACCACGGTGCCGCGTTCGCGGGCGCGGCGGCTCCGGCGATGAGGATCGTTGCTGCTGCGACTGGCGACAGGAGTGCCGTGATCTTCTTCATGACCTGACCATGACATGCATGTTCTGCTTGATGTCCGCTCACTGACGCGCATGGCAACGATCTTCCGTCGCGGCCGGGTCGCACGCGGGACACTACCTGCGCCCGTCTACTCGTTCCACATCCACACGCCCGCAGAACTGCAGCTCAGCGGGCACGAACACCCGCCGGCAAGGGCACGTCGCCCGTACGTGGGCTGTTAGGACCGAGGTCAGGGTGCCGGTGGTGTGCGAGGTTGAGTACCCGGACTCATGCGCACGGGCGCGGGGGAAGGTTGGCTGCCGTCATGGAGAAGATGCCGTTCCGTACGGAGCCGAGCCGAGCCGGGACGTCCAGCGGAGGACGACCGTGATCCTCGGGCGATCATCCTTCCGGCGATCTCGACCGGCGTGACTCTGGCTGGGGCATTTGTGCTCGGCTGGCTCGTCATCATCACTTCCACCCTGTGCGGCAACGAGTGCCACAGCAAACACAACGAGCCGACCTTCTCGCTCATCTTCAAGGTGTGCTGCGAGTACGGGCTTGTGGTCCCCGCAGGACTACTACTGGTCAGCTGGGTTCTGCCGTGGCGGCGACGCCACAACACGTTGCGTTTGGCCGCTGCGGCTCTGGCACCGCTCTCCCTCGGAGCGCTCTATGTTCTCTTCAACGTATGGCTGACCCTCTGGTGAGGATGCGTCATCTGGTGGGGCATCCGGTCGGGGTGGGGGAGTAGGCGAGTTTCGTGGGGGCTCGCCCTGGCGTGGTCCACAGGCGCAGGAACGTGTCACAGAGGCTGGCGGCCTGATGCGGCCGTTCACCGCCACCGGCCCCGGGTCTCGCCCGCGAGCTTGAGCGTCACCGCAGCCGTCGCCGCTGCCCGGCGTGACGAGGATCCGGACGTGGGGACCGGTTGGCCACTCCGCGGCCGGGCCCAGAACTCGTCCAGGACCTGGTGCCTCAGTCACCCGCAGGGGTGGTGCTGCAGGAGACGGCGAACCGCGGATCGCTGCGGCGTCGTGGGGGGAGGCATGGACGATCGAATCGACGAGCAGCACCTTGGTGAGCCCGGCCTGTTGGTGCTCGACATCACCGCCGCTGATGAGGCGACCGCCCGGGCGGCGCTGGCGGATCTGGATGCGCTGTGGATGACTTCCGGTGTCGCCCGCGTGCGGTGCGTGCCTGGAGAGCCGGGCGTCCGGGCGCGCGTGTACGCGGCCCTGCGTCACCCGGCCGGCCTTGGCTACGCCGCCGAGGCCGGTACAACGCCAGAGGCTGGGTTCGGTGTCCGGGCAGCTGACGTGGCACGTCTCCACGCCGGTCATGAGAGTCTTCGCGGCCTGTTCCCGGGAAAGCGCTGAAACGGACCCGTGGCGTCACGCTTGCTGGATGTGACGCTTACCGGGGCGGCGGGTAGTGCACGCGTCCGCATGCCTGACGGCCACCGGGCTGGGCGTTCGGCGGCCGTCGTCACACAGTGCACTCGCTGTGTCTGTGTCCGACACCGGTGCGAGCAGCTGGCCGCGCCCACTCACGGGCCAGCTGATGGGAGTGGTGGGACTGGTTGCAGTGGGGAGAGTTCCGAGGGCCGTCGGGGCCAGGGGGCGACGGTTGCCGGGACTGCCGGCTGTGGTCACGATCGTTGCCCTTCTTGCCACCCCAGGAAGCCACCCGCCCCAACGTCTCCAGCCGCGTCACTGACAGGTAGCCGAGCTCGGCCTTCCCGGTAGGTGACGCCTCCGATCGCCTCTGCCAGGCGGAGGGGCTCCGCACCCTGGGCTTCGTGTGCACCACCAAGCTCTGGTGCCCCAAGCCGTCCCTACCGGATACGGCGAGGGCAAGGGCGGCTGTGACGTCGCGCGCTTGGCCTGCCGTCTAATTCCTTTAGTGGTGCGGGATACTGCCTGGCATCCTTGAGCGGTGCTACTGGCTGATCACGAACATCGCATCAAGCTGCGTCCGCTGCGCTATCAGTTCCCGGTGGTCAGCGGCGACCAGTATGACGACAACTGGCTGGTCATCGATGGTGAGGTGTCCACGCCCGAGGGCAGTTGGTCCTTCACTGACCCCTGCCTCCTGACCGATGAGGCCCGCCAGATCTCGCCGTGGCTGCGCGCAGTCGGTGGAGCAACGCTGGCGGACCCACAGTCGGACCTCTACTTCCTGGAGCCCGTGCTGTCCTTCAGCCACACTGGCTCTGGCTTCGTTCGAGTCCATCTCTCTCAGGAGGCGGCGCCCCCATGGCGGGATGGTGATGAGTGCTCGGACGAGTACGTCATCGAGATCAAGGCCACCGCCGTTGGCCTGCGCCAGGCGGCGGACGAGTGGGATCGTTGTCTGGCCCCGTTCCCATCGCGCTGACTTCCGGCTGCCGCCGGCATGGACAGGCCGCGGCTGTGGCCACCGCACGGGTAGCAGGCTCCAGCACCATGGGGTGCGCGTGCTGCGAGGCCGTTCACACGGCTACGGCCAGGCTGCGTGATAGGGCGGAGCCGGGCGGCACGACAGCGGCGTACCCGCGGGCGGGCGCTGTGCCGTCGGGCCGGTCCGGTCCTCCGTGTTGTTCAGGCGGATTCGAGGATCGGGCGGACCTCGACGGTCTCCGGGGTGGGGAGGCTCCTGGCCAGTTCGACGGCTTCCGCGCGGTTGGCCACCTCGACGATGAACCAGCCTCCGAGAGTCTCCTCGCCGGTCGCGGGTCCGTCGGTCACCGTCGTTGTCCCGTCGGCGGTGGTGCGCACGGTCGCGGGAGCGGTGTGCTCCGTCTCCAGGGCTTCACCGCCGACCAGTTTCCCGGCCGCGGCGAGGCTGCCGATCCAGCCTTCGTATTCCTTGCGGTATGCGGCCCGGTCGGCCTGGATCCGGCGGCGTGACTCGTCGGTTTCGAAGATCACGAGCGCGTATTTCATGGAGGTTCCTCTCCGACCGCCGTACGGGCGGTCGCTGCTGATGGTGTGTAAAGGGGGCAGCCCGTTCAGGCGGTGCCGTCCGCCGGAGCGATGCGGGCGAGTACGCCGATCTCCAGCGCGGTCCACAGGGCGCCGTCGGGGCCGACGGTGATGCCGTGTGGTTCGGAGTGGGGGGTGGGCAGGTCGTGGACGGTGACGGAGCCGTCTGGGGTGATCGTGCCGACGCGGTTGCCGCCCCATTCGGTGAACCATGCTGCGCCCTGTCCGTCGACGGTGACGGCGTGCGGTCGGGCGGCGCGGTTGGGCAGCGGGAACTCGGTGATCTGCCCGTCGGGAGTGATCCGGCCGATCTGACCGGCGGCGATCTCGACGAACCACAGTGTTCCGTCGCGGCCCGCGGCGATGCCCACCGGCGCCGCCTCCTGCGTCGGCAGGGAGTGGAGGGTGACCGCGCCGTTCATGTCGATCCGGCCGATGGCGTTGGCCTGGTTGAGGGTGAACCACATCCCGCCGTCTCCGCCGGCGGTGATCGCGGACGGGAACGCGCCGGTGACGGGGAGGGGAAACTCGGTGACGCTGCCGTCGACGGTGATGCGGCCGATGCGGTCGGCGGCGGTCTCGGTGAACCACAGCGCGCCGTCGGGTCCCGCCGCGATGCCGAACGGTCCGCAGCCGGGCGTGGGCACGCCGAATGTGTCGATGACGCCGTCGGTGGTGATCCGCCCGATCCGGTCCGCCCGGTACTCGGTGAACCACAGCGCGCCGTCGGGGCCGGGTGTGATGACGGTGGGCCCGCAGGTGGGGTCGAGCCGGTGGCTCGTCGGCTCCTCGCCGGGGACGAGCCGGCCGATCTGGCCGCTGTGGACGAGGGTGAACCACAGTGCGCCGTCTGGTCCCGTGGTGAGGGCGTAGGGTCCGGCCTCGCTGGCGGCCACCGTGTGCTCTTCGATGGACACCTGGGTCACATGACTCAAAGGGGCTTCCCCAATCCGTGCTCGGTGGCGATGCGTTCGATGTCGGCCGGGGTTCCGGCCATGATGGTGCGGGCGTGCTCGGTGACCAGGTCGGCGGGCCAGTCCCACCACGCGGCGCGCAGCAGCCGCTCGATGTCGGCGTCGGTGAAGCGCTGTCGGATCGGTCTTGCCGGGTTGCCACCGACGATCGTGTAGGGCGGAACGTCGGCGGTGACCATGGCGCCGGCCCCGATGATGGCGCCGTCGCCGATCCGTACGCCGGGCATCACAGTCGCCCGGCACCCGAACCAGACGTCGTTGCCGACGACCGTGTCGCCGCGGCTGGGCATGGCGGTGACGATGTCCAGGGTCTGCTCGGCCCACCGGCCACCGAACATGGTGAACGGGTACGTGGACACCCCCATCGCCGGATGCTCGGCGCCGGCCATCAGGAATGTGGTTCCGGTGGCGATCGCGCAGTAGTTGCCGATGGTGAGGCGCTCCGGCCCGTAGGCGTAGAGGACGTTGCGTTGCTCGAAGTCCGTGGCACCGTCCGGATCGTCGTAGTACGTGTACCTCGCCCACGGCGATGTTCGGCGAGGTGACCAGTGGCTTGAGGAACACCACGCGCTCGTGTGCGGGCAGCGGGTGAACGGTGGTCGGATCAGGTGACAAGGCCGGGGTCCTTTGCGGGGCTGCGGGATGTCGACGTCGCACACGGTCCGGGTTGGGCGTTGCCGGGGCGTGGCTCGGACCGACTTGGCCCGGTGCGGTGGGACCTCAGGCGTTCTCGGGTGCGGACGGGGTGACCCACTCGACGAACTGGACGATCACGCCGTTGGGGTCGGTGACCTGGAAAAGGCGCTCGCCCCAGGGCTCCTCGCGCAGCGGCATGGTGATCTCAACGCCCTCGGCGCGCAGCCGCTTCTCCTCGATCTCGATGCCGGTGGCGGTGAAGGCGAGGATCAGGCCGGAGGCGTGCTGGTCACGCTGGTCGGCCGGCAGCACTTCGGTGCCGCGTGCGAGCAGGACGATGTCCATCGCGGCGTCGCCGCGCGACAGGGAGGCGAATCCGTCGGCGGCGGCCTGCTCGGCGTAGCCGAGGTGGGTGGTGAAGAACCGCTGGGACGCGGCGACATCGTCGACGGTGAGCGAGACGGTGGACGCGGTGATCTGCAAGGCGCTTCTCCTCATTGGATTCCGGGTGGGGGTGCGGGTGTGGGGTGAGTGCAGGTCAGTAGCCGGAGCGGCGCGGCAGATTGCGGGCCTTCGGGGGGACCCACCGACCAGGTGCGGCAAGAGCGTGGGCGGGACGCTGATTGCCACGGGGCAGAGCCGGGGCGCGGTTGCCGCGCCCGGCCAGGACCGGGCCGATATCGATGGGCGCGATCCGAAGGGCGACAGGGCGGGGTTCGAGCATGGACACATCCGTTCTTCGCTCCGTAGAAAATTTACGACGGACGTAAACTTAACCTGACCCCCTTGAGGGTGTCAACATAAAAATGCCACGAGGGTAAGATTGCTCCATGACTACTGATGCCATCTCGTCCACACCCCCTACCGGCCTGCGGGAATCCAAGAAGCAGGAGACCCGGCAGCTCATCTCGGACGTCGCCACCGGCTTGTTCCTCGCCCAGGGTTTCGAGCGGACCACCATCGCCGAGATCGCCGCCGCCGCACGGGTGGCGAAGAAGACGGTGACGAACTACTTCCCGCGCAAGGAGGACCTGGCCCTGGACCACCAGGACGCCTTCACCGCCTCCCTGGCCGGTACGGTGACCGGCCGTCAGGCCGGCGAGTCGGCCCTGTCGGCCCTGCGCCGCGCCTTCGCCGACGCGGCCGCTGCTGCCGACCCGGTCGCCGGGTTCTCCGGCCCCGACTTCGCCCGCATGATCGCCGACAGCCCTACCCTCTCCGCCCGACTGCGCGACCTGCACGACCTGCGAGAGGCCGCCTTGGCCGACGCCTTGGCCGACGCCACCGGCGCACCCCGCGGCGACATCACCCCCCGCACCGCCGCCGCCCTGCTCGCCGCCGTGCACCGCACCCTGTTCCAGCGCATCCAGGAACTCACCCTCACCGGCCAGGACAACGCCCGAATCTCCGCCACTGTCATCGCGGAGGCGGACAGCGCCTTCGGCCTGTTGGAGCCTTCACTCGCCGACTACGCCGCAGCGTGAGCCAGGCGTCGCTCGTCGGCGTTCCGACGGCGCCCGGTCCGTGCTGGCAGGTGTGATCCACCGAAATGGCCGCGCTTCCAGGGGCCTTGCCGGACAGATGTTGGTGTGGTGCCGGCAAACGAACGAATGACGACAGGCGCCGTACACGTCCAATGGACCCGGACTCTTCGGGGCCCGTCGGCGGCGCGGATCCAATCACATCCGATGGTGGCTGATGACAGGGTTTGCTGACAGCCAGAGTCGAATGCGACCACCAGAACGAGGAGCGGCATGGCCAACCTGGTCTACAAGCGGGTGTCGGCCGACCAGCAGTCGACCGACCGTCAGGACCTCGTCCTGGACGAGGCCGGGATCCTCGTTGTGGCGGTCGATGCACTGGGTCAGCTTCCCGAGGCAGCTGTTCTCTTCCATGCCTGCTGGGTCAGGACAGATGCGGGCTCGTAGGGGACACGTCAGGACAGATGTGGGCTCGTAAGGGCCACCAGTCGTGCTAGAGCCGCGGTTCGCACTTCGGGCGTCTCCATCGGGTCATCGCGCAGTGCCGCGATCCGTTCCATGGCCTCCGCGCTTGCGGGTGCCGAGGCGATGCCCAGTAGCCGTGCGCTCTCCTCACAGTCCCAGAGGGACTCGGTGTACGCGAAGTCCAGACCGTTCCGGTCGATGGCTGCGAGTGCCTCCAGGTACGCGGCCCGCTCGATTGAGTGCGGGGTGCGCAGCCAGAAGCGCCGCAAGTGGGGCACCGCTCCGGCAGCGTCGGGCCCGAACCGAGCCAGGCGGCGGGCCGTCCGGTCGGGACCGCACCAGGCCCGCGCCGCCCATTGCTCGGCGAGCTCCTTCACGAGTCCGGGCAATGCCTCGGGGCCGGGATGGTCGGCCAGGACGTCCGCCCCCAGTTGGGCCAGCCAGGGGCGTCCGTCCTGCGCCCAGCCGTGCGCAGCCGGTACCGCGGCGGCGCCGAGGCGTTCGACGGCCCGCCTGAGCAGGGGCAAGGGCCGGCGCCCGTCCAGGGTGCCCAATGAGGGAACCAGAGGGATCAGTTCCTCAGTGGGCTCTTGGTTCAGTGCACGCAGTGCGTCGACCTTCGTGTTGTCGTCAGTGCGGTTGTCGACGAGCAGGGAGAAGAGCTCTTCGGCGCTGAGTCCTGCCAGTGATGGCCGCGGAACGGACGGGCGACTGTGCACCTCGATCCCGAACCGCCCCCACGGCTCGAAGTACCACGGAAGCTCTGCTTCTTTGCTGATCCGAGCGCGGGCGATGTCGCCGAGGTCTTCCCACCACTCTGGCGGCCAGCCGGCTGATACCGACTCCAGTACACGGGCCCAGTGCTCACCTTCCCGGATATACGCCCGAAGCCCCTCCCGGGCCTGATCCGATCCGGCGAGAGCCAGCAGCTCCAGTACCTCGCAGGCCCGCAAGCAAGCCTCCTGGTCCCCCGCGAGCTGGTCCAAGACTGGTTTTGGGGACAGCCCCAGGTCCTGGACCAGACGCGCCAGGTACACAGACCGATCGTCGGTCCCCTCCCATCGCCAGTCACGGCGGACCCCATCCAGGACGAGCACGGCGGACCCCTGCGGGTCCCGGAGCGCTCGGACCGCGCCCAGCCCACGCCCCCGTTGCAGCAGGCCCTCGACAGAGTCGGGGTGGGCGTATGACATCTCGTACTCATCGCTCATCACCCCGGCACCCTGCCGGACCAGACGCCGACCCGCCAGGCGATAACGGTCACGTCGCACCACGCCGGCCGTCCTGATCGAGCCAGGCCCGGTCTCTGGCGACGTCCGCGCTCGCATGGACGATCGAATCGACGAGCAGCACCTTGGTGAGCCCGGCCTGTTGGTGCTCGACATCACCGCCGCTGATGAGGTGACCGCCCAGGCGGCGCTGGCGGACCTGGATGCGCTGTGGATGACTTCCGGTGTCGCCCGCGTGCGGTGCGTGCCTGGAGAGCCGGGCGTCCGGGCGCGCGTGTACGCGACGCTGCCTGGCCCGGCCGGCCTTGGTTACACCGCCGAGGTCGGTACAACGCCAGAGGCTGGGTTCGGTGTCCGGGCAGCTGACGTGGCACGTCTCCACGCCGGTCATGAGCGCCTTCACGGACTGTTCCCGGGAAGGCGCTGAAACGGACCCGTGGCGTCACGTCTGCTGGATGTGATGCCTACAGGGGCAACGCGTAGGGCACCGTACGCACGACCGACGGCCACCGGGCCGGGCGTTCGGCGGCCGTCGTCACACCTCGTACCCGCTGCGTTGGGCTGCCCACGTCGCACCGTCCCCGGACGGGCGGGGTGCTGCGGCTCACGGACTTCGCGCCCGCGCGAATTGAAGCGAGACGGTTCGTCTTGTTATGGTGAGGGCATGGCATTCCTCTTCTTCGTCTGAGTCCGGGCACGGCCCCTGCCGCCGTTTCTGCTGCCCGTAGACCCTTCGTATGCCCAGGGAAAGTCCTATGCGCGACCGCGCTCATACCGCCCTGCCCACCACCGTCCCCGCGGTGGCGCAGCTGTCTGTCAAGTCCGTCACCAAGTCCTACGGCACCCGGACCATCCTCGACCAGGTCTCCTTCACCGTCCGGCCGGGCGAGAAGGCCGCCGTCATTGGTGAGAACGGCTCCGGCAAGTCCACCCTGCTGCGGCTGCTCGCCACGGCCGAGACGCCGGACGCCGGGGAGGTCACCGTACGTTTTCCCGGCGGAACCGGCCACCTCGCCCAGGCCCTCGACCTCGATGTGGACCGCACCGTGCAGGACGCCGTCGACCTTGCGCTGAGCGAACTGCGCGATATGGAGCGAAGGCTCCGTGCCGCAGAGGAGTCCCTCGCCGACGCGTCGGACGAGGAACTTGCCGCGTACGGCGAGCTGTTGATCGCTTACGAGGAACGCGGCGGATACGAGGCGGACGCCCGTGTGGATGCCGCCATGCACGGGCTCGGGCTGGCCCGGTTCCCCCGGGAGCGCCTGCTCGGCTCACTGTCCGGCGGCGAGCAGTCGCGCCTCGCGCTCGCCTGCGTCCTGGCCGCCGGCCCCGAACTGCTGCTCCTGGACGAACCGACGAACCACCTCGACGCGGCGGCCGTGCGCTGGCTGCAGGAACACCTGCGCGCACATCGCGGCACCGTCGTCGCGGTCACCCACGACCGCGGCTTCCTGGACCGCATCGCCACCACGATCCTGGAGGTCGACCGGGACGAGTGCACCGTGCGCAGGTACGGCGACGGCTGGGTCGGCTACCGTGCCGCGAAGGCCGCCGCCCGGCGCCGAGCGCAACAGCGGTACGCGGACTGGGTCGAGGAGGTGGCCCGCACACAGGAACTGCTGGAGGCCGCAGGCAGGAGGCTGGCCACCACCAGCCGCGACCCGAAGCAGGGCTTCGGCAAGCACCGCCGCTCCAGCGAGGCGAAGCTCGGCGGGCAGGTGCGCTCGGTGCGGGAGCGCCTGGATCGGCTGCGGCGCAACCCGGTGGCGGAGCCGCCGGTACCGCTCAGGTTCACGACGGCGCTGCCGTCGGCAGCCGGCGGCCCGGTCCAGGGCACCCTCGCCGAGCTCGACAACGTACGCGTCGGGGAACGGCTGCGCCTGGACGGGCTCCTGGCGATCAAGCCCGGAGGGCGCCTCCTTGTCACGGGCGAGAACGGCGCGGGCAAGACGACGCTGCTTCGCGTCCTGGCGGGCGACCTGCTGCCGGACGCGGGCACGGCGCGCCGCCCCGCCCGGATCGGCTACCTCACTCAGGAACTGCCCGCGCACGCCACGCGGCTGACGCTGCTCGCCGCGTTCGCCACCGGGCGGCCCGGGCTGCCGGACGAGTACGCCGAACAGCTCCTGTCCCTGGGCCTGTTCCGTGAACAGGACCTGCACGTCCCGGTCGCCGCACTGTCCGTGGGACAGCAGCGACGGCTGCAGATCGCGACCCTGGTGACCCGGCCCGCGGACCTCCTCGTCCTCGACGAGCCGACCAACCACCTCGCACTCGACCTGGTCGAGGACCTTCAGGCGGCGCTCGCGGCGTACCCAGGGGCGGTGGTCGCGGTCTCGCACGATCGCGACTTCCGTGCGCGCTTCGAAGCCGAGCGGCTGGAACTGCACGCCGGCCGCAGGCGCTGACCCGGTCCGGCCCGCCCTGAATCGCCTGACATCCATCAATCCACTGGGACAAGGGATCCATGACCACCTTCCTGACACCACAACAGCGCGCCGACCGCACCTCCGCCGCCGTCGAGGCAGCCGTCGCGGCCGGGTGTGAGCTTGGCCTGACCGTCACCGAGCCCACGGTGCTCCACGACGTCTTCTCGGTCGTCGTCCACCTGGCCCCCTCGCCGGTCGTGGCCCGGATTCCCACCGTCCTGCCCCGCCCGGACGACCTGGCCGCCCTCGCGCGTCGCCAGCAGGACGAGCTGGATGTCACACGGTGGTTGGCCGACCAGAAGATCCCGGTCATCGCGCCCAGCCCGCTCGTGCCGCGCGAACCCGTGCGGCGCGACGGGTTCTCGATGACGTTCTGGTCGTTCGTCGAGGAGGCCCGGGACGAGGAGCCCGACTACGTCGCGAACGCCGAGAGCGTCGCCGACCTGCATGCGGTACTGCGCGCCTACCCGGGCCGCCGCCTGGAGTTCCTGTCCGCGGCCGACCCGCGGTTCATCGCGGATGGCCTCGCCCTGCTCGACCAGCATCCCGACCTGATCGGAGCGGCCGAGCTCGACCGGGCCCGCCGCGAATGGCGGTTCCTCGAACCCCTCGTACGCTCACGCAGCTCCTTCGAGGCTCGGTTCCCCGGCGTCGACCTCCAACCCATCCACGGCGACTCCCCGCCCGCGAACATCTTCAACGGGGTGGACGGCGACCTCTACGCCGACTTCGAACTGGTCACCCTAGGGCCCGTCGAGTGGGACCTGGCCGCTCTCGGGCCCGAACACGAAGCCGCCTACAACCGCGGCGCACGACGCAACGGCACGAGGCGGCTCGACGGGGAGGTCCTCGCCTTCGTCAACGCCCTGGGCATGCTGCGGGTCATCGCCACCCTCACCCTGGTCCCGCAGCTTCCCGAACTGATGGAGTACCTCAAGCCGGCGGTCGACCACTGGCAGATGACGCCCTTCGCCGGCGGCATGAGCAGCTGATACCGACCGACTGGTAGCCGAGCCTGACACTCACAGCCCGTAGTTGACTGGCGAGGCTGTCGGCGGCCACGACATGGCCGAGCCGGAAGCCTCCTGGTCGGGTGGGGTTCCCTCGTGGGCGGAGGGCCGCGTGGAAGGCGCGCTGTGCGTCCTCGCGCCCGGGACGGGGGCTGGTCAGCAGGAAGCATCCGGCGGGTCGGCGGCCTGGCCGTCCCCCGCCGCAGCATGCGGCACCGGTTGGCCGGGGTACGCTGCCGCTCGCTGAGAGCCGCTCCGAGGAGGAGCGGCAATGGGGAGCGATCATGTGCAGAGCTGCGGGAATCAGGCACACGGGCATTGCGGCCATGGCCGTGCTGGCCATTGTGGTCACGGCTGCGGGGTGCGGAACGGACTCCGATCCGACCGGCTCCCGGACCACGGCCTCCGCCGACACGGCGGGCTCCGGCGGCAAGGACGCCGCGCCGAAGGCCCCTGCAGTCTCCCTCACTTGGGAGTTCGAGCACATCGCGGACTTCAGTGGAGAGCTCGTCGATGTCGCTGCCCTGGCCGAGGACGACATCTGGGCGGTCGGGACCGAGAACAACGGCAAGTCCAACCCCCACCTGCTGCACTACGACGGTAGGCAGTGGAAACGCGAACCCCTTCCCGAAGCTCTCGACGCCGGCGTCTACCCGCCCTTGCTCGAAGAGGTCGGTCAGAAAGTGCTGTGGCTGCGGCCGCAGACCTCTGAAGGCGGCACCGCCGTGAACCGCTGGAGAAGCTGGGACGGCACCCGCTGGTCCGCGGTACCGAGCCCCCCGCCAGGCAATGTCGGCAACTTCGAGGCCTCGGGCCCGGACGACATCTGGGCCCTCGGCGGCGAGCAGACCGCCCAGCACTGGGACGGCACCCGCTGGACCACGACCCGCCTGCCGTACGGCTCCTCCGACCTCGCCGTGGTCGGTCCCGACGACGTCTGGGCAGTCGGCAGCCGCTCGACCGGGCCGGGCACCGAACTGAGCTACGGCGAGCGCTACAGCCAGCCCGCCTCGATGCACTGGGACGGCACGTCCTGGAAGTCGGTGGAGACTCCACAAGCCCGCTTCGAGGAGCCGATCCCGCCGGAGCCCAGCGCCGGCCTCACCCAGGTCTTCGCGCTCGACAGTGGTGAGGTGCGCGCATACGGCAACAACGGCTTCAACCACGGAGAGGTCGAGAACGAACCCGCGGACGAGTCCATCCGACTGCGCTGGGACGGCTCGAAGTGGGTCGAACAGGATCCTGTGCCCGGCGGGTGCGCTCTGCGTACCCCGGTGGGTCAGGACGACGAGGGCCTGTTCCTCGACGGCAACTGGTACCTGACCGACGACGGCCGGTGTGTGAAGATCAAGCGCCACCGCCTGCCCGTGTCGACCGGTGCCCGCAAGGAGTCGAACCAGTCGCTGTGGCTGAAGGAGATCCACCGGGTGCCCGGCACCGACGAGTGGCTGGGCGCCGGACACGTCCAGGTCAACCAGTCCGGCGATCCCTTCGGCGCCCCGGTCGTCGTACGCCTGAAACGCGGCAGGTGACCTCCCGCACCCTTCACGCGAAAGATTCGCCCCCGCTGTCCCCGCTCAAGCACCGCACCCCGAACGTGCTCGGCCGGTACAGCTTCACCGCCTCCCGTCCCCGCGTGAGGGCCTGCGGCCTCTGCGCGCCCCGGACGCGGTAGAGCTGGACGACGATGACGGCGGCCGCGAGGACTGAGCCGCGCGGCTTACGCCGACATTGATCATCGATGACGCAGCCGGGCGACAGCATCGCGGATTGCCGCGCCGGCCCCCATCCCGGCGGTGGGTGGTGTCGCGTGGACGGCGTCGCCAAGCGCGGTGATGCGGCCCGCAGGCCATGGCGCGAGCTCGGTGGCGCGGGTCGAGGCGGCGTTGAAGCGGTACGCGGCCACACATGCGCAGAGTGATGCGATCGACATCGACGCCGGAATCGCCGCTGAGATCCGGCCCGCGGCCGAGTAGTCGGCCGCGACGGTCCCAGAACGCGTCGCGGTCGCGCAGGTCTCCGCCCACGACAGCCTGGAACGACTCTGGAGTGCACCGATGCCGTTCCTCTTCCAGCGCCGCTGCGGCCCAGAAGACCGGACGATCCCGCGCAACTACATCTACACCTGCCTCAACGACGCCCTCTCCGCCAGCGGGCTGACCGGGCCCGGCGATGAGCAGCTGCGCTACACACCGCACGACTTCCGGAGAATCTTCGTGACCGATGCCCTCCGCTCCGGCCTGCCGCCTCACATCGCCGCCCGCATCTGTGGCCATCGGATGGTCGACACGACTCTCGGCTATGCCGCGATCTCTCCCGAGGACGTCATCAACCACCACCGGTCCTTCATCGCCCGCCGCCGGTCGCTGCGACCCGGCGAGGAGTACCGCGAACCCACCGCGCAGGAATGGCAGGACTTCCTGGACCACTTCGAGCTGCGGAAGGTCGCCCTCGGCGTCTGCGCACGCGACTTCGGTACTCCCTGCGTCCACGAACACGCCTGCATCCGCTGCCCCGTCCTGCGGCCCGATCCCGAACAGATGCCCCGCCTGGAGGAAATCCACACGAACCTGCTCGACCGGCTCCAGGAGGCCAGGGAACAAAGCTGGCTCGGCGAGGTCGCCGCGATCGAGGCCAGCCTCGCCGCCGAGCGGAAACTCCCCGCCATGCGCGACCTCGCAGCCCGACACACCACCGTCCACCTCGGCATGCCCGACTTCCGCAGCAGTGCCGGACGTCTTGATGCCCAGCAGTGACGGCGGTGCCGCCTCGCATCAGTACCGTCGGTCCAAAGCCTCAACGAGGCTGCGAAGTTCGCGCGACCGGCGGCGGGACATCGCCAGCATCACCGCTTCGAGGAACTCTCGGGCCCGCCACGGATCACCGCAACAGGCCCACTCCGTGCAGCCATCGCTCTCGTACTCCCACAACCGTCGATTCGGCTGGTGGACAAAGCTCTGCCAGCGCACCATCGCCGACCCGATCGAGCCCGGCCACAGGTACTTCTTCTGACGCTCGATCCGTCGAACCTCGGCGAGTGCGGCCGAGGAGAGGCCACGGATGGCCGTGCTGTCGTCATGCTTCCGGCGCCGGCGCGGCAACTCGGCCCGGACGCGCCCTGGCCGACTACGCGGCATGGGCCTTTCTGTTGATCGTCATGCCGGTCATCTTCCCATCTGCGGGCGCTACGCGACCAGCCCGGACTGACCCGCAACCCTCCGCGCGGCTCGGACACCCTGCAGATCGCGCCTACAGATCTCCCTCGTGCCCAGCGACGAAAGGCGGTGTGACCTCGATGATCACGGCCGTGCCGACAACCGGCCTGCCCTCGTGCATGGTGATCACATCGTCCGGCCGCACATGGCGCCATTGTTCGGGGCTCAGTGGCGCCAAACGGACCGTCGCACTCTCTCCCGGTACCAGGCCGGGCGCACCCTCCACCCACAGTCGCGCTACGTTCACCGACCGTCCGCCATCGGGCGCCCGGTTGCCGATGTCCCAGAGCGGCCGCAGCTGCCCCTGCCCGGAGAAGGCGGTCTGACGTCCGCCCTCCTTCGTGCTCAGCAGGCTCAGCCTGGCCCGGAGGGTGCCGTGCTGCATCTCCCAGGCCCGCCACTCGCACCAGTCGGCACTGTGCTCCAGCATCATCTGGCGGGCTGCGTCCCCGAGTAGCGACCAGAATCGCAAGGAAACCGGCTGCTCGTCCGCGATCTCCATCAGGAGTTCGAGGACGAGCTCCCACTCCTGGTGCCGTTGATAGTCGCGCACGTCGTCACCCGTCACACCGTTTTCGGCCCGGGCGCCCTCGGGGAGTAGACCAGTCGCTCGCCGAAGCAGCGTGACAGCATCGTCCATGCGGAGCATTTTCCAAGGCGCCAGCGACGTCCTCGTCGGGCACCCTCGCGAGAACCGGCTCGGCGACACGCCCGGGAGGCCACCGATCCTCAAGGAAATTCGGTCGCTACTCTCAGCGAGCGACCTGTCGGCTGAGAGACGGCCCCAGGCGGTCAGCGCGCCAAGTTCGGATAAGGCCAGATCGGCGCCCTCGGCCTCGTGCTGAACGCGCTGGTGCTGTTCACCGCCCGCTACCTGGACGCCGCCGTGGCGAAGCCGAAGGCGGACGGCTTCGATGTCCGTGAGAAGGACGTCGCCCGGCTCTCGCCGTTCGTCCGCCACCACGTGAACATGCTTGGCCACTACTCCTTCCAGCTGCCGGAGCTGCCCGGCGGGAAGCGGGCGCCGCGCGACCCGGACGAGGTCGATGACGAGGCGGCGGTGAAGACGCGACCCGGTGGGCGATGTCACCGTGGCTCACCACGGTGATCGCGCATAACGGCCACGGGCTCAGATCCGGCAGTGTCTGGGCGGGATTGGCGCCCAGATCGGCTTCGATGGTGGGCACGGCGATGTTGGTGATGAAGTAGTCGAGGACGGTGATGAAGGTTCCCACCATGACGATGGCCAGCGCACCCAGCCAAGGACGACTGCTGGCACCGTCGGGTGGATTCCCCTCCGCTTCGGGCTTGGTGTCGGACCTGGCGTCGGTAGTCATCTTGGTGCTCTTTGCAGGAAGGTCGGCTGCTTGTGCTCTGGGGTTCCGCGCGGGCGGAAGCGGACAGACCCCCTGACCCCAAGGATCTGTCCGGTGGCAGCCGTGCCGGGGCTCGGGTCAGGTACCGGCGGGCATCTTGTCG